>CP053915.1:2495000-2812500 GCA_021496925.1 Acidovorax sp. YS12
CATCGAATTTTCATTCAATCGCAACTCAAAGCCATCTTCTTTTTCACCACCAGAGCATCAAGCTCTAGCAGCGAAGCCTTCGATCATAGCACAGAAAAACCTTACCGCGCAACAAACAAAGAGAAGATTTACCGCCTTCGCCGCCTCCCACCTGTCTGCACAAGCGCTTCAGCAACGAAGAGGCGTGACTATAGCACGGGTTTCACGAAATTTTCACAAACACAACCGCACTGCGCAAGTGCCTCGCTCCCACGGAGCTCGATAATCCTGCTCCCATATGGCACTCATTACTCTCTTAGACGCCCAGCTCGCCTTCGGGCATGTGGCCCTGCTGGATCACGCCAGCTTCTCGCTCGAAGCCAATGAGCGCGTCGGGCTGATCGGCCGCAACGGCGCTGGCAAGTCATCCTTGCTCAAAATCCTGGGGGGATTGGCACATCCTGATGATGGTGTACTGCAAGTGCAGCAAGGCCTGCGCATTGCCTATGTTCCCCAGGAGCCTGTGCTGGAGCCCACGCACACCATCTTTGAAGCGGCTTCCGCGGGATTGGCTGCGGTCATTGCGTTGCGTGAGCAGTACCTGTCCAACACACCAGACTTGGATCTGGATGCGTTGCAGTCGCAGATCGAGGCGGCTGACGCCTGGAATTGGGAACAGCGTGTCGAGGAAACATTGCACCGCCTGCACCTTGAGCCGCAGGCGATTGTCGGCACGCTGTCGGGCGGCACCCGCAAGCGGGTGGCTCTCGCACAAGCGCTTGTGGCCAGGCCGGATGTACTACTCCTGGACGAGCCCACCAACCACCTGGATCTGGACTCGATCGAGTGGCTGGAAGATCTGCTCCTGGGGTTCAAGGGCAGTGTCGTCACCATCACCCACGATCGCGCTTTTCTGGACCGCGTGGCCACACACATCGTCGAGCTGGATCGCGGCCAGTTACGCTCCTATCCCGGCAATTTCGCCCAGTACCAGTTACAAAAGGAAGAGCAGCTGGCCCAAGAGGCCGTCATCAATGCCCGCGCCGACAAGCTGCTGGTGCAGGAAGAGATATGGATCCGCAAAGGCGTGGAAGCACGGCGCACGCGCAGCCAAAGCCGCATCAACCGGCTGGAACAGTTGCGCGTCAACCGCGCCGAGCGGCGCGATGCGCTGGGCCGGGTGCGGATGGACATCGACGCCGGCACCAGCGGCAGCTACCAGGGCAAGATCGTCGCGGAGCTGGCAGGCGTGCACAAGGCGTTCGGCGACAAGACGATCGTGCACAATTTCTCAGGCACCATCCTGCGCGGCGACAAGGTCGGCCTGATCGGCCCCAACGGCGCAGGCAAGACCACCTTTCTCAAGATTGTGCTGTGGGAACTGTCGCCCGACAGCGGCCAGGTGCGGCGCGGTGCCAACCTGCAGGTGGCGTACTTCGACCAGATGCGCCACGCCATCGACCTCGACGCCACGCTGGAGGATTTCATCAGCCCCGGCAGCGAATGGATCGAGATTGGCAGCCAGCGCAAGCATGTGAAAAGCTACTTGGGTGACTTCCTGTTTTCACCCGCCCGCGCCCATTCGCCAGTACGCTCCCTCTCGGGTGGCGAACGCAACCGGCTGCTGCTGGCACGCCTGTTCGCCCGTCCTGCGAATGTGCTGGTGCTCGACGAGCCGACCAACGACCTCGACATCGACACGCTGGAGTTGCTCGAAGAACTGCTCCAGACCTATGACGGCACCGTGTTCCTCGTGAGCCATGACCGCGCCTTTCTCGACAACGTCGTCACCAGCACGATTGCCTGCGAGGGCGACGGCCTCTGGCGTGAATACGAAGGCGGTGTGCAGGACTGGCTCACTCAGTCCCAGCGCAGCCGCACGCCAGTGACCATGGGTAAACCCATAAGCGAGAACAAAATCGAGCCCAAAGCCATGCCAGACAAGCGCGAGCAGCTATCAAAAAAGAAGCTGAGCTACAAGGAGCAGCGCGAACTGGAACAGTTGCCTAGCCACATTGCTGCCCTGGAGGCGGAGCAGCAGGCCATCCGCACCGAACTGGCGGACGGCACCCTGTACGCCAAGGATGGCATTCGCGCCGCCGCACTGTACCAGCGCGACGCGGAAATCGAGGAGCTGCTGCTGCAAGCGCTGGAGCGCTGGACCACGCTCTCGGAATGAAGCGCCGGCCTGCACCTCATACGGATTTGCCTTCAACCGTCTAACGTCGTTGGTTCGCCTTGCCGTGCTACAGCACTGATCGTAGGCTTCCCGCCTAGTTATACGGTTGAATGCAAACCCGTATCAGTTTTTCATGCTGCGTCGCAGCACCCGCGACGCATGAAACGAGGGTGTAATTTGGGTGCGGCGTCCGGCACAGAGGTCGGTTCGTACTTGGTGTCCCGAACCCGTGTATCAGTTGGACCCGCGGCCTCACGAGCACCCCAAACTGTCGCCAGGCACTGGCGTGCCTGAGCACGCACTTCAGACTTCGATGACGTGGGTCGCACGCCGGTGTCGCTGCTGTTCTTTGATGAGGAGGCGATCATGGACGTGATTCATCCGCTCTGTGCGGGACTGGACGTGCACAAGCAAAGCGTAGTGGCTTGCGCACGGATTGCGGGCCCAGGCCCGCTGGTGCAAGAGGTCCGCACCTTTGCCACGACCACCTCGGGCCTGCTGCTGGAGCTGGCCGACTGGCTCGAATCCTTCGGCGTCGAGCACGTCGCCATGGAAGCTACGGGCGTGTACTGGAAGCCGGTGTGGCATGTGCTCGAAGGCCACTTCGAGTTGGTGCTGGCCAATGCCGCGCACGTGAAGAACATGCCCGGGCGCAAGACTGACGTGAACGATTCGATGTGGCTGGCCGATCTGCTGGCTCATGGCTTGATCCGCGCCAGCTTCGTGCCGCCGGTGGCGGTGCAGGAGCTGCGCACCCTGACGCGAACGCGCAAGCAGTTCGTGCGCGAGCGCGCCTCGCACGTGCAGCGCATCGAGAAGGTGCTCGAAGACGCCAACATCAAGATCACCAGCGTCCTGAGCGACATCCTGGGCAAGAGTGGGCGTGCGGTGCTGCAGGCGCTCATTGACGGCCGCAGCGATCCCCAGCGTCTGGCTTCATATGTCGTGGGCAACCGCCTCAAGGCCAGCCGAGCCGAGTTGGTCGAGGCATTGAGCGGGCGCGTGCGTGCCCACCACCGCTTCATGCTCAAGCTGCACCTGGGCCATATCGACGCTCTGGACAAGGCCATTGCCGACATCGAGAAGGAGGTGGGCCTGGGGCTCGAGCCGTTTCGACAAGCCGCCAAGTTGCTGAGCACGATGCCCGGCTTGAGTCAGGTCAGCGCCAACGTGGTGGTCGCCGAGATCGGCATCGACATGTCGCGCTTTGCAACGGCAGGCCACCTGCTGTCATGGGCCTGCCTGTGCCCGCGCAGCGACGAGAGCGCGGGCAAGCGGCGTAGCACACGGCTGCGCCGTGGGGGCGTGTGGCTCAAGACCACCTTGGTGCAGGCCGCATGGGCCGCGGTTAAGGTCAAGGGCAGCTACCTGCAGGCGCAGTTCCACCGCATCCGAGCCCGTCGGGGTGCCAAGAAGGCCATCATCGCCGTGGCCGCTTCCATGCTCACCGCTGCATGGCACATGCTCAAAGATGGCACCGAATGGCATGACCTGGGGGCTGCGCACTTTGACCGCGCTGACGCCGAAAAAACCGCCAACCGGCTCATTCGGCGACTACAACAAATCGGATACACCGTCCAGGTTGCTCCCGCTTGATCTGCGCCTGAGTTTCACTTCAGATGCGGTGATGCAGGCGGTCCGTCGTGCTGCGCAGGCGGGTCACCAAGGCCCCGGCGATCTGCGTCAACGGCAGCACTTCGTCCGCGGCGCCGTGGGCAATGGCTTCGCGCGGCATGCCGAAGACAATGCAACTGGCCTCGTCCTGCACGTAGTTGTAGCTGCCAGCGTCTTTCATCTCGCGCATCGCGACGGCACCGTCGGCGCCCATGCCCGTGAGCATGACGCCGTAGGCATTGCGCCCCGCCACCGCAGCCACCGATTTGAACAGCACCTCCACCGAGGGCTTGTGGCGATTCACCGGCGGCGCGTCATCGACCACGGCGACATAGTTGGCGCCGCTGCGGGCAATGTGGAACTGCGTGCCCCCCGGGGCGATATAGGCGTGGCCCGGCAGAATCCGCTCGCCGTTGACCGCCTCTTTCACCGTGATCTGGCACAGGCTGTTCAGGCGCGCGGCGAAGCTGGTCGTGAAGCCGGGCGGCATGTGCTGCGTGATGACGATGGCCGGCGAATCCGGCGGCATGCGCACAAGCACTTCGCGGATGGCCTCGGTGCCACCGGTGGATGCGCCAATCGCGATGATCTTCTCCGTCGACAGGCGGCCCAGCAGGCCCGAAGGCGCCGCCGGCGGTATGGCCGCTGCGGCCGGCGCACCGGCCGCAGTGGAAGCCGAACCGGAGGCCGGCGCCGCGACCCGGTGCACACGCGCCACGGCGGCGACACGGATCTTGTCCACGATCTGCGACGCCAGTTCGTTCAGCCCGCTGGCCAGCCCCACGCGCGGCTTGGCGACGAAATCCACCGCCCCCAATTCCAAAGCCCGCATGGTGACCTCGGCGCCACGCTCGGTCAGCGTCGAGATCATCACCACCGGCATGGGCCGCAGGCGCATGAGGCGCCCCAGGAAATCGATGCCGTCCATGCGCGGCATTTCCACGTCCAGCGTAATCACGTCGGGGTTCATCTCACGGATCATCTCGCGCGCCACCAGCGGATCGTTGGCCGTGCCGATGCACTCCATGTCGCGTTGGCGGTTGATGATTTCGGCCAGCAGACTGCGCACCAAGGCAGAGTCGTCCACCACGATGACCCGGATCTTCTTGTTCATTCCCAAATTTTTCCTCTAGCCACTTGCTTCAAAACAGATCCACGGAGCCGCCCGATGTGGTCTTGGCCACCGTGGCGGCATTGCCGCGCACTTCCTGGGCCAGCGCTTCGGGATGGGCATGCGCCAGCCGCTTCACCATGGCCTTGCCCGTCGCGGGGAAGAACACGACCTTGCGGGGATAGATGTCGAGCACGTCCTCCGAAACGATGGGGATGCGCTCGGTTTGCAGGTAGTTGACGACAAAGCTCGTGTTGCGCTCGCCCACGTTCATGGTCGTGAAATTGGCCATGACCTGGCCGCCACCGAATATCTTCGCCTGCATGGTTTCACGGCGTGCGCCCAGCTTGAGCATTTCGTTGATCAGCAGTTCCATGGCGTACGAGCCATAGCGCCCCGACACATCGGTGGAGTCGCTCTCGGGCAACATGAAATGGTTCATGCCGCCGACACGTGCGCGGCTGTCCCACAGGCACGCGGCAATGCATGAACCGAGCACGGTCATGATGACGATGTTATCGCCCGAGACGAAGTACTCGCCCGGCAGCACCTTGACCGCGTTGAACTGGAAATGGTGGTCGAAATAGAAGAACGAAGCCTCGCCCGGCTTGCGCGCACGGGCCTTGAGGTCCTGCAGCGACACCTCAGGCACGGTCCGGTTGCCTTGGGTATAGATATCGGCACTCAATGGCGCGATGCGCGGCGCACGTCGGCGCTCCATCCCGCTGGACAGCGCGCTGGCGGCAGGCGTTGAAGGCGTCGAGCCAGGGTTGAGAGACGTCATGGAGCCCTTCCAGCGGAGCCGGCATTGGTACGATCAGCGGCGCTCATATACGGTCTTTCCGCGCAGGGTGAAGAGATCGCGCGATTCGCTGAAATTCTCGGCGTGGCCGACGAACAGCATGCCGCCGGGCTTGAGCACACGATGGATGCGCTCCAGAACGCGGCGCTGCGTCTGCGCATCGAAGTAAATCATCACGTTGCGGCAGAAGACCACGTCGAAAGGCTCACGGAATGGCCAGTCGTCACGGATCAGGTTCACGCTCATGAACTCGATGGCCTTGCGCAGCTCGGGCTTGGCACGGATCATTCCCGCATTCGCCCCTTTGCCGCGCAGGAAGAAACGCTGCAAGCGCTCCTGGCTCAACCCCTTGGCGCCGTCGAGGCGGTACACACCCTCTGCCGCCTTGGCCAGCACACGGGAGTCGATGTCGCTCGCCGTCAGCTTGAACGCAGCATTCATCCCCAAGGTTTCCAGCGCCGTGATGACGATGGAGTAGGGTTCCTCGCCTGTCGATGCCGCGTTGCACCAGACACGCCACGAGGAGCCCGCGGGACGGGTGCGCAAATGCGCAGCAAAAATCTCGAAATGGTGCTGTTCGCGGAAAAAAGCCGTCAGGTTGGTGGTGAGGGCATTGACGAACTCCTGCCACTCCGGTCCATCATGCGTTTCCAGCCACCCGAGGTAATCGCTGAAGCTCGTGTGCCCCGTCTCGCGCAGCCGCCGGGAAAGGCGGCTGTAGACCATGGCATGCTTGCCGTCGTGCAGGCTGATGCCCGCGCGCTGGTATATCAGGGACTGCACCCGCGCGAAGTCAGCGGTCGTCCAGACGAATTCACGCCCCTGGGCCAGCGGGCCCGAGACGGCATCGGCATCATCGTCGGTGCGGGCGGAGGCGAGGTTCTGGCGCATGACGGCGTACGTCAGTCTTCCACCGCAACCAGGCCCATGTCGACGCTGGACATCAGCTTCTCGATGTCCAGCAAGATCAGCATGCGCTCCCCGACCGAGCCAAGTCCCAGAATGCAGTTGCTGTCGATGGCACTCTCGATGTCCGGCGCGGAACGCACGTTGTCGGGCGACAGCTCCATCACGTCGCTGACCGAATCGACCACGATGCCGACCACCCGGTTGCGCAGGTTCAGGATGATGACCACGGTGAAGCTGTTGTAGTCCGCCCTGGAACAGTTGAACTTCAAGCGCATGTCCACGATGGGCACGATAGTGCCGCGCAGGTTGACCACGCCCTTGATGAACTCCGGCGCATGGGCAATGCGGGTCGGCGGCTCGTAGCCCCGGATTTCCTGCACCTTGAGAATGTCGATGCCGTACTCTTCCTGGTCGAGCCGGAACGTCAGGTACTCGCGTGCGCCGGTAGCGGCCACTTCTGCGCTCTGGGTCACCACAGTCATGTCATATCTCCTTGTCACTGCCTGCGCCACACATAGCCTGGCGCAGGGATTCATGCGTCATCAATGGCGCGCGCGGCGCACCAGGCTGCTGGTATCCAAAATCAAGGCCACCGTGCCATCGCCCAGGATGGTGGCCCCGGACACGTTGGCCACCTTGCGGTAGTTGCTTTCAAGGTTCTTCACCACGACCTGGTGCTGCCCCAGCAGTTCGTCCACGAGCAGGGCGATGCGGCTGCCATCGGACTCGACCACCACCATGATGGTGCTGGATTTGTCCTGGTCCTGGCGCGGCACCTGGAACACCCTCTCCAGCGAAATCACAGGCATGTACTCGTCGCGCACCTTCACCAGCTGCGAACCCTGCGCGACCGTACTCACGTCATCGGGATTGACCTGGAAGGATTCGACCACCGAGGACAGCGGCAGGATGTAGACCTCGTTGCCCACACCCACGGACATGCCGTCCATGATGGCCAGTGTCAACGGCAGGCGCACGGCCACGCGCATGCCATAGCCTTCGGCAGAATCGATTTCCACCGAGCCGTTGAGCGCGGCGATATTGCGCTTGACCACGTCCATGCCCACGCCGCGCCCAGACACGTCGGTCACGACATCGGCGGTGGAGAAACCAGGCGCGAAAATCAGCTGCCACACCTCGCTGTCAGGCATGGCATCCGAGACATCCATGCCCCGCTCGCGCGCCTTGCGCAGAATCTTCTCGCGCGACATGCCCTTGCCGTCATCACGCACCTCGATGACGATGGAGCCGCCCTGGTGCGACGCCGACAGGGTGATCGTTCCGTGCTCCGGCTTGCCTGCGGCGATGCGGTCCTCGGGCGCCTCGATACCGTGGTCCACGCTGTTGCGCACCAAGTGCGTCAGGGGATCGGTGATCTTCTCGACCAGCCCCTTGTCCAGTTCCGTGGCCTCGCCCAACGTCACCAGATCGACCTTCTTGCCCAGCTTGTTCGCCACGTCACGCAGCATGCGCGGGAAACGGCTGAACACGATCGACATCGGAATCATGCGGATGGACATCACCGATTCCTGCAAATCGCGGGTGTTGCGATCCAGATCGGCCAGGCCCGCCAGCAGTTGCTGGTACGCCGCAGGGTCCAGCCCCTGGCTGTTCTGCGCCAGCATGGCCTGGGTGATGACCAATTCGCCCACCAGGTTGATGAGCTGGTCCACCTTTTTCACGTCCACGCGGATCGTGGTCGATTCCATCTGCACGGACTTGGCATCGCCGGTGCGCGGTGCCGCGGAGCGGGCACCCGCCGCATTCGCCACGGGCTGCGCCGCCGTCGCGGCCTGCTGCTCCGCAGGCGCGCCCGGCGCGCCGGGGAAGAAACCGTAAGGCGCGCCACCGGCCATTTCGGACACTGCCTGCACCGTGGCATCGGTGGGTTCGGGCTCCACGGGCGCCGCCCCTTCCATGGAACGGATCTGAACCTGCTCCTTGGCAACGTGGAAGGCAAACAGGTCGAGGAGGTCGTCGTCCGTGGAGCTGGTCTGCACGGCATACAGGCGCGTCTGCGGCACGGTGGCAGGCAGGTCCTCGATGGTTCCCAGCCCTGCGATGTCACGGAACAGTTCCTTGATGGCGTCGGCCTGCTCCATGCGTTCCATCGGCCCGATCTGGATCTGCAGCGCCCGCGCCGCACCACCGGCGGAAGCAGGCGCAGGCACTGGAGCCGCGGCGGGCGCGGGCTCCGCCACTGGCGCGGGTGCGGGTGCGGGCGGCACCGGTGCTGAAAGCGTGGGCGCCTGGCCGGCAGCGAGCTCCGCGATGCGCCGCACCAGATCGGCCGTGGACACTGCCTCTCCCTGCCCACCGGACTGGTGGCGCGCCAGCAGGCTGCGCGACGCATCGGCGGAATCGAGCAGCACATCGACCATGGCGGGAACCGGCTGCAGCTCATGGCGGCGCAGGCGGTCGAGCAGCGACTCCATCTGGTGGGTCAGCTCGGCCACATCGGAAAACCCGAACGTGGCCGCGCCGCCCTTGATCGAATGGGCGCAGCGGAAGATGCCGTTGAGCTCCTCGTCGTTCGCGGCGCTCAGATCCAGATCGAGCAGCATCTGCTCCATCTGGTCGAGGTTCTCGCCAGCCTCCTCGAAGAAGATTTGGTAGAACTGGCTCAGGTCGAAATCGGCGCCTGCGCCTGCTCCTTCGTTATAGGTATCCGCCATCTGGGCTCCTGCTGTGTCCGGGGATTCTTCGCCTTCGCGTTTCAGCGAATGACCTTTTGAATGACTTCGATCAAGCGATTGGGATCGAATGGTTTGACAAGCCAGCCCGTGGCGCCTGCGGCCTTGCCCGCCTGCTTCATCTGGTCGCTCGACTCGGTCGTGAGTATGAGGATGGGCGTGGTCTTGTAGCGCGGGTGCTCGCGCAGCTTGCGTGTCAGGCCGATGCCATCCAGGCGCGGCATGTTCTGGTCAGCCAGCACCAGCGCCACCTCGTGGGTATCCGCTTTTTCCAGGGCATCCTGGCCGTCCACGGCCTCCACCACGCGATAGCCCGCGCCAGTGAGGGTGAAGTTCACCATCTTGCGCATGGAAGGCGAATCGTCAACAGCGAGAATCGACAGCATGTAGGACTCCAACGAGACTTGTATAGATAGGTTTGGAACGGCGGACAGGCTCAGAACAGATCGATGGAACCGGCATCCATTTCACTCTGTGTCACGGGGTTGGGACGCTCGGGCATGATCTCGGTGAAGGAAGCGGCTTCCTCGCCCTCCTCCTGGCCCATGGCCTCCGAGGCGAGCCGGAAAGCGCAGCCCTGCAGCACCTTGGTGGTATGCCAGATCAATTGCGACGCCATGTCGTGAAACTGCAACTCCGTCACCGCGCTGCGCAGTGCCGCACGCGCAGCAGCGAGTTCGGGCGACGTGCCGACCACGCCATCGGTCAGCAGGCCATTGGCCTCGCCGAAGCGCTCCAGCAGATTGTCGGTGGCATGGCTGAGCAATCCTTCCAGCCGCTGCAGGTCGTGCATGACGACGAGCAGGGAGTCCTGCAGTTCCGCCGCCACCATGACTGGCACCTGAACCGCTGGCCCTCCAGATGTTGTTAGCGAAGATTGCATCATTCCTCCCCCGCTGAGGGGCGTGTCGACGGTCAGCCATTCCCGCGGAGCAAATGCCTGAAGGCTTTGTTCCAAGTTGTATCCTATGATAGCGCCCTATGGGCCATACAGTACCGGATCGACCCTTAGAACGTTGCGCGTGACAGCACCATGGAGACGTTCCGGCGCATTCTGCACATCGAAGACTCCCTGGCCGACCACCAGCTCGCCCGCATCACCCTGCAGCGCAGCGGCGCCCGCTTCGATATCGAGCACATCGACAGCCTGCAAGCACTGCAGCAGCTCGACCTCCACACCTTCGACCTGATTCTGGCCGATTACCGCCTGCCCGGCTTTACCGCGCTCGACGTGTGGGCGCACGTCGCCCGCCAGCCCGGGCACCCGCCTTGCGTGCTGCTGTCGGGTGCCATCGGCGAAGCCGCGGCCGTCGATGCCATGCGCCTGGGCCTGAGCGACTACCTGCTCAAGGACGACATCGCCCGCCTGCCCCATGTGGTGGCACGTGCCATCGAGGTGCACGAGGCGCGCCAGGCGCGCGAGCAGGCCGCCGCCGAGCTGGCCCAGTCGGAGCGCCGCCTGGCCGAGCTCACGGAGCACTTGCAGCGCTCGATCGAGGCCGAACGCGCGGCCATCGCACGCGAGATCCACGACGACATCGGCGGCGCGCTCACCGCCGTCAAGTTCGATCTGGCCTGGATCGGGCGCCACGCGCCCGAGGGCGGCATCCAGGCGCACACCAGCGCAGCGCTGGAGATGCTGCAGCACGCCATTGGCGCCAGCCAGCGCATCATGATGAACCTGCGCCCGCCGGTGCTGGACCAGGGCCTGGTGGCCGCCGTGAAGTGGCTGTCCGAGAATTTTGAGCGGCGCACCGGCGTGGCGGTGCAACTGCGCAGCAGTGCCCCGTCCATCGACGTGCCCGCCGATCTGCAGCTCGTGGCCTACCGCACGGCGCAGGAAGCCCTGACCAATGCCGGCAAGTACGCCAGCGCCCGCCAGGTGCGCATCGACCTGTCGGACCACGAGGGCGTGCTGACCGTGGAGGTCAGCGACGACGGCTGCGGCTTCGCCGCCGAGGCACGCGGCAAGCCCAAGGCCTTCGGCCTGAAAGGGCTGCAGGAGCGCGCGCGCACCGTGGGTGGCTGGCTGGACGTGAGCAGCCGGCCTGGCCAGGGCACCTCGGTGATCGTCTCGCTGCCGCTACCATCGCCTTCCACCGACCCCACGCCCAAGGAGTGCACCCCGTGATCCATGTCGTGCTGTGCGATGACCATGCCGTGCTGCGGCGTGGCATCCGCGACACCCTACTCGATGACCCCGGCATCGAAGTCGCCGCCGAGGCCGGCGGCTACTCCGAGCTGCGCGAAGCGCTGCGCCATGCGCCTTGCGACGTGCTGCTGCTGGACATCAACATGCCCGGCCGCAACGGCCTCGAAGTGCTGGCCAGCCTGCGCGAGACGCACCCCGGCATCCGGGTGCTCATCGTCTCGATGTACCCGGAGGATCAGTACGCGCTGCGCTGCCTCAAGGCCGGCGCGCACGGCTACGCCAACAAGGCCGGCGACCCGACGCACCTGGCCGCCGCCGTGCACACCCTGGCCCAAGGACGCAAGTACCTCACGCCCGAAGTGGCCCAGCTGCTGGCGAACAGCCTGGCCGAGCCCACGCCGGAGATGCCGCACGAAACGCTGTCCGAGCGCGAGCTGCAGACGCTGGTCAAGATCGCCTCGGGCAAGCGCCTGTCGGACATCGCCGACGAACTGATGCTCAGCCCCAAGACCGTGAGCGTGTACCGCGCGCGCGTGCTGGAAAAACTCCAGCTCACCAACAACGCGGAGCTCACCGTTTACGCCATCCGCAATCAGCTGGTGTAGGAACGATTTCAGGCCAAATCAGCCTCCAGCCCTTACCAGGAAAGCGCTGGCAGCTATGGTTTTTGAAAGATCTCGATCGCCAGCTGCAGCAGGTTCAGCAGCGGCTGCTCCAGCATCGGCAGCGTGGCGGCGATGCCCATCAGCCCCACGGTGAGGGTGACCGGAAAACCCACGGCGAAGATGTTCATCTGCGGCGCCACGCGCGAGATGATGCCCAGCGTGAGGTTGACGAACAGCAGCAGCGCGATCATGGGCAGCGCCAACCAGAAGGCGCTGGAAAACAGCGCACTGCCCAGTTCATACAGCCGCATCTGCGCCAGCGACTGCAGGAAATTCCCATCGGTCGGGAAATGGTCGAAGCTCTTGACCACGGCCATGAGCAGCACCAGGTGGCCGTTGCTGACCACGAACAGCAGCAGCACCATGCGGCTGAAGAAACGCCCCACGGCGCTGATCTGCCCGCCGCTGGCCGGGTCGAAGAACGCGGCGAAGTTCAGCCCCATCTGCAGGCCGATGAACTCGCCCGCCAGATCCAGCGCTGCGAACACCACGCGCACGGCAAACCCCATCGCCATGCCCACCGCCACCTGCTGCGCCGCCGTGCCCAGCGCCTCGGGGCTGTTGACGCCGATCACCGGCTGGTCCCCCAGCATGGGCTGCGCGCACAGCGACACGAACAGCGCGAAGCCGACCTTGGCGCGCGTCGGAATCACACGCAGCGAGAACACCGGCGCCGTCGAGAACAGCGCCAGCACGCGCAGGAACGGCCACAGCAGCGGCGACAGCCAGGCCATGATCTGGCCCTCGGAAAACGTCACCATGCGCCGCGCCCTCCCCGGCCCGCGTCAGCCCAGCGCCGTCGGCAGGGATTCGATGGTGCGCCGCAGGTAGTCCACCAGCGTGGTCAGCATCCATGGGCCGGCGATGGCGAACACCACCATGGCCGCGATGAGCTTGGGCACGAAGGCCAGCGTGGCCTCGTGGATCTGCGTCACGGCCTGGAACACGCTCACCAGCAGCCCCACGGCCATGATGGTGCCCAGAATGGGCATGGCCACCATGAGCAGCAGGGTGAGGGCCTCGCGGCCGATGGTGAGCACCATTTGCGCAGTCATGGCGGTTTCTCCTTCAGGTGGCGAAGCTCGCCGCCAGCGAACCGATGAGCAGGTTCCAGCCATCGGCCAGCACGAACAGCATCAGCTTGAACGGCAGCGCCACGAGCACGGGCGAGAGCATCATCATGCCCAGCGACATCAGGATGCTGGCGACCACCATGTCGATGACCAGGAACGGGATGAAGATCATGAAGCCGATCTGGAACGCCGTCTTCAGCTCGCTGATGACGAAGGCTGGCACGATGACGCGGAACGGCGCCCGCTCCACCGTCACGCCGGGCTCCAGCTTCGCCAGGCGCGCGAACAGCGCGAAATCCGACTGCCGGGTCTGCTTCAGCATGAATTCGCGCATTGGCGCCTGCGCCTTGTCCACCGCCTGCTCAAAGCCCAGGGCGTTGGTGGAATAGGGCAGGTAGGCCTCCTGGTACACGCGGTCGAAGGTCGGTCCCATGACGAAGAAGGTCAGGAACAGGGACAGCCCGATCACCACCTGGTTCGGCGGCGCCGACTGCGTCCCCATGGCCTGGCGCAGCAGCGAGAGCACGATCACGATGCGCGTGAAGCCCGTCATCATGAGCAGCACGGCCGGCAGGAAGGACAAGGCCGTGAAGAACAGCAAGGTCTGGATCGGCACCGAGTAGCTGGTGCCGCCGCTGCCTGAGCCGACCACGAGCGGCAGCGTCCCCGCCCCCCCCTGCTGCGCCCAGGCCGCACCGGCCGTGGCGGCCAGCAGCACCGCCAGGCCCCAGCGCGCAGCGCTACGCATGGGCGTCCTTGTGCGGCAGCGCCTGCGCGGCCGCCATCTCGGTGGCGAAGGAGGCCGGCGCCACTGCCGCGCCGCCCGCGGGCAGCACGTGCAGACACTGGATCTGCTGCGCCGTCACCCCGAGCACGAGCACCGCGCGCTGCCCCTCGTGCTGGACCTCCACGGTCACCACGCGCTGTTGCGGCCCCACGGCGACCTGGGTCAGCACGCGCGAACCCGCGCTGCCGCCCCCCAGGCCGGCCTGGCGCAGCTGCAGGCGGCGCACCAGCCAGGGCAGAAAGGAAATCGCCACCACGAAAAGGACCACGACCGCCAGGGTCTGGGTCATGGCGGAACTATCCACGGCTGACACGGCGCAGGCGCTCGGACGGGGTCACCACGTCCGTCAGACGGATACCGAACTTGTCGTTCACCACCACGACCTCGCCCTGCGCGATCAGGTAGCCGTTGACCAGCACGTCCATGGGCTCGCCCGCCAGGGCGTCGAGCTCGACCACCGAGCCCTGGGCCAGTTGCAGGATGTACTTGATCGGCACCTTGGTGCGCCCCAGCTCCACCGACAGCTGCACCGGAATGTCCAGCACCATGTTGATGTCGCTGACAGGCACGTCGCCCCCGCCCGTGGAAGTGAAGGGGCGCGATGCGCCGCCGGACAACGGCCCGCCCTGCTCGGCCATGTCGGCCGCCGCGGCGGCGGCCTGCTTGTCGTCGGCGCCTTTCTGCTCTTCCAGCGCCTCGGCCCAGCCGGCGAACGGATCGTCACCGCCACCGCCATCGGGGTTGTTGTTTTCTTCAGTTGCCATGCTTTTCTCCCAGCCAGCTCATATCGGAGCCACGCAGGCATTCCTCGATGCGGATGGCGTATTTGTCGTTGTGCGTCCCGTACTGGCACTCGAAGACCGGCACCCCGCCAATCGCAGCGCGGATGCGCGGCTGGCGATCGAGCTCGATGAAGTCGCCCGGCTTCATGGCCAGCAGTTGCTCTACCGTGGCGTCGGCACGGGCGAGCTCGGCCACCAGCGTCACCTCGGCAGCCTGGATCTCGCGCGTCAGCAGCTTGACCCAGCGGCGGTCGACCTCGATCGCGTCGCCCTGCACGGTCGAGTACAGCACGTCGCGGATCGGCTCCAGCGTGGCGTAGGGCATGCAGATGTGAATGGCCCCGGCCAGGTCGCCGATTTCGAGCTGGAACGCCGTGGAGACGACGATTTCGCTCGGCGTGGCGATGTTGGCGAACTGCGGCTGCATTTCGGAGCGCTGGTACGACAGCTCCACCGGATAGATGCCCTGCCACGCCTTCTTGTACTCGCCCGCGATCACGTCGACCAGGCGGTTGATGACGCGCTGCTCGGTGGGCGAGAAATCGCGCCCCTCGATGCGGGTCTGGAACTTGCCAACGCCGCCATACAGGGTGTCGATGATGCCGAACACCAGCGAGGGCTCGCACACCACCAGGCCATTGCCGCGCAGCGGACGGATCGCCACGATGTTGAAGTTGGTCGGCACCGCCAGCTCGCGCAGGAAGGCGCTGTAGCGCTGCACCTGCACCGTGCCCACCGAGATCTCGGGGCTGCGGCGGATGAAGTTGAACAAGCCGATGCGGAAGTTGCGCGCAAACCGCTCGTTGACGATTTCCATCGTCGGCATGCGCCCGCGGACGATGCGCTCCTGGCTGGAGATGTCGTAGTTGCGGATCGCGCCAACCTCGATCTGCTCCTGAACCGACTTCTGGCTCTCGCCCGTGACCCCTTCCAAGAGGGCATCGACTTCTTCCTGGGACAGAAAAGCGTCACTCATGCCTGGCTCCCTTCGCGGTTTGGCTCATTGAATGATGAAGCTGGAGAACAGCACCTGACGCACCGGGTTCTGGCTCTGGCGGCTGCGCGCGGGCTGCTCTTCCTCGCCATCCTCCAGCTCCTCCGGCGTGGGCTTGCGCGGCTTCTTCGGCACGCGGAAGCCCAGGGGGCGCGACACCTCGCGCAGAATGTCGGTGGCCAGCTTCTCCTTGCCGTCGCGCGACAGCAGCTCCTCCGCCGAGCGCTGCGAGACCAGAATCAGGATGGCGCTGCGGATGGCCGGCAGATACTGCTTGACCTGCTCGGCCGTCTTGGCATCTTCCAGCTCCAGCGTGATGCCGATCTGCGCGAAACGGTCACCGCCGGGGTCGGCCAGGTTGACCACCATGTTCTCGATGGGCATGAAGGTCGGCGCCACCTTGGCGGCGGTGGCCTTGCGCGGCGCCGCAGCGCCCTCTTCCTCCTCGCCGCTGTGCCGCCCGAGCATGAACCATGCCGCAACGCCCCCCACGACCACGAGCAGGGCCACGATGGCGCCGATCACGATCAGCTTCTTGCTCGACGCCTTTTCCTTGGCGGGTGCGGCAGCAGGCGTTTTGTCGGACACGGTGGGAATTCCTTGCGATGGGGCGGGCAGCCAGGGGCCGCATGGTGTCCATTATTGGACGGGGTGCGCCCGATAATAGCCAGAATAAACGCCCCAAACCACGGCTTTCACCGCCGTTCGGTTCGGCCTCAGACGAAGACGTCGAGCCCGGGCCGTCCCTGCTGCTGCGCTGCCGCGCGCGCGCCGCCCACGGCCCCCTCCACACCCGGCACCGCCACCTGGGCCCGCCCAGGCTGGCCACCCTGGCGTTGCCCTGGTTCACGCTGGCCGCTCCCGCTGGCCGAGCTGTCCACCGTGGCGCCCGCCAGCACCAGGCCCTGGCTTTGCAGCAGTTCGCGCAACTGGGCCATGCTGGCATCAAGCGCATCGCGCGTTTGCACCTGGTCGCTGCGGAACACGACATGCGCCTCGTTGCCCGACACCGACACACGCACCTGCACGGGCTCGCCGTCGCGGTCCAGCGTCATCTCGGCGCTTTGGTTGTTCTGGTCGACCCAGAAAGCCACTTGTTCGGCCATCTGCTCATCCACTGCCTGCTGCGTGGCGTCCGCTGCCACGGCACTGCCATCCGGAGCGAGCGCGCCCGGCTCGAAGACCTGCTCCGTACCGCCCGCCGCAGCATGCGCGGGCTGCGCGCCCCCGTCGCCGGCACCGCCTTCGCGCGCGCCCTGGCGTCCTTCGGACGATGCCGGCGCAGCATCCTGCTGGCCGGCCGCCAGCGCCGCGGCGGCAGGGTCCCCCTGCATGGCTGCCAGGCGCTCCGTGCCAGCGCCGGGGTGCATGTCACGGCGCTCCGTACCCGACAGGGCCACGGCCGCAGTGCCTGCCGGCGCCACGGCAGCCAGCAGATCGGTACCCACCTTCTTGTCCTGGGCCACGGCGCCGTGCGCGGGCACGGCCTGCGCCGCGGCCGCACCTGAAGCGGCCATGGCCGTGTTCCAGCCCATCCAGCGGGCGGCGGTGCCCTTGCCCGGCACGCTCCCCGCCTGCCCTGGCGGGTTGTCCACCGCCTGTGTCAGGTCGGCAGCCTTGTCGATGGATGCCGTCTGCGCCACCAGGCTGTCGGGCGCCTGCGCACCCAGGGCCGCCACGGCATTCCAGGCCGCCGCCGCACCTTGCAGCGGGGCTCCGCCCTGGGCGACCCCGCCCGGGGCCGCCCCGCCATTGCCACCCGCCGCCAGAGCCGCGGCCTGGGCCGCCGCTGCGGCATTCCACGGCTGCTGCTGGCCCTGGCCCAGCAGACCCGCCGGGTCTTGCGCCAGCCCGGTGCCGCCCGCCCCGGCACTTTCGTCGTCCGCCAGCGGCAAGCCCGCGTCCTGCGCCAGCAGCCCATCGTCCCCGCCCAGGGCGGCCAGCAACGCCGCGAAGGCATCCTGCGGGCTCTGGGTGCCGGCGGTGTCGGCTCCCGCGGCCTTGCCGCTGCCGCGCGTGGCGCGCGCGCCCTGTGCGGCGGGCGTGCCGTGCTGCTGCGGGCTGGAGGTACGTACGGTTTCCATGGTCATCACTCCTGGGGCCCTATCCCCTGGTTGGCCGCCGCCAAGCGCAAGGATGCGCGCTCGTCGGTCTGTTTCTGTTCCCGGCGCATCTGGGCGATGGCCAATTCATGCTGCTTGCGCTCCACCACCTTGCGCAGGCTGGTCAGGCGCAGTTCCGCCTCCAGCAGCGCCTGGCGCGCCTGCTCCACGCGCCGCGCCTGCTCCTGCACCACGCCCGACTGCAGCCCGATGGCGTGCTCCAGCTTGCCGATGAACTGGTAGTGGTGGTACATCACCTCGGGCTGCACCGTGCCGCCCTCGCGCATGCCCCAGCGGCCCTGCGTCTCCTGGGCGTAGCCGCTGAGCTGCTCCAGCTGCGCCTGCCCGGCCTGTGCCACGCGCTGCATGTCCTGCAGCACCTGGCGCGCGGCATCGCGCTTGCGCGTGGCGGCTTCCACGGCGACGTTCAGGGCGTTGAGCGATGACATGGCGGTGTCCTAGGCCCGCTATTGCGCCAATACGGCCGCCATGGTGTTCAGGCTGTCGTCCATGGTCGCGCCCTCGAACATGCTTTGCTGCAAAAAGCTCGCCATGGCAGGCTGCAGGCGGATGGCTTCGTCGAGCTGCGGGTCGGAGCCGCTCATGTACGCGCCCACCTGCACCAGGTCGCGGCTCTTCTGGTAGCGCGAATAGATGGCGCGGAACTGCCGCGCCATCTCGAAGTGCTCGCGCGTGACCACGTTGTGCATCACGCGCGAGGCCGATTGCTCGATGTCGATGGCCGGGAAATGGCCGGTTTCCGCCAGGGCGCGCGAGAGCACGATGTGGCCGTCCAGAATGGCGCGCGCGGCGTCGGCGATCGGGTCCTGCTGGTCGTCGCCCTCGGACAGCACGGTGTAGAACGCCGTGATCGAGCCCACGCCGTTGAGGCCGTTGCCGCTGCGCTCCACCAGCCCCGGCAGCTTGGCAAAGCAGCTTGGCGGATAGCCCTTGGTGGCCGGCGGCTCGCCGATGGCCAGGGCGATCTCGCGCTGTGCCATGGCGTAGCGCGTGAGCGAATCCATCAGCAGCAGCACGTGCTTGCCCTTGTCGCGGAAGTGCTCGGCAATCGCCGTGGCATAGGCCGCGCCCTGCATGCGCAGCAGCGGCGGCGCGTCGGCCGGCGCCGCCACCACCACGGCGCGGCCACGGTCCTCGGCGCCCAGGATGTCCTCGACGAATTCCTTGACCTCGCGGCCGCGCTCGCCAATCAGGCCGACCACGATCACGTCGGCCTGGGTGTAGCGCGCCATCATGCCCAGCAGCACGCTCTTGCCCACGCCGGAGCCCGCGAACAGGCCCAGGCGCTGGCCGCGCCCCACGGTGAGCAGCGCGTTGATGGCGCGCACGCCGGTATCGAGCGTCTCGCGCACCGGCGAGCGTTCCATGGCATTGATGGGGCTGCGGTCCATGGGCTCGGCCATGACGTGCTGCAGCGGGCCCGCATGGTCGAGCACCTGGCCTTGCGAATCGACCACGCGCCCGAGCAGGCCATCGCCCAGCGGCAGGCGCAGCATGCCCACGGCGAGCGAAGGCACCTCGGTGTCGCCGAGCTGCGGCGGCGGCACGTAGGGCTGCGCCGGGGTCACGCGCGCACCGCTGGACAGCCCGTGGATGTCGCCCGCCGGCATGAGAAAGGCGCGCCCGTCGGAAAAACCCACCACCTCGGCCAGCACCGGCTCCTGGCCCGGCATCTGCACCTGGCACTGCGAGCCCACGGGCACGCGCAGGCCGGCGGCTTCGAGCACCAGCCCGGTGAGGCGGCTCAGGGTGCCGCGCGACTCCAGCGCCAGCGGCTGGGCCGCGCGCGCACGCGCATGGCCGAGGAACTCGCCCCAGATGGCATCGCCCTGGATGGCGCTTTCGGCGGGCGCATGCGGTTCATGCATGTTTTTGGCCTCTAGCCCTTTCTGGGCAAGCGCTAGCAGCTATGAATATAGTAGTAAACATATTCATTCCTGCGTCTCCTGCCAGTTCCCTACCAGGCCCAGCGCGGCCACGGCGCGGCGCCAGCGCTTTTCCATGCTGCCGTCGATCACGGTGCCGGCCGATTCGACCTGGCAGTCGCCCGCCGCCACCGCCGGGTCGGGTTGCCACTGCACCTTGCCCTGGGCGAATTCGGCGTGCAGCGGCTGCTCCAGCGCGGCCCAGTCGGCCGGGTTCAGGCGCACGGTGGCCGGGCGGCCCTCGTTGACCAGCATGTCCAGCGCCTCGCGCACCACGGGCAGCAGGGCCTGGGGGTTGCTGGCGAGTTCGCGGCGCACCACCTGGCGGGCGATGTCGCAGGCCAGCTGCAGCAGCTCCTTGGCCATGCGCTGCTGCAGCGCGCCCAGGCTGGCGTCGAGCGTGCGCACCAGCGCGTCCAGGCGCTCGGCCGTTTCACGGCCCGCGCCGGCCACATAGTCATCCAGGCGCTGCTGCCACGCCTGCGTGGCCTCGGCCGTGCCCTGCGCGCGCCCTTCGGCCAGGCCTTGCGCATGGGCCTGTTCGCGGGCCTGCTGCAGCAGGGCCAGGTGTTCGTCCTCGGCCACCATGGGCACGACGGGCTCCAGGGGCACGCCCGGCGGCAACGGCTCCTCCGGCACGGGCTCGGGCTCGACCGGGGGCAGCGGGGCAGCCGAGCCATCGACGGCCGCGAAGCTCCATTGCGTGACCGAGTCGGCCTCGATCTCCTCCTTGGGGATGAAGCGCGAATAGGCGCGGGCGCTCGACGGGCTCACCATGGCAGGCCTCGCGCTGCGGGGTTATCAGACCAGGGCGTCATCTGCACCGCCTCCGAGCACGACCTGCCCTTCTTCCGCCAGGCGGCGCACCGTCTTGATGATTTCGCGCTGCTGCGCCTCCACTTCGGACAGGCGCATGGGGCCGCGCGCCTCCAGGTCCTCGCGCAGCGCCTCTGCGGCGCGCGAGGACATGTTGGCCAGGATCTTGTCGCGCATCTCGTTCGAGGCGGCCTTGAGTGCGACGATGAGCGTCTCCGACGCCACCTCGCGCAGCACCATCTGGATGGAGCGGTCGTCGAGCTTGCCGATGTCCTCGAACACGAACATCTTGTCCATGATCTTCTGCGCCAGGTCCGGGCCGTAGCCGCGGATCGACTCCAGCACCGCCGCGTCCGTCCCCGAGCTCAGCAGGTTGATGATCTCGGCCGCCGTCTTGACGCCGCCGAGCGAGCTCTTGCGGATCTTGTCGCCGCCGGCCAGTACCTTGTAGAGCACCTCGTTGAGGTCCTTGAGCGCCGTCGGCTGGATGCCTTCGAGTGTCGCCACGCGCAGCATGATCTCGCTGCGCTGGCGGTCGGTGAGCTGCATCAGGATGGCCGAGGCCTGCTCGGCGTCCAGGTGCACCAGGATGGCGGCGACGATCTGCGGGTGCTCGTTGCGCAGCAGCTCGGCCACCGACAGCGGGTCCATCCATTTCAGGCTCTCGATGCCGGACACGTCGCCGCCCTGCAGGATGCGGTCGATCAGCAGCGTGGCCTTGTCGTCGCCCAGCGCGCGCTTGAGCACCGAGCGCACGTAGTTGCCGGTATCCGACACCAGCAGGCTCTGCGCCGCCGCATCGTCGGAAAAGCGGTTGACGATGGCATCGACCTTGTCGCGCGAGATGGCGCGCATGCGCGCGATCGTCTCGCCCAGCTTCTGCACCTCCTTCGGCGAGAGGTGCTTGAACACCTCGCCCGCGGCCTCCTCGCCGAGGGAGATCAGCAAAATGGCAGCATCGTTGAGGCCTTCTTCATCCATGGCGTGTCCATCCAGAGCAAAGGGCAGAGCTTACCCGGCGCATGGCGTACGTCTTCACGCTCACCCCGCCTCGCCATTGACCCAGGTTTTCAGGATGTTGGCCACGGCGATCGGGTTCTCCTTGGCCAGCAGGCGGGCTTCTTCCAGGCGCAGTTCCTCGGGCGTCGGCCCGGGATCGACCACCTTCTTCGGCGGCAGCGCCGGGCGGCCCACGGTCTCGTCCTCCAGCGCATCGAGCTGCGTGCCCGGCAGCGCGCCGGCCGCGGCGATCTCCGCCGGCTTGGGCTGGCGCAGCGCCGGGCGCACCAGGCCCAGCAGCACCAGCAGGGCGAACAGCACCATGCCCACGGGCCAGGCAAAGCTCTTGGCCAGCTCGATGGTTTCAGGCTGCTTCCACAGCGGCAGCGGCTCGGCCGGCTTGGCATCGGCCAGGAACGGCGTGTTCATGAGGTTGACCGAGTCGCCGCGCTCCTTGCTGTAGCCGATGGTCTCGCGCACCAGCGCGGTCATCTGCTCCACCTGCTCGGGCGTCAGCGCCTTGGCCTGGGGCTGGCCCTTCTCGTCCGCGCCCGGCTGGTAGTTCACCACCACGGCCGCCGTCAGGCGCTTGATGCTGCCGTTGCCGCCACCGGTGCGCGTCACGCGCACGGTCTTGTCGACTTCGTAGTTGGTGATGGATTCGCGCTTCACGCCGCCGCCCGACGCGCCGCCGCCCTGGCTGCTGGCCACCGAGGGCGCAGGGTTGGCGCCGTTGACCGGCGCGCTCGACGTTTGCGGCGGCTGGTTGCTCACCGCGCCCGGAATGCCCGAGGGCATGACGCTGCCGGGGCCGCCCGTCTCCACCACCTGCTGGCTGCGCACGGCGCTGCTGTCCTGCGTCAGATTGGGGCGGTGCTGCTCGGAAGTCTGCTCGGTCTGGCTGAAATCGACTTCGGCCGTCACCTGCGCCTTGACGTTGCCCGGGCCCACCACGGGCTCCAGGATGTCGAGGATGCGGCGCGTGTACTGCTCCTCCAGCTTCTGCACGTACTGCACCTGCTGCACGTCGATGCTGGAGCCGCCGCTGCCCTGCCCGTCGGGCGACTGCGACAGCAGCTTGCCCGAGTCGTCGAGCACGCTCACGGCCGTGGGCGCCAGTTCGGGCACGCTGGACGCCACCAGGTGCACGATGCCCGCGATCTGCGCGCGGTCCAGGATGCGCCCCGGGTACAGGCTCAGCAGCACCGAGGCCGAGGGCTTTTGCTGCTCGCGGAAGAAACCGTTCTGGTTCGGCAGCGCCAGGTGCACGCGCGCGCTTTGCACCGAGGACAGCGCCTGGATGGAGCGCGTCAGCTCCCCCTCCAGCCCACGCTGGAAGTTCAGCCGCTCCTGGAACTGCGTGACGCCGAATTTGGCGTTCTCCATCAGCTCGAACCCCGTCACCGACCCCTTGGGCAGGCCCAGCGTGGCCAGGCGCAGGCGCGCGTCGTGCACGCGCTCGGTCGGCACCAGGATGGCGCCACCGCCCTCGGTGTACTTGTAGGGCACGTTCATCTGCGCCAGCTGGGCCACGATGGCGCCGCCATCCTTGTCGCTCAGGTTGGAAAACAGCACGCGGTAGTCGGGCTGGCGGTTCAGCACCACCGCTGCCACCACGGCCGCCACCAGCAGCACCACGGCCGCCGCCAGGCGCATGCGCTGGCCACGGTCGAGCGCCACCAGGCGCTGGCGCAACGCAGGCAGGCCCGCTTGCGGCGCGGGCGCGTTCTCGGGAATTTCGGCAACGGCGGACATGGTGCTTGGCGATTGTCAGGAACCACCGCCCAGGCAAGAGAGGGCGGTGCGTCGATTATTCGGGTGGCGCCCCTTGGCGTTTGCCCGATAAGGCGCGCAATTGTCCATCTATTCCCGCAGATGCGCAGCCTGCGCCGGCCCTAGGATTGCGCCATCCCAAGCTCCAGCATTCCGAACGCCATGGACCTGCGCATCAACAGCACGACCACTGCCCCCCTCGCGGGCGCCGGCCTGGCGCGCCGCGCGACCGGCGCCGAGGCGCCCGTGGGCAAGGAGGGCTTCTCCTCCGCCTTCAAGAACGCCCTGCAATCCGTCAGCCAGGCACAGAACCAGGCTGCAGACCTGCAGCGCGAAGTGCAGCTCGAAAACCCCTCCGTCAGCCTGGAGCAGACCATGGTCGCCATCCAGAAGGCACAGGTCGGCTTCCAGGCCACGCTGCACGTGCGCAACCGCATGGTGCAGGCCTATAGCGACATCATGAACATGCAGGTGTAAGCCTCCCATCCGCACGACAAAAAAGCCGACTGGCGCATGCCAGTCGGCTTTTTGTGGTTTTCGCTACTTCTTTGGTAGCTGCCAGCGCTTACCCAGTAAGCGCTGGAGGCCTATTCGGCTTGAAACCCGGCTCAGTGCATCAAGTGCGGCTGGCCGTCGAACATGTGCTCGAACTGGGCGATCCAGGGCTCGGCCAGGCAGCGTATCTGCGCATCGTTACGCAGGATGCGCTGCATGATGCGCATCTTCTCGCGCCGGTGCTCGGGCTTCAGCTCCTGACAGCGGGACTGGCTGCGCAGTTGCTCAATCAGCACGGCGCAGGCGCCCTCGTGGCGCACCACGCCATCCCAGTCCTTGAGCTTGGCGGCCTCCAGCATCTTGGCGCTGCTGTCTTCAATGGCTTTGTAGTAATCAATCAGCATTTCGGGCATGGCTCAGGCCCCCACCATGGCAACGCGCATCTCGGCGCGGGGCGCCACGGCAGCGGCCGTGGGGGTTTTG
Organism: Acidovorax sp. YS12; assembly: GCA_021496925.1. Classification (NCBI taxonomy): domain Bacteria; kingdom Pseudomonadati; phylum Pseudomonadota; class Betaproteobacteria; order Burkholderiales; family Comamonadaceae; genus Acidovorax; species Acidovorax sp. YS12. The sequence goes on from CP053915.1 coordinate 2,519,355, forward strand.
ATCTGGTTCCAGCCCTGGGCAATGGGCTCGAACAGGTGCGCAACTTCTTCCAGCATGGCATCGTCGTTGTGGGCATTGGCCAGGATCAGGCGGCGCAGGCTGTAGTCGTACAGCGCCTCCAGGTTCTGGGCCAGTTCACCACCAGCCTCGCGATCCAGCGCCGTCATGAGGCCTTCCTCGATGATGCGCACCGCCTTGGAAACGCTGTTGCACTTGGTCAGCACATCGCCGCGCGCCAGGGCGCCACGCGCAGCAGCGATGGAACTCAGCACCCCTTCATACAACAGACTGACCAGTTGGTGCTGGTCAATCGTGTGCATGCTGGTTTCCACGTTGATGCGCTGGTAAGCGGATGCGGCACGGGGCTGGTAGGCGGCGAACATGGCAGGCATTCCTTTGAATTGACTGCTTTATTTATCGGCTTGGAACCTGGAAACTTGAAGGCCCATTGGCGTCAATTCCTAGGATTTATTCCAGGTCGTGACCTGCTGGGCAATATAGGAATTCAGCGCGTTCAGCTTGCTCATCTGGCTATCCAAGGCCACGTAGCGCGCGGTCAGGCTGGCCTCCAGCCGCTTCGCACGGTCTTCCACGGTCTGGACTTCCTTCTCATTGAGCTTCTTGGCTTTTTGCAGCAATTTATCCTTGCTGGAGAAGAAGCCCGTTCCATCGGCCAGCAGGCCATCGAGCGCCGCCTTGATCTTGGTGCCCACGCCACTGGCGGCATTGCCATCAATGCCGCGGAAGACGCCCTTGAGCGCCTCAGGATCCTTCAGCGCGGCATTGAGCTTGGTCGCGTCGATCGCCAGATCGCCCGAAGGCCGCAGCACATCAGCGCCCTTGGCTGTGCTGATACCGATGTCGGACAGCGTGCGCAGCTTGCCCTCCCCGCCCGCCACCGACTGCAGCGCCATGCGCAGCGTGTTCTGCAGCGTCACCGCCGACGAGTCGCCCTGCAGCAGGCCCGCCGTCTTGGTGTCCTTGTCGTAGGCGGTGATCGTGTTGAGCGCCTGGTTGACCGCGTTGTAGGCCTTCACGAAGGCGTCGAGGTTTTCCCTGACCTTCGAGACATCGCTGGCCACGGTAATCTCCACCGGGTCGGCGGTCACCTTCAGCGCGGTGAACGTCACGCCCGCCACCGTGTCCGTGAACGCATTGGAGGGCGACGTGACCGCGATGCCGTTGACCGTCGCCTTGGCGTCTGCCGCGTAGTCCGTGGTGGCGCTGTCCATGATGCGCGACAGGCCCGAGCCATCGGCGTTCTCGCCGTCGGCGTCGGTGACGGTCATGCGGAACCCCATCGCCTCGCCCGAGCTCTTGCTGCGCAGCAGCAGGCGCTCGCCCGCCGCATCGCTCAGGATGGTTGCCGTTACGTAGGTATTGGCGCCGTTGATCTTGCCCGCGATGTCGGACAACGTGTCCTTGGCATCGATGGTGATGTCCTTCGGTGAACCGGGCGGAATGCCCGGGCCCTGCTCAAAGGTGGCGGAATCGGTCCACTTGCCCAGCTCCAGGTGCAGCGTGCCTGCGCCCACCGGCAGGCCCTTGCCCAGCGCCTGCGACGTCACGGTCTGCGTCTTGGCCAGCCCCTGCACCTGCACACTGAACGTCGAAGCCACCGAGCCACCCAGCGCCGACGCGGTGATGGCATCCTTGTTCGACGAGGTGGCGCTCATTGCATTCCAGCCGGTCACACTGGCCAGTTTGTTCGTCGCATCCGACAGCGTGGAGACCAGCGACTTGATCTGCCCGTAGGTGGAGATCTTGGCGTCGATCATCGTGGCCTGGTAGGTCAGGCCGGTACTCCTGGTGATCGGCAGGCGCGCCCCATTCACAGCCGACTCGATGAGCCCACCGACATTGACGTTGCCGCCGAGACCGATCCCCACATTTGAAAAGCTGGCCATGGCCGCCTCCTGATGAATGCACTGTCAGGTTAATACCAACCGGGAGATTATCCAACCAGGCCGCCGGGCGCATTGCGCCGATAAGCGCCGATAAGCACCGGGAATACCGGCAATTCACGCGCAAACGGCAAAGCGGCAGCGATCTCCCATCGCCGCCGCCCTTGTTTTTGTTCGAAGGCCGGAGAACCCTCCGGCCTTCAGTCCTGGCTTAGCCGCGCAGCAGGGCCAGCACGCCCTGAGGCAGCTGGTTGGCCTGGGCCACCATGGCGGTGCCGGCCTGTTGCAGGATCTGAGCACGCGACAGGGCGGCGGTTTCCGACGCGAAGTCGGCATCCTGGATGCGGCCACGCGAGGCGGACATGTTTTCCGAGGTGGTCTGCAGGTTGGTCACCGTGCTCTCGAAGCGCGACTGCAGGGCGCCGTAGCTGGCGCGCTGGCTGGCGATGGCTGAGATGGCGGCATCGACGATGGCCAGGGTACGGTTGGCACCGGCCACCGTGCTCACATCCATGTCCTTCACGGCCTGCATCTGGCTGGCGTTGGCACTGGTGGTAAGCAGGAAACCATCCGCAGCACCCGCCGCAGTCCCCTTGCTGTCCGTGGCGCTGAACGACTTGGACGAATCCAGCGTGAGCTGCCCCGTGACAACCGTGAAATTCGTCGATGCCGCAGTCAGCGAAGCGACGCCAGGAACGGCCGTGCCCTTTGCATTGGCCTGGCTCAGGTTGGCCGTCGCCGTGGCCGACTTGTTCTTGATGTTGATGTCGCCGCCCGCATCATTCACCAGGATGATGCCGTCGCCCTTGTCGTTTACGCGGGCCGAGATACCGGTCTTGGCCGAGACGTCGTTGAACGCCTTCACGGCCGCACTCATATCCTCTGCCGTTGGCAGACCTTTCGAACTGAAAGCGATGGTTACGGGCGCAGAGGTGTCATTGTTTGAAGCCACATCCAGCGTGTAGGAGCCAGAAACAAAGGTGTCCAGCTGCACTTCGGTGCGCGCCGAGGCACTGACGCCAGTAAATTCAGTCTGGGCGTTTACCAGGGCCGCCACATCCTTAGCAGAACTCTTGGCAGCGTAGTCAATCACTTTCTTACCCAACGCGCCTTCGATGGTCAGCTGGCCACCGGTGATGGCCGAGGTACCCGTGCTGGATGCCTGCACGATCTTGGAGCCCGACGTGCTGTTCAGCGTCAGGTCGCCAGTGGCATCGGTGGACGTGACGGCCTTGCCGCCGATTCGGTAGTTGCCGTACGAATTGGTGCTGAAGTTGGACGACGTGGCCGTGATGGTCTGGTTAGCGTTGGCGCCCACCTGGAACTGTGCGCTGGTGAACGAGCCGTCCAGAAGCTTGCGGCCGTTGAATTCGGTGGTCTTGGCAATGCGATCCAACTCGGAGGTGAGCTGATTCACTTCGGAGTTCAGCGCTTCGCGGTCCGAGGCGCTGTTGGTGGCGTTGGCCGACTGCACAGCCAGCTCGCGAATACGTTGCAGAATGTCGCCCGAGCTCTTCAGCGCGCCTTCGGCGGTCTGCGCCAGCGAGATGCCGTCGTTGGCGTTGCGTACAGCCTGATTCAGACCACGAATCTGGCTGGTAAAGCGCTCCGAAATGGCCAGGCCGGCCGCGTCGTCCTTGGCGCTGTTAATACGCAGGCCCGAGGACAGACGGTTGATCGAGGTGTTGAGCGCGTTTGCGCTGGTACTCAAGTTGCGCTGGGCGGTCAGCGATGCGACGTTGGTGTTGATAGTGGCCATTGCTACTCTCCTGAAGGAACTGACATATCTATGGCGTTACCGCCAACTGGGCCCAGAACCGTCTGGCCGCAGGGTTCACAGCGCCGGGGCGGCTGTCTGTTGAACGGCGGGCACATCCGCTACCTCTTGTTGCAAACGTCCCGTTGAGGTTGTTTTCGGGCGGCCGCCGGAAAACTTTAGGGGTCTCCGCGGGCAAATCTGCGGATTAGGCGGTTTTTTGGCTGCTTATCCAACCTACGGCCTAGCGGCGGCTGACCACAATCGCTCCATCGTTCCCAAAAAGTCCGCCGGAGGGGTAGCGCTTGAGCCGGCAGAAATGTTTGTATCCCGCCACGCAGGAGTTCCGCCATGGCATCGACGATCAACACGAATATTGCCTCGCTCACCGCGCAACGCAACCTGGGCGTGAGCCAGTCGTCCCTCAACACCTCCATCAACCGCCTGTCCTCGGGCCTGCGCATCAACAGCGCCAAGGACGACGCGGCCGGCTTGGCCATTTCGGAGCGCTTCACCACGCAGATCCGCGGCATGAACCAGGCGGCGCGCAACGCCAACGACGGCATCTCGCTGGCGCAAGTGGCCGAAGGCGCGCTCAAGAGCTCGGGCGACATCCTGCAGCGTATCCGCGAGCTGGCCGTGCAGTCGGCCAACGCCACCAACAGCGCCTCGGACCGCGAAGCGCTGAACTCCGAAGTGAACCAGCTCACCGCAGAGCTGGACCGCATCGCCAAGACCACTGAATTCAACGGCCGCAAGCTGCTGGACGGCTCGTTCACCAGCGCGCAGTTCCAGGTGGGCGCCAACGCCAACCAAACCATCACGGCCACCTCGTCGAACTTCAGCACCAATTCCTACGGCAACTACCGCATTGGCGGCAAGGCCGTGCTGCCGACGGACAACACGGGCGACCTGACGCTGGGCAGCGCCCCCGGTTCCGTCAGAGCCCAGGGTGCTTCGCCAAACTCAGCCATCACCGGCGGTACCCTGTCGGTAGATGGCGCGTACGGGAAAAAGGACATCATCTACCCAGCGGGTGCCTCGGCCAAGAGCGTGGCCGCCCTGGTGAACGCCCAAACCGAACTCACCGGCGTGAGCGCCTCGGCGCGCACCGAGATCGGCCTGGATGCCCTTGCCTCCGGCGCGTACACGCTGCAAATCGCTTCGAACAACGACGCAGGTGCTCCGGCCACCGTGTCGTTTACCGTCAAGTCCCTCACCGCCGAAGGCTTGAGCGCTGCCGTCAAGGCCTTCAACGACGTCTCGGCCAAAACTGGCGTATCCGCCAGGGTGAACGACGATGGCAACCGCATCATCCTCACCAACGATTCGGGCGAGGACATCAAACTCCTGAACAAACTGGCCCCCGGAGCCATCACCATCACCACGCCCGACGGCCTCGGATTAACCCCTGCAGTGACGGCTGCGGTGAACGCGGCGGGCACCTTGGCCGGCAACGGTACTGTCCTTACGGGCCAATTGACACTGGATTCATCCAAGTCATTCAGCGCGACCGACTCGGTTGGCTCGCCCGGCGGCTTCATGATCGCCGCCGCCACCGCCACCTCGAGCCAGCTACAGGCCGTCAAGGACATGGACGTGAGCACGGTGGACGGTGCCAATCGCACCCTGGCCATGGTGGACTCTGCCATCGCCGCGATCAGCAGCCAGCGCGCCAACTACGGCGCCCTGCAGTCGCGCTTCGAGACGACCATCGCCAACTTGAACATCTCGTCGGAAAACATGTCCGCCTCGCGCAGCCGCATCCTGGATGCCGACTTCGCGGCCGAAACGGCCAACCTGTCGCGCACCCAGATCCTGCAGCAGGCCGGCACCGCCATGGTGGCCCAGGCCAACCAGATTCCGCAGGGCGTGCTGTCGTTGCTGAAGTAAAAAACAGCAAACCTCGCAAGAACTCCTTCTTTGATAGCTGTCAGCGCTTGCCAGGCAAGGGTTGACAGCTATTTTCATTAGAATCCTGCAGAAAAACAGCGGTTATCGCCAATAGCGCAGGGGTCTCCATGAAAATACGTCAATCAGGAAGCCTAGGATAAATATCCTGTCCAGCCCGGCCAGTTGTACCAGATACACCGACAGGTCCATGAAATCGCTGATCCAAGCCGCTCCGCACCAACTGACCCGCACCGACCGGCGAAACCACTATGGCCATGATGGCGCCGTTGTCTGGCTGACGGGGCTTTCCGCAGCCGGAAAATCCACACTGGCCATGGCCGTGGAACAGCAGCTGACTGCACTGGGCTACTCCTGCTATGTGCTCGATGGCGACAACGTCCGGCATGGATTGAATTCCGATCTGGGTTTCTCCCCAGAAGCCCGCACAGAAAACATCCGGCGCGTGGGCGAAGTAGCCGCCCTGTTCGCTGACGCCGGCCTAGTATGCCTCTGCGCCTTCATTTCCCCCTACCAGAGGGATCGTTTGAAGGCCCGGCAGGCTTGCCGGCAGACTTTTCACGAAGTACATGTAGCGGCCGACATCACCACTTGCGCGGCCCGCGACCCTAAGGGGCTATACCGGAAGGCAAGCGCCGGGGTATTGGGCCAAATGACCGGGCTTTCCGCCCCCTACGAGCCGCCAGACCACTGCGAGCTGAGAATCGACACGCACCGGGAATCCATCGAACAAAGCACCGAGAACCTGCTTCGGTATATCAAGCATGCCGTTCCCCTTTCTCCCCCACTGAGAACACGATGAAGGCCGTCATCCTGGCGGGCGGCCTGGGCACCCGTATTTCCGAGGAATCGCATCTGCGGCCCAAGCCGATGGTCGAGATTGGCGGCAAGCCGATCATCTGGCATGTCATGAAAATCTATTCACATTTCGGTATCAACGATTTCGTGATCTGCCTGGGCTACAAGGGCTACGTCATCAAGGAGTACTTTGCCAATTACTTCCTGCACATGTCGGACGTGACTTTCGACATGGCGCAGAACCGCATGCAAATCCACGACCAGCACGCCGAGCCGTGGCGCGTGACGCTGGTGGACACCGGTGAGCACACCATGACCGGCGGGCGCCTGAAGCGCGTGCGCAAGTACCTGGGCGACGACACCTTCTGCATGACCTACGGCGACGGCGTGGCCAACATCGACGTGGCCGCGCTGCTCGCGTTCCACCGCCACCATGGCAAGCAAGCCACCGTGACGGCCGTGCAGCCGCCGGGCCGCTTCGGCGCCCTGGAGATAGAGGGCGAACAAGTGCGCGGCTTCCAGGAAAAGCCACAGGGGGATGGTGGCTGGATCAACGGAGGCTTTTTCGTGCTGGAGCCCAGTGCACTGGATGACATCGCGGGGGATGCCACCATCTGGGAGCAGGAGCCCATGCGCCAACTGGCTGCGCGCGGCGAGCTGATGAGCCACTTCCACCATGGCTTTTGGCAACCCATGGATACCTTGCGCGACCGCAACCTGCTCGAAGAACACTGGCAAAGCGGGCATGCGCCCTGGCAGCAATGGAGTTGAGCGCCGCGTTCTGGGCTGGGCGGCGCGTGCTGCTGACCGGGCACACCGGCTTCAAGGGCGGCTGGCTGGCGCTATGGCTGCGCATGCTGGGCGCCCAGGTGCGGGGGTACGCACTACCGGCCACCGCCACGCCCGCGCTGTGGCACGCGGCACGGCTGACCGAGCTGGCGCCCGGCACGCTGGCAGACATCCGCGACGGCGCGCGCCTGGCCACTGCCGTTACCGAATTCCAGCCCGAAGTCGTGCTGCACTTGGCCGCGCAGCCGCTGGTGCGCGCGTCTTACCAGACACCCGCCGAAACCTATGCCACCAACGTGATGGGCACGGTTCACCTGCTCGAAGCCGTGCGCCAATGCAACGCGGTGCGCGCGGTGGTGGTGGTGAGCAGCGACAAGTGCTACGACAACCGCGAGTGGCTCTGGCCCTACCGCGAGCAGGACGCGCTGGGCGGGCACGACCCCTACAGCAGCAGCAAGGCCTGCGTGGAGCTGCTGTGCGCCTCGTGGCGCGCCTCGTTCCTGCAAGGCCGCGACACGCTTCTGGCCACAGCGCGCGCGGGCAACGTGATCGGCGGCGGCGACTGGTCGCCCGACCGCCTGGTGCCCGACGCCCTGCGCGCCTGGGAGCGCGGTGAGACGCTGGCGCTGCGCTACCCCCAGGCCACCCGTCCCTGGCAGCACGTGCTGGAGCCGCTGCACGGCTACCTGCTGCTGGCGCAGGCGCTGGCCGAAGGGCGCGGCACTGCGGCAGCGGCCTGGAACTTCGGTCCCGACACCAACGGCGTGGCAAGCGTGGCCGAGGTGGTCGGGCAGCTTTCCGCCCTGTGGCCCGGCCCGGCGGCATGGCGCGCCGAACCGCAGGCGCGGCAACCCCACGAGGCCGGGCTGCTGGCGCTCGATGCGTCCAAGGCGCGCAATCTGCTCGGCTGGCGCCCACGCTGGACGCTGGCGCAGGCGCTGGCGCACACCATGGAATGGCACAGCGCCTGGCGCGCAGGCGCGGACATGCAGGCTTTCACACGCGCACAGATCGCGGCTTTCCAGGACAGTGCCTCATGAATTTTTCCGATGAATCTTCGCTGCGCCAGCACATCGGCGGACTGGTGGAGCTGTATGCACAGCGCTACCGTACACCCGGGTCTTTCGTGCCGGGACAAACACCCATTCCGCCCTCCGGCAAGCTGATCGACGCCGAGGAAATCAAGCTGATGGTGGAGGCTGCCCTCGACGGCTGGCTGACCACCGGGCGGTTCAATGCGGAGTTTGAAAGCAGGCTCGCGGCGTTCATCGGTGTGAAGCACCTGATTACCGTGAATTCAGGCTCGTCGGCCAATCTGATCGCCTTCAGCACACTCACCAGCCCCAGGCTGGGCACCCGGGCCATACAGCCAGGCGACGAAGTGATCGGCGTGGCGGCGGGCTTTCCCACCACCGTCAACCCCATTCTGCAGTTTGGCGCCGTGCCGGTATTCGTGGACGTGGAACTGGGCACCTACAACATCGACGCCAGCCAGATCGAAGCAGCCATAGGCCCCCGCACCAAAGCCATCATGCTGGCCCACACGCTGGGCAATCCCTACAACCTGGAGACCGTCACCGCGCTGTGCAAGAAGCACGGTCTGTGGCTGGTGGAAGACTGCTGCGACGCCCTGGGCTCCACCTACCAGGGCCGCATGGTGGGCACGTTCGGCGACATCGGCACCCTGAGCTTCTACCCCGCGCACCACATCACCATGGGCGAAGGCGGCGCGGTGTTCACCAACAATGCCGAACTGAAGGCCATCGCCGAGAGCTTCCGCGATTGGGGGCGCGACTGCTATTGCGCGCCCGGCAAGGACAACACCTGCGGCAAGCGCTTCTGCCAGAAGCTGGGCGAGTTGCCTGCGGGCTACGACCACAAGTACACCTACAGCCACCTGGGCTACAACCTCAAGATCACCGACATGCAGGCCGCATGCGGCCTGGCGCAGCTCGGCAAGGCCGCGCAGTTCGTAGCGCAGCGCAAGCGCAATTTTGCCTATCTGCACGAGCTGCTGCGCAAGTGCGAGGAGTTCCTCATCCTCCCCCGGGCCACGGAGCATGCCGACCCGTCCTGGTTCGGCTTTCCGCTCACGCTGCGCCGCAATGCGCCGGTATCCCGTATAGATCTGCTGACGTACCTTGACCAGAACCGGGTGGGAACACGCTTGCTTTTCGCCGGGAACCTGATTCGCCAACCCTATATGGCAGGCAGAAAGTACCGGGTCAGCGGCACGCTGGAAAACACTGACACAGTGATGAACCACACGTTCTGGATCGGTGTGCAGCCGGCGTTGACACAAGACATGATGGACTTTGCAGCCGCCAGGATCAGGGCTTATCTTGGCGTCGATTTTGAATAGGCAACCCGGAGAAGAACCTGATGCAATCCATTAGCCAACGCGACAAGGACCTGTTCGAGAACCTGTTCGTCCTGGAGCTGGCCAACAACCACTGGGGCAAACTGCAACGCGGTCTGAAAATCATTCGCGACCACGGTGCGATCGTGCGCTACAACAACGTGAAGGCGGCCATCAAGCTGCAATTCCGCGATATCGACGAGTTCATCCACCCTGATTTCAAGGGCAATACCGAACTGCGCTACGTAAAGAAGACCGAGGACACCCGGCTCAGCAAGGCGGACTTTTCACGCATGGTCGAGGAGATCCGCAACCTGAGCTGCATTCCCATGGCCACCCCGTTCGATGAGGCATCCGTCGATCTGTGCATCGAGTTCGACATGCCCGTCCTCAAGATCGCCAGCTCGGATATGAACGACTGGCCGCTCATCGAGAAGATCGCCTCCACCCGCCGCCCTACCATCATCTCGACCGGCGGCGCCTCGGAGAAAGACCTGGACGACATCGTCCACTTCTTCGAGAAGCGGGACATTCCGCTGGCCATCAACCACTGTGTCTCGCTCTACCCCAGCGAAGACAGCGAGCTGCATCTGGACCAGATCGACTACCTGTACAGCCGCTATCCACGCCACGTCATCGGCCTGTCCACGCACGAGTACCACGACTGGCACTCGTCCATGCTGATCTCGTACGGCAAGGGCGCGCGCACCTGGGAGCGCCACATCGACATCCAGTACGAAGGCGTGCCCGTCTCCAATTACTGCTCGCTGCCCGAGCAATGCGACACCTGGTTCAAGGCGTTTCACAAGGCGAAGGAGATGTGCGGTGGCGTAAGCGCCAGCCGGCGCCCCATTTCCCGCAAGGAAACCGAATACCTCAACGCGCTCGTGCGCGGCGCCTATGCGCGCCGCGACCTGGAGGCGGGCTACGTCTTCGACAAGGACACGTTCGAGAAGGACTTCTACCTCGCCATTCCGTTGCACAAGGGTCAGCTGTCCTGCCGCGAAGTCATGAATGGCGAAAAGCTCCAGCAGCCGATCAAGGCCCACGAGCGCCTGACCATCAACCACATCGATGGCCCCTACAGCGAAAGCCCCGCGCTCAAGCGCCTCATCCTCGACCGCGGACTCTGAATGAAACGCATCGCCGAACGTATCGCCGACTGGCTAGCCGGCCAGGGAATCGAGCAGGTTTTCTCCGTCACGGGTGGCGGCGCCATGTTTCTCAACCAGGCCCTGGGCGGGCATGGGCAACTGCGCTGCACCTTCATGCACCACGAGCAGGCCTGCGCCATGGCGGCAGAGGGCTATGCCCGCATCACCGGCAAGCCCGCCGTGGTGATGCTGACCACCGGGCCGGGCTCGGTGAACGCGCTCAACGGCGTGTACGGCGCATTCACCGACTCGATCCCGATGATCGTCCTCTCGGGCCAGATCAAGCGCCAGACCTGCATCGATTTCCATGATGTGCCGGGCCTGCGCCAGCTGGGCGACCAGGAAGGCCCGACCATCTCCATAGCCAGCCCCGTGTGCAAGTTCGCACGGCTGGTGCGGTCAGAGAAAGAGTTGGAAACCCTGCTGCCCCAGGCCTACGTCGAGGCCACGGGCGGGCGCCCCGGCCCCGTGTGGCTGGACATTCCACTGGACATCCAGCAATCCACCGAGGCGATCCAGATACCCGCGCCTCCGGCGCCTGCCGCCAAGCCGCCGTCAAACGCACTGCACGCTGCCTGCCGCGCCATCATCGACAGGCTGCTGCAGTCCCACCGCCCTCTGATCCTGGGCGGCACTGGCGTGCGACTCTCGCGCACTGAAGGGCGACTGCTAAAGCTGGTGGAGCGCCTGGGAATTCCGCTTGCCACGGCCTGGACGCACGACCTCATCGCCTCCGACCACCCGCTGTTCGCAGGCCGCCCCGGCACCATCGGCACGCGCGCGGGCAACTTCTGCCTGCAGGCCTCCGACTGCGTGCTGGTGCTGGGCTCGCGCCTGAACATCCGCCAGACCAGCTACAACTGGGACGCCTTCGCCAGGAACGCCTGGCTGGCGCAGGTGGACATCGACGAAGCCGAGCTGAACAAGCCAACGCTGCGGCCCGACCTGGGCGTGGCGGCAGACCTGAACGACTTCCTGGACGTACTGGAGGAAGAACTCGCGCACGTACAGCCGCCCAGCTACCGGCCCTGGGCCCAGTGGTGCCGGCAGACGGGGCAGCGCTACGACACGGCGGCAGAACACCACCAGCAGAACGGCGCCCCGCTGAACCCCTACGTCATGGTCAGCCGCGTCTTCGCGCGCATGCGGCCCGACGACATCGTGGTCTGCGGCAATGCATCGGCCTGCATCCTGCCCTTTCAGGTGGGCGCGCTGCAAACAGGCCAGCGCCTGTTTAGCAACTCCGGCTCGGCTTCGATGGGCTACGACCTGCCCGCCGCCCTGGGCGCGGCCACCGCAGCGCAGGGTGCGCGGCGCGTGATCTGCTTTGCGGGCGACGGCAGCCTGCAGATGAACATTCAGGAGCTGCAGACCCTCAAGACCACGGGGCTGGACGTGATCGTCATCGTGCTCAACAACCGGGGCTACCTGTCGATCTGGCAGACGCACGAGAATTTCTTCGGCCGCGTCGTCGGCGCCACGCCCGAATCGGGCGTGGAGTTCCCCGACTTCACCGCCGTGGCCCGCGCCTACGGCTTGCGCGCCGAAAGCATCGCCACCGAGGCCGACCTGCCCCGGCTCGACGCACTGCTGGAAGGCGGCGGCCCGCTGCTGATCGATTTGCACGTCGATCCCCGGCAGGAGTTCGTGCCGCGCATCAAGTCGCGCGTGGACGAACAGGGCAAGTTCGTCACGCCCGAGTTGGACGACATGCACCCCTTTCTTGACCCAGCCACGCTGGTGCAAATCCGCAGCGAAGCGCTGGCGATCCGATCCAGCCACACAGGCACGCCATGACGGCACCGGCCGACTTCCTGCGCCTGCGCGACCAGGCCGCCGCCGCACCCCAGCCCGGCATCGACCCCGACCGCCCCTGCTGGATCTTCGGCGCGGGCAACTTCGGCCGCAGCCTAGCGGGCGCGCTGCAGGCACAGGGCACCACCATCGCCGGGTTCGTGGAAACCGCCCCGCGCACCGCCGCCGTGCAAGGCCTGCCCGTGCTGGACTGGAACACGCTGGCACGCCAGGAACCGCAGGCCCAACTGGCCCTAGGCATTTTCAACCGCGACACGCCCTTCGACCAATTGCTGGCCCTGCCCGCAGCCACAGGACTCAACCGACCGCTGATGCCCTGGACGCTCTACGGACCGCTGGCCCAGACGCTGGGCTGGCGCTTCTGGTTAAGCCCCCGCGCCCTGCTGCTGGACGGCATGCCGCGCATCGCCCAGGCGGCCGAACGGCTGGCCGACGCCGAGAGCGTGCGCACGCTCTACCGCATCTGCGCCTTCCGTCTGGGACTTGACATGGGCTACGCCAGCTTCCAGTCCACCGAAAGGCAGTACTTCAACGCGCTGACCCTGCCCACCCTGCAAGGCCGCGCCATCACCTACGTGGACTGCGGCGCCTACGACGGCGACAGCTTTAGCGACCTTCTCGCCCAGCCCGGCATCGCCTGCGCGCAAGCCTTTCTGCTGGAGCCCGACCCCGCCAACTACGCCCGGCTGGCGCAGCGCGCGGCGGCCCACGCGGGCACGGACACGCAGGCCATCTGCTTGCCACTGGCGGCGGCGCAGGCGCATGGCAGCCTGACCTTCCAAGCCGGGCAGGGCGAAGCCTGCACCGTTCTGAAAGAAGGGACAAAAGCAGGAACCGGCACCACCATCACCGCCGTGGCGCTGGATGAGCTACTGCCCGGCACCCCGGTTCATTTACTCAAACTTGATATCGAAGGCGCCGAGGCCCCGGCGCTGCGCGGCGCACGGCGGCTCATCCAGCGCGGCCGCCCCGTGCTGGCGGTATCGCTCTATCACAACCCCCAGGATCTTTGGGAACTGCCGGAGCTGCTGTTCGAGCTCTGCGGTGAGGGCTACCGCTTCCATATCCGCCAGCACGGGTTCAACTCGTTCGAATCCGTGCTGTATGCAGTGCCCCAGAATTTTTAATGAAATCGGCCTCTAAGGCATGTCCCCCAAACGCAAGCAGCTATTAAAATAGGAGTAAAACCCATGGACTTACTGCTGACGGGAGGCACCGGATTCTTTGGCAAAGCGCTGCTGCGGCACTGGCAGGCGGCGCCCGCCGCCCCGCGCGTCACCGTGCTGAGCCGCAACCCCGAGGGCTTCGTTGTGCAGCATCCGGAGTTCGCCGCGCTGCCATGGCTGCACTTCCACAAGGGCGACATTCTTGACCCCGCCAGCCTGCCAACCCACGCCGCATTCACGCACCTGCTGCACGCGGCGGCCGACTCCACGCTGGGGCCACAGCTCACGCCCTTGCAGCGCTACACGCAGATTGTCGATGGCACCCGCCATCTGCTGGACTACGCCGTCACCCACGGCATCCCGCGCTTTCTACTGGCCAGCTCCGGCGGTGTCTATGGCGCGCAGCCGCAGGACATGGCGCAGATGCCAGAGGACCACCACGGCATACCCGACCCGCTGGACGCCCGCAACGCCTACAGCGTCGCCAAGCGCTGCGCCGAACATCTGTGCGCGCTGTATGCGCAGCAGCACGGTATGCACGCCGTGGTGGCGCGCTGCTTCGCTTTCGTGGGACGCGACCTGCCGCTGGATGCACATTTCGCCATCGGCAACTTCATCCGCGACGCGCTCGCCCGGCCCCACGTCACGGTGAACGGCGACGGCTCTCCCATCCGTTCCTATATGGACCAGCGCGATCTGGCCCACTGGCTGCAGGTACTGCTGCGCCAGGGGCGCGCAGGCCAAGCCTACAACGTGGGTTCCGACGCGGCCCTGACCATCGCCGAGTTGGCGCATCAGGTGCGCGACTTGCTCGCACCAGGCAAACCGGTTCGCATCGCCGGGGCTGCGAACACGGACAGCGTCCGCAACCGCTATGTGCCGTCCATCGCCAAGGCGCGATCCGAATTGGGGCTGCGCCTGCAATACACCCTGCCGCAGTCCATTCAACATGCCGCCGCAGCCGTATGCCGATGAGCCAGCCTTGTTCCCACATCGTCTTCGACCTGGACGGCACGTTGATCGACTCGGCCCCGTCCATCCTCGCTTCCATGCAAGCCGCTTTCGACACGGCAGGCCTGCGGCCTTCGCGCCCGCTGGTGCAAGACTTGATCGGCCCGCCCCTTCATGCCACCCTGGCATCCCTGCTGCCGGCAGGGCACGGCGATAGCGTGGACAAGCTGGCCGCGCTGTTCAAGAGCCACTACGACGCCACTGGCTACCGCGACACACGGGCGTATGAAGGCATCGCGAACATGCTGGAAGCATTGCGACGCCGCGGCTGCCGCCTGCTGATCGCCACCAACAAACGCATCCTGCCGACGCGGCGCATCATCGACCACCTCGGATGGAACGGCCTGTTCGAGGAGGTACACGCCCTCGATGCCTTCATGCCGCCGCTGCGCAGCAAGGCAGAAATGCTGACCGCTTTGCGCTCCAGGCTGCACGCGCCAGCGGTGTATGTCGGTGACCGCCCCGAAGACGCCACCGCTGCCCAGCAGGCTGGCCTTCCGTTCTTTCTGGTGGCATGGGGATATGCCCCAGCCGACTACCTGGAAACGCAGCGCTCCAAGGCACAGACTCCACAAGCATTGGCACACCACCTTCAGACTATCGCCTTGGCCTCTGATCTATATCCACACACCACCACAAGAAAATGAGCAAAAAAATACCGCTGACCGTCGCACTCATGACCTACAACAGAGGCGGATCGTACCTACGAGAGGCGATACAAGGCATTCTGAATCAGACCTATCGGGA
Organism: Acidovorax sp. YS12; assembly: GCA_021496925.1. Lineage (NCBI taxonomy): Bacteria > Pseudomonadati > Pseudomonadota > Betaproteobacteria > Burkholderiales > Comamonadaceae > Acidovorax > Acidovorax sp. YS12. Next base: position 2,534,765 of record CP053915.1, read on the forward strand.
TTTTGAGTTCTTGATCCTCGATAATGGCAGCATTGATGATACGCCGCAGGTTGTCCTAAGCTACAAGGACGACAGAATCCGGTATGTCAGGAACCCGCCGGGCCTCTCCGCTTTTTTCAATGGCGCATCCGCCGTGAAAATTTCACGCAGCGAACGCCTACTCATCACCTTCGATGACGACATCATGCTACCCACCATGGTGGAGAGGCAGATGGCGCTGATGGATTCAGATCCTGACATTGTGGGCGTTTGGAGCAATATCCAAACCATCAACCAGGATGGGGTCATCATCGAAGACAACTCTGCCGCGCTGGGTAAAGACCAAATCTACGATCGTGGAGAATTCTTGGCTGATTTTCTGTCGCATCAGGTCTGGCCCATCCCCTGCACCTTGATGTTCAAGAAAAATCCTCGCAAGGATTGGGGCATTGATTTCACCTACTACGGCGGCACCCTGCCCGAAAGGGTCAAGAAAAAGATAGAAAACGTGCATGGCGGAGACGACGTTCTGACGCTGGTGGGCCACAACTCCAGGGGCAAGATCGCCTTTATCAACGACCCCCTGTACAAATACAGAAGGCACAACCAACAAGACACACATGCCGTCGATCCGACGAGGGGCATTCTTAGCACATACAAGAAGATAAAGAAATTCATCCGATCACAAAGCTATATTTCTGACGAAATACGCACCACCGTGGATGCATTCGTCATGCACTACGAGGTGCAGCACGCCATTGCCTCCACACCGGATGAAGCATCCGCCAAACAATCCATTCGAAAAATATCAGCCCTTTTCAATAAAAAGAAGGATGCCCAGGATGACGCAACGCAGTACCGCATCCTATCAACAGCCATACTGCTCTCTTACTACAAAGACCGTGCATGCCGCGAACGCCTGACGAGCAACTTGCCTCCGCCCGGCCCGCAATACTCCACCGCGACACGGGCTCTTTATGCATGGGCGCAGCACCGCGCCCTCAATGAGAACCTATTCGCAAGCATTCCGAAAGAATCAAAAATCGCCATTCTTGGCAGCGTCTTCATTGCATCCCTTCTCATTCATGAGGCTCGTGCGCGTGGACTCCACATCACCTGCTGTCTTGACTCAAATAGGAACCGACAGCACAAGACATTACTTGGAGTCCCAATTATTCCGACAGCAGAACTGGCTTCCAACAAGACAATCGACTATGTCTTTCTTAGTTCCGAGAAAGACCATGAGCCTTACCTGATAGATTACCTCTCCAAACTTAATTCGGCAGTCAAGATATCTTCATGGAAGATTCTTTGCCAACCGGCATTGGAAGCGCATCAATCCCATGACAGCCAATGACTCTGCTGCACGCATCCGCGACTTGCTGAGCTCGTAGCCTTTCAAAAATTATTTCATTTTGCGTAACGGAGCCGCCCAAGACGATGAAAACATACCAGCCCGGCACGAACTTTTTTGAGAGTCGCCATGCTCCGTATTACATTGCCAGCCCCCACTTTACGCAAAAAACCGCAGGGCCACGGGTATTGCATTACCTATGCCATATTCTCAACGAGCTGGGGTACGAGTCTTACATCACCGCAACCGGGCATAGCCCTTGGCTTCGGACACCTCTTCTGACTCCGGACGTCAAGGAAAAACACGCACAAACGAGGAGGACACCCGTCATGGTGTATCCTGAAACCATCACTGGGAATCCATTGAATGGTGCAGTGGTTGCGCGTTGGCTCCTCAACCAGGCGGGCCACCTGGGAGGCGAAAAGGTCATACGCGGAAATGAAATAATATTTCATTGGGATGAATGGGTCTTGCAAGAAGAAAAGTCCAGCGGCAGACTCTTCATTCCCAGCGCAGACAATAGAATTTTCAACGAAGATGGAGTGAGCAAGGCAAATAGGAAAGGGTTCTGCTACTACGCTCACAAATATCTTTTATCTGGCGGAAAAATATCCGATACCGTCAAGAAAAATGGCCTCAGCCTATGCCAGGACATTCCTCGATCGCCCGAAGAAATCGCAGAAATCCTGCGATCAACAGAGGTTCTTTATTGTTATGAACCATCGAGCATGGCTTCGGAAGCTTATGCATGCGGCTGCCAGCCCATATTCGTCGAAACGGATTACCTGAAGCGATTCAGACCCAATCCCGGCATGAGACAAATATTGGAATCCGATATTGGAGTCTTACCAGTTCCGCCAATCGACCGCGACCATCGAGAGCAAATTGCACGGATCCATGCCCAGGCATTGGAAAGCGTCAAGAACTTCATTGACGTGACGCAAAATGCCGCCATCGCGCATGCCCAACTTCCAGACCGCCAGCGCCAGCAAAGGGAAGCCGCCATGGCCGCCTCCTATGCGTTTGCCCATACATCTTCCCTTGCGCAATGGCAAGCCCAGCGCACGCCTGGCCCCGCGCAATCACGCCTGATTACGGAACGCCTCGCCAGCGAGGCGCCCACACTGGCCGTCTTCATTCGCACCATAGGGCTGGGCAGCACAGCGCTGACCGCTACCTTGCGCAGCCTTGCGGAGCTTCAACCGCCCTATGCACCCTCTTCCATCACCGTGCTGGGCGGCCCAGAACCTGCGGCACAGGAGAAACTGCCGCAGTTGCGCTGGGTAGCGGTCGAAACGCTGGATGCCGTCCTCCCACTCGTGCAAATGGAGTCATGTGGCTGGATATTGGTGGTGGATGCGGGCGATTGCTTCACGCCATCGGGCCTGCTGATGGTGGCGCTGGAACTGGGTCATGCCCCGCAATGCCGCGCCGTCTATGCCGATGCGCTGGTGCGCACCGATACGGGCGAGCCTGCGGCGCTCATGCGCCCGGATTTCAACCTGGACATGCTGCTGTCCTGCCCCGCGAACATGGCGCGGCACTGGCTGTTCCGCCGCGACGTATTCCTCGAAGCAGGCGGGTTCGATGCTGCCTATGCGCAGGCGCCAGAATTCGCGCTGCTGCTGCGCTTGATCGAAACCGGCGGGCTTGACGGCCTGGCCCACGTGCACGAGCCCCTGCTGACCATCGCCGCGCCGCCGATGGAAAACAACGCGCATGAACTGGCCGTACTGCAGCAGCATTTGCTGGCACGCGGCTACGACAACGCCACGGTCGATGCCGCCCTGCCGGGGCGCTACCGCATCCTCTATGGGCACCAGGCGCAGCCGCTGATATCCATCATCATCCCCACCAGGGACCAATTCGCCCTGCTGGAGCGCTGCGTCAGCTCACTGCTGGAAAAGACCACCTATCCGCATTACGAGATCCTGCTGGTGGACAACGGCAGCACCGACCCGGCCGCCTGCGCATGGCTCGACGGGCTGGCCGCGCTGGGCGAGGCGCGCATCCGCGTGCTGCGCTATCCGGAGGGGTTCAACTACGCCGCCATGAACAACCTGGGCGCACGCGAGGCGCGCGGCGACTACCTGGTGCTGCTGAACAACGACACCGCCATCGTGCAGGGCGATTGGCTCGACGCGCTGCTCAACCATGCGCAGCGCCCCGAGGTGGGCGTGGTAGGCGCCAAGCTGCTCTACCCCAGCGGCCAGGTGCAGCACGCCGGGCTGCTGCTGGGGCTGCACGGCATGGCGGGCTACCCGTTCTCCGGGGCCGAGGCCGACGCACCGGGCTACATGCACCGGCTGGAGATCGACCAGAACTACAGCGCCGTGAGCGCCGCCTGCCTGATGGTGCGCCGGGCGCTCTACGACGAGCTGGGCGGCATGGATGCCGAAGCGTTCCCGCTGATCTGCGGCGACATGGATCTGTGCCTGCGCACACGCGCGGCGGGCTACCTGACAGTGTGGACGCCGCACGCCGTGCTGCTGCACGAAAAGGGCGCCACCCTGCCCGCCGTGCCGCCCGAGGCCTTCGCACAGCAGCGCGAGCGCGCGCAAGATGCGATGTACCGCCGCTGGCTGCCCGCGCTGGCACATGACCCGGCCTACAACCGCAACCTGTCGCTGCAATCGACCGAGTTCGCCGTGGAGACCGACACGCGCCTGAACTGGAACCCGCTGCCGTGGCGCCCGCTGCCGGTGGTGTTGGCGGTGAACGCTGACGCCTTCGGCTGCGGCCACTACCGCATCATCCACCCCGGCCAGGCCATGGCGCAGGCCGGGCTGGCCGACGTGCGCGTGAGCGAGTACCACTACGGCCCCGTGGAGATGGAGCGCCTGCGGCCCGACACCTGGGTACTGCAGCGCCTGGTGAGCGACGCGCCGTTCGAGATGGTGCGCCGTACCGCGCCGTTCACCCAGGCGTTCAAGGTGGCCGAGCTGGACGACTACCTGCTCAACCTGCCCATGAAGAACGGGCACCGCGGCCAGCTCCCGCAGGACATGCAGCGGGTGCTGCGGCGCTGGCTCGACCTGACGGACCGGCTGGTGGTCTCCACTGCCCCGCTGGCCGAAGCAATGGCCAAGCTGCACCGCGACATCCGCGTGGTGCCCAACCGGCTGCCGCCCGAGCGCTGGGGCCGCATCGCCAGCCTGCGCAGCCAGGGCCGCCGCCCGCGCGTGGGCTGGGCCGGTGGCGCGAGCCACCAGGGCGACCTGGAGCTGATCGCCGATGTGGTCAAAGCCCTGGCGGGGGAGGTGGAGTGGGTGTTCCTCGGCATGTGCCCCGCGCCCATGCGCCCGTACCTGCACGAGCACCACGCGCCCGTCGACATCGCGTCGTACCCGCACAAGCTCGCCAGCCTGAACCTCGACCTGGCCGTGGCCCCGCTGGAGCACAACCTGTTCAACGACTGCAAGAGCAACCTGAAGCTGCTGGAGTACGGCGCCTGCGGCTACCCCGTGGTGTGCAGCGACGTGGCCGCCTACCAAGGCAGCCTGCCCGTGACGCGCGTGAAGAACCGCTACAAGGACTGGGTGGACGCCATCCGCATGCACCTGGCCGACCTGGACGCCACGGCCGCCGCGGGCGACGCGCTGCGCGATGCGATACGGCGGGACTGGATGCTGGAAGGCGCGCATCTGGACGACTGGCTGCGCGCCTGGCTGCCCGGGTGAAACGCGCCACGCCCGTGCATCGGACATCAAAAACCATAGCTGCCAGCGCTTGCCAGACAAGCGCTGGAGGCCCAAAAAGCTATAAGTTCTCAAGCACTGGACGCCGCCAGCCGATACATTGATACGATTGCGCATCCCCGCCGTGCCCGGCGCCACTGGCTGGGCACGGTCTTTTTGACCGGCCCGCCCACGTCTCCTACTCCTCCGACATGTTCGTCCTCATTGGCTATGCCATCACTTTTGGGTGCGTTTTTGGCGTGTTCGTGGCCCACGGCGGCAACGTGCATGTGCTGCTGGAGGCGCTGCCGTTTGAAATGATCACCATCGGCGGCGCGGCCCTGGGGGCGCTCATCGTGAACAACCAGCCCAAGGTGCTCAAGGCCACGATGGCCGCCATTCCCGCGGCACTCAAGGGCAACAAGTACACCAAGGCGCGCTACATGGACCTGATGGCGCTGCTCTACGACATCCTGCAAAAGGCACGCAAGGAAGGCCTGATGGCGATCGAGGGCGACGTGGAGAACCCCAAGGAATCGCCGCTTTTCACCAAGTACCCCGGGGTGGGCACGGACCACCACGTGGTCGAGTTCATGACCGACTACCTGCGCATGATGGTGTCGGGCAACCTCAACGCGCACGAGATCGAGTCGCTGATGGACAGCGAGATCGAGACCCACCACCAGGAGGCCCATGCCCCGGTGGCGGCGCTCACGCGCCTGGCGGGCGCGCTGCCCGCCTTCGGTATCGTGGCGGCGGTGCTGGGCGTGGTGAACACCATGGGCTCGGTGGGCCAGCCGCCCGCCGTGCTCGGCGGCATGATCGCCTCGGCACTGGTGGGCACGTTCCTGGGCATCTTGCTGGCGTATGGCCTGGTCGAGCCCATCGCCGGCCTGCTGGAGCAGAAGGCCGAGGACGCCGCCAAGGAGTTCGAGTGCATCAAGTCCACCCTGCTCGCCAGCATGCAGGGCTACAACCCGGCCACGGCCATCGAGTTCGGGCGCAAGGTGCTGTTCTCCACCGACCGCCCCACCTTCATCGAGCTGGAAAGCCACGTGAAGGGCAAGAAGTAAGCCCGCGCCCCAAGCCCGCCACCACGCAACGCCATGGCAGAAAAGAAGCTCCAGCCCATCATCATCAAGCGCGTCAAGAAAACCGCGCATGCCGCGCATGGCGGGGCCTGGAAGATCGCCTACGCCGACTTCGTCACTGCGATGATGGCCTTCTTCCTGCTCATGTGGCTGCTGGGCTCCACGGCCAAGGGCGACCTGCAGGGCATCGCGGCCTACTTCGCCTCGCCGCTCAAGGTGGCGATGGCCGGCGGCGACGGCGCGGGCAACAGTTCCAGCGTGATCCCCGGCGGCGGCACGGATCTGTCCAAGGTGCACGGCCAGGTGCGCCGCTCCGACTCCCCGGACGACACCAACCGCCGCATGGACCTGAGTTCGCGCGCCGAACGCGCGCGCCAGGACGCGGCGCGCATCCGCGCGCTGCACGCCAAGATCGACGCGATGATCACGGAGAACGCCAAGCTCAACGAGTACCGCTCGCAGATCCGCATCGACGTGACGCCCGACGGCCTGCAGATCCAGATCGTCGACGACCAGAACCGTCCCATGTTCGACAGCGGCAGCGCCCTGGTGAAACCCTACATGCGCGACATCCTGGGCGCCATCGGTTCGGCCCTGGGCGGGGTGGAAAACCGCGTGAGCCTGGCCGGCCACACCGACGCCACGCCCTACGGCAACGGCGAGCGCGGCTACAGCAACTGGGAGCTTTCTGCCGACCGGGCCAATGCCTCGCGCCGCGAGCTGGTGGCCGCCGGCATGCCCGACGCCAAGCTGGCCCGCGTAGTGGGCCTGGCCGCCAGCGACCCGCTGGAGCCCACCAACCCGCGCGCGGCCATCAACCGGCGCATTACCATCACCATCCTGACCCGGGAGGCCGAGGAACGCCTGCTGGGCAAACAGCCCCGCGAAGTCCCGATTGAACAATTGCTTCCTGAAAAGCAGGACAATCCCTCACCGGGTAAGCAGCCGTAACCACTTGTCACAACGGCCGCGCCCATGAGACCATTGACCATAAATACCGACCGAAAGGGTCCCACGTGGCAGACCTTCGTTTCTTGATCGTTGACGACTTCTCGACCATGCGGCGCATCGTCCGCAACCTGCTGAAGGAAAGCGGCTTCGCCGATGCCGACGAGGCAGAGGATGGCGTCGCCGCCTTGCAGAAACTGCGCAATGGCAAATTTGATTTCGTGGTAACGGACATCAACATGCCGAACATGAATGGCTTCCAGCTGCTGGCCGAGATCAAGGGAGACGAGAAGCTCAAGCACCTTCCCGTGCTGATGGTCACGGCCGAGGCGCGCAAGGAAGACATCGTGGCGGCCGCGCAGGGCGGTGCCGCCGGCTACATCGTCAAGCCCTTCACCAAGGCCACGCTGGAGGAGAAGGTGACCTTGATCCTCAAGAAGATGGGGCTATGAAACCATGGACACCCCGGAAACACCGTCGAACAGCGCACCCGACGTACACCAGAAAATCGGCCTCCTGACGCGCCAGCTGCACGACGCGCTCAACCAGTTGGGTTACGCCGACAAGCTGCGCGGCAGCGCGGGGGAGCTGCCAGATGCGCAGAACCGCCTGTCCTACATCGCCCGCCTGACGGGCGAGGCGGCGGAAAAGGTGCTGGGGCGCGTGGAACAGGCCAAGACCCAGCACGAGTACATCGCGGCCGAGACCAAGCGCGTGCTCGATGCGCTGGTGAAAGATCCCGTCGCCACCGTGGCCAAGGGCGAGATCTACAACCATCTGGTGGACATGGAACGCGTGACCAAGGAGGCCGACGAGCACCTTACCGAGATCATGATGGCGCAGGATTTCCACGATCTGACCGGCCAGGTGATCGCGCGCGTGGTGACCCTTGCCTCGACGATCGAGCAGCAGCTGGTGCAGCTGCTGGTGCAGACCGCGCCCGCCAGCGCCCTGCCGGCGGCCGCTCCGGCACCGGCGGCGCCTGCAGTGCAAGAGCGCCCGCACCTGCCCGGCCCCGTGGTGGACCCCGAAAATACCCCGGATGTGGTCACCGACCAGTCACAAGTGGACGATCTGCTCGCCAGTCTGGGTTTTTAACCGCGCGCCAAGCCGCCTGCCAAGGCCGAATAGCACCCCTTCGGGGGCGCTATTCGGCCTTTAGTTTTGGCACTGCCTCACGACAATGGCACGACCCTTAGTGTCGTGCCCCCATGGACTCCAGCCAAGACAAGAACCTACCAGCCACCGGACGCAAGCTGCAAAAAGCCCGCGATGACGGCCAGGCTGCACGTTCGCGCGACCTCTCGCATCTGGCCATCCTGGGCGTCGGTGCCGCCGCCATGGCGGTGCTGGCCCGCCCCCTGGTCGATCACCTGCAATTCGCGTTGGGGCAACAGCTGCGCTTCAACGCCGAGACGGTGCAGGGCCCGCATTTCATGCTCCTTCGCCTGCAGGACATGGTGCTGACGGGCCTGGGCGCCAGCCTGCTTTTCGCGCTGCTGACCTGCTTCGCCACGGTGGCCAGCGCCATCGCCGCAGGCGGCTGGATCTACAGCTTCAAGCCCATCGCCCCCCAATTCAACCGGCTCAACCCCCTCCAGGGCTTTGCCAACCTGTTTTCCAAGCAGCAACTGGTCAACGTGGCCAAGATGCTGTTCATGACGACGGTGCTCACCTTCGTCGCCTGGAAGTATTTCAGCAACGGCATCGAGCAGGTGGTGATCGTGGCGCTGCAGCCCTCCAAGCTGGCCATCAGCCACGTGGCCCACTGGCTCATGATGGGCATGGCTCTGCTGCTGCTGGTCGTTTTCCTGGTGGCCCTGATCGATGTGCCGCTGCAGGCCATCCTGTTCAAGTCGCGCCTGAAGATGTCGCACGAGGAAGTCAAGAACGAGCACAAGGAAGCGGAAGGCAACCCGCAGATCAAGGGCAAGATCCGCCAGAAGCAGCGCGAGATCGCCGACCGCGCCAGCGTGAACGCCGTCCCCAAGGCCGACTTCGTGGTCATGAACCCGACCCACTACGCCGTGGCGCTGCGCTACGACGACCAGACCATGAACGCGCCGCAGGTGATTTCCAAGGGGACCGACCTGGTCGCCTTCAAGATCCGCGACCTGGCCAACAGCCACCAGATCCCCGTGCTGCAGTCCCCGATGCTGGCGCGTGCGCTGTACGCACACGCCGAGCTGGACCAGCCCATCCCCGCGCAGCTGTATGCCGCCGTGGCCCAGGTGCTGGCCTACGTGTACCGCCTCAAGGCCGCCCTGCGCGGCGAAGGGCGCATGCCCGAGGCCCTGGCGGAGCCCTTCGTTCCGCCCGAACTGGACCCGCACCACTCCGCCGCCCGTACCCAGGCACCCCGGACGCCTGAAGGAAGCGCCGCATGAACACCTCTCTGACCGCATTGCGCCAGTGGACCAGCAGCAACGGTGCCATGGTCCAGGGCCTGTCCGCCCCGCTGCTCGTGGTGGCCATCCTGGCACTCATGGTGCTGCCCATCCCGGCCTGGCTGCTCGATACCTTCTTCACCCTCAACATCGCCGTGGCGCTGATGGTGATGATGGTGGCCGCGTACATGATCCGGCCGCTGGATTTCGCCGCCTTCCCCTCGGTGCTGCTGCTGACTACGCTGATGCGCCTGTCGCTCAACGTCGCCTCCACCCGCGTGGTGCTGCTGGAAGGCCACACCGGCCCGGGCGCGGCCGGCGCGGTGATCGAGGCCTTCGGCCACTTCCTGATCGGCGGCAACTTCGCGGTCGGCCTGATCGTGTTCGCCATCCTCGTGGTCATCAACTTCGTCGTGGTGACCAAGGGCGCCGAGCGTATCGCCGAAGTGTCGGCGCGCTTCACCCTGGACGCCATGCCCGGCAAGCAGATGGCGGTGGACGCCGACCTCAACGCCGGCCTCATCAACGAGGACGAAGCCAAGCGCCGCCGCGCCGAGGTGCAGGAAGAAGCCGCCTTCTTCGGCTCCATGGACGGCGCCAGCAAGTTCGTGCGCGGCGACGCCGTTGCCGGCATCCTGATCCTGCTCATCAACATCGTCGGCGGCTTCGCCATCGGCATGGCGCAGCACGGCCTGTCAGCCAGCGAAGCCGCCAACAGCTACATCCTGCTGGCGGTCGGCGACGCGCTGGTGGCGCAGATCCCCGGCCTGCTGATCTCCGTGGCTGCCGCCATGGTGATCTCGCGCGTGGGCAAGGAGCAGGACATGGGCGGCCAGATCGTGCGCCAGCTCTTCATGTCGCCGCGCGTGCTGGGCGTCACGGCCGGCATCCTGGTCCTGCTGGGCCTGATCCCCGGCATGCCGCACGTGGTGTTTCTCGCCATGGGCAGCCTGTTCGGCTACGGCGCCTGGCTGCTGGTACAGCGTGAGAAGCAGGCCGCAGCCACGGCCGCAGCCGCGACCGAAGCCCCTCCCGCCCCGGCGAGCGACGGCGAAGCCAGCTGGGACGATCTGCAGCCCATCGACCTGCTGGGCCTGGAGCTGGGCTACCGCCTGATCGCGCTGGTGGACAAGAGCCGCCAAGGCGACCTGCTCACGCGCATCAAGGGCGTGCGGCGCAAGTTCGCGCAGGAGGTGGGCTTCCTGCCGCCCGCCGTGCACGTGCGCGACAACCTCGAACTCAAGCCCAGCGCGTACCGCATCACGCTGCGCGGCGTGGTCGTGGGCGAGGGCGAGGCCTTCCCCGGCATGTTCCTGGCCATCAACCCCGGCGGCATCAGCACGCCGCTGATCGGCACGCCCACCACCGACCCGGCGTTCGGCCTGCCCGCGCACTGGATCGACGGCGCGCAGCGCGAAGCGGCGCAAATGGCCGGTTTCACGGTCGTTGATTCCGAGACCGTGATGGCCACCCATTTGTCACACTTGATGCAAGTGCACGCCGCCAAGCTCCTGTCGCGCACCGAGACGCAGCAACTCGTGGAGCACGTGGCAAGGCTGGCACCCAAGCTCATCGAAGAGGTGGTACCGAAGATGGTCTCGATCACGACCTTCCAGAAGGTGCTGCAGCTTCTGCTGGAGGAATCCGTGCATATCCGCGACATCCGCACCATCATCGAAACACTGGCCGAGCACGCCACCGCCACGCAGGATCCGGTGGAGCTGGCGCGCCGCGTGCGCATCGCGCTGTCGCCCGCCATCGTCCAGCAGATCTACGGGCCCACGCGCGAACTCAGCGTGATCGCCATCGAGCCCGGCTTGGAGCGCCTGCTGGTGCAAGCCCTGGGCAATGCCGCCAACGGCCCCTCGCTCGACCCTGGCGTGGCCGACATGCTCACGCAAAAAGCTGCCGAAGTCGCCCTGCACCAGGAGGAAATGGGCATGCCCGCCTGCCTGCTCGTGCCCGACGCCATCCGGGGCGCCATTTCCCGCCTGGTGCGCCGCGTCGCGCCCCGGCTGCAGGTACTCGCGCACAGCGAGATCCCTGAAACCCACACCATCCGCATCGGCCCGATTCTCAAAGGTGCAGCATGAACATCAAACGCTTCCACGCCGCCACCTCGCGTGAGGCCCTGGCCAAGGCCCGCATGGCCTTCGGCGACGGCACCTTGATCCTGTCCAACCGCGCCACCGCCAACGGCGTGGAGGTCGTGGCCACCGCCGAGGACACGCTGCACGCGCTCGACCAGGACAGCGCCCCCTCCGCACGGCCCGCGCTGCAGTCCATGCAGCCCAGCGAAGAACCGCGCCGCGCCGCGCCCGCGCCGAGCGCGCGGCCCGCCCCCGCGCCCACCCCTGCGCCCGCGCGCCGCAGCGTCGAGGCCGACACCGAACAGCTGGCCATGAGCACCCTGTCGTTCCAGGACTACGTACGCGAACGCATGCTGCGCCGCCGCCACGAGGCCATGCACGGCGCCCCCCCGGCCGCGAAGGCCGAGCCCGCCATGCCGGAACGCCTGCCCACCTTCGCCGAGCGCGCGCGCGACTCCCAGCCCGAACACACGCGCGGCTTCACGCCCGAGCCGCAGCCGCGTGCGCGCGAGTTCGCGCCCGAGCGCCCGAGCGCGCGCGAGCCCGAATTCATCGCCCGCGAGCCCCAGCGAGCCCCAGCGCCCGTGCATGAACCGCGCCCCGCGCCCGCCGCGCCGGTGGTGGCGCGCCACAATCCGCTGCGCAGCATTCCGATGGACCTGCCCGAGGAGCCGCGCCGCCGCGCCGAGCCCGCCATCAGCCAGCAAGGGCTGATGAACGAGCTGCAGGCCATGAAGGAGCTGATCGAGGACCGCTTCAACACCCTGTCCTGGCTGGGCCAGGCGCGGCAGGACCCGATCCAGTCGAACCTGATGCTCAAGCTGATCCGCGCGGGCTACTCCCCGGCGCTGTCGCGCGCCATCCTGGAGCGCCTGCCTGAAGACCTTTCCGCCGCCGACGCCGTGCGCTGGCTCATGGAAGTGCTGGAGCGCAACCTCAAGACCGACGCACGCATGGAGCCGCTGTACGAGGAAGGCGGCATCTTCGCCCTGGTCGGCGCCACGGGCGTGGGCAAGACCACCACCACGGCCAAGCTCGCCGCGATGTGCGCGCGCCAGTACGGCCCGGGCAGCGTCGGCCTGATCACGCTCGACACCTACCGCGTGGGCGCGCACGAGCAGTTGCGCAGCTTCGGTCGCATGCTCGGCGTGGTGGCCCACCTGGCGCACGACCGCGCCGCGCTGCAGGACCTGCTGGGCCTGCTGGTGGGCAAGAAGATGGTGCTGATCGACACCACCGGCGTGGCCCCGCGCGACCCGCGCAAGCGCGAGATGGAAGAAGTGCTCGACCTGCCCGGCGTGCAGCGCCTGCTGGTGCTGAACGCCGGCTGCCACGGCGATACGCTGGACGACGTGCTCGACGCCTTCAAGACCAGCGGCGCGCCGCAGCAAGCCATCCTCTCGAAAATCGACGAGGCCGTGAAGCTTGGCCCCGCCATGGACGCGCTGATCCGCCACCAGACGCTGCTGCGCGGCGTGACCAACGGCCAGCGCGTGCCCGAAGACTGGGAAGCCGCCAACGCGCACCAGCTCATCCAGCAGTCCATGCGCGCGCCGGCCAAGTCGGCGTTCGACCCCAAGGCCATGGAACTGAACTTCTTCTTCTCGCCCGGGCCGCAGCATGCTTGAACGCGGCATGCACCAGGGCATGGGCCTGCTGCACCGCGCCCCGGCCGAGGCACTGCGCTTCGCCGCCGTCGGCAGCGCGCCGGATGCGCTCGGCCTGCAGGTGCTGTGGCAGCTGTGCGAACAGTTGCAGCGCCTGGGCTACCCGACCATCGTGCTCGATGGCTGCGCCGTGGAAAGCCCGCACGCCCCCGGCCTGGAACAACTGCTGGAGCAGGACGGCTGGAGCGCCCCCCCCAGCCCCCTGCACGGCGACAGCGCCTGCGTAGCCGTGCTGCCCGCTGCCCGCGGCCTGTTGCGCCTGCCGGACGCCGCACCCCTAGCGCCGCTGCACCCCTTGTTCCGCGCCTACGCACTGGTGCTGCTGCACGCCCCCGTGCACCAGCTGGCGCAGCTGCTGCCGCACGCCAGCGTGCCGCTGATCCTGACCGCGCCCGGCACCACGGGCACACAGCAGGCCTACCGCCACATCAAGCAGCTGGCGGTGCAGGCCGGCCTGGGCAGCCAGGTGTGCGCCCTGGTGCGCGGCGACGGCCCGGCGCAGCAGCGCCAGGCGCGCACGCAGATCGCCACGCTGCAGCGCTGCGCGGCCGACTACCTCGGCTTGGCGCAGCAGGGGCTGGTGGTGGACGCGGATAATCCCCAGGATCTGCAGCGCATGGCCTTGCAACTGCTGGAGAACGCGGGCACCATCGACGAAACGGTGGCCATGCCGCCGCTGTATGCCAGTCTTGCACCGGCCACCGCACCCTTCGTCCGGAGCCACTGACTCGTGATGTACACCGCCAAAGGCCAGCTCGACCGCGATGCCCTGCTGCGCCAGCATGTACCGCTGGTGCGGCGCATTGCGCACCACATGATCGCCAAGCTGCCGCCCAACGTGGAGCTCGACGATCTGATCCAGGTCGGCATGATCGGCCTGGCCGAGGCGCTGTCGCGCTACGAGGCGGCGCAGGGCGTGCAGTTCGAAACCTTCGCCACCCAGCGCATCCGCGGCGCCATGCTCGACGAGCTGCGCGACAGCGACTGGATGAGCCGCAGCTCGCGCAAGAGCCAGAAGGACATCGAGCAGGCGCTGCACCGCGTCGAGCAGCGGCTCGGGCGCAGCCCGCTGGAATCCGAGATCGCCGCCGAGCTGGGCATGAGCCTGGAGGACTACCAGAGCCTGCTGGGCAAGGTGCGCGGCACCCAGCTTGTCTACCTCGAAGACATGCACCATGACGATGGCGACGAGGGCTTTCTCGACCGCCACGTGGCCGACGCAGGCGCCGACCCGCTGGCTATGCTGCGCGACCAGCGCCTGCGCGACGCGCTGGTGCGTGCCATCCAGGCCCTGCCCGAGCGCGAGCAGCACATCATGGGCATGTACTACGAGCACGACATGAACCTGAAAGAGATCGCCGCCGTGCTCGGCGTGACCGAATCGCGCGTGTGCCAGCTGCACAGCCAGGCCGTCGCCCGCCTGCGCACCAAGATGCGGGCGCATTGAGAGAACACCCCCCTGAGCCGCTGCGCGGCTTCCCCCCGCTCTCGCCACGCTGCGCGTGGCGGGCAGGGGGACGACGCCAGCGCGGCGGGGCGGCCCTTGCGCGGCGTCTGCTGGCCCAAGGCTGCGCCAGTTGCATAGACTGCGCTCCGAACTAAGCCGAATACAAGGGAAAATCGCTCTAGCGCTTATGTAGCAAGCGCTGGAAGCTATGTTTTTGGGAGCAATCAGCCGGCTGCGCGGTAGATGCGCGCGGCGCTGCCCTTGGGGCTGCCGTAGGTGGAAGGCTCGACCGGGGGCAGTACGGTGGCGGCCTGGCGGTCGGCCAGCGCGGCCACGCGCGCCAACTGGTCGCGCACCAGGGCCAGGCGCGTGCCCAGGGCCTGGATGCGCTGCACGCTCGCGGCGTCGATGGCCTGCGTGCCCTGGCGCTGGACCAGCTGTGCCAGCGCGGCGGCGGCGTCACGCAGCAAGCCGCTGCACTGCTCCAGCTTCACGGGGTCGGCCGCCAGCAGGGCGTCGGAAGCGGCCTGTACTTTTTCTTCGGCACCGGCGAGGATGGCTTGCAAGGTCATCGCGGTGCCTGCTCAGGAGAGGGAGAGGAGAAGGGGGAAAGAACCGGGGAGGAGAAAGCGGGCGCTCTCAGTTGTGCACGCGCGCGAACACTTCCTGGGCGTTGGCCAGCATCTTGTCGGCAATGGCTTCGGCATTGACCTTGAACGTGCCGTTCTGGATGGCCTCGCGCATGGCCTTGACCTTGTTGGCGTCGAAGTCGCCCTGGGTGCGGCTGGCGGAGTCGAGGCTGCGCGTCGCGTTCGAGAACGTGACCGGCGCACCGCTGCTCGTTGCCACGGTGCTTTGGGCAACGGCTTGCGCCGCAGGCGCGGCGGCCTTGGCCTGCTGCTTGGCAGGCTGCGACAGCGCATTGGCGATTTCCGGGTGCTGACCTATCTTCATGGTTCTCTCCATCGCCTCCAGTGGACAGGAGGCTGCGTGTCCATGTTTTCGGCGGCTCGTTCCCAGACTTTAGGTTTTTCTGGAACTTTTTTTGCCGTTCACAGCGCCACTTCCACGGCGCCATCCTCGGACACGGTGCCGCTGATGATACGGCCGTTGTCCATGCGCACGCGCACCGCCTGGCCCGCGGCCCCGGAGCTCAGCGCCTGCCCTGCGGACGTGATGACATAGCCCGCGCCCTGCGCCACCACACGCACCTGGGCGCCAGCGCGGAACAGCTCGGGCGGACGCACCATCGACTGGCGCAGCGCCTGGCCCGCCAGCAGCTGGCGCGATGCCACCTGCCCGACCCAGGACTCCTGGTTCGCCAGGACCGCGGCGCTTTCAGCCGCCCAGTCCACCTCGTCCTGCACGGCGTCGGCGGCCGTCAGCACCTTGCCGGAGGGCACGTTGCCCGCCAGCACCCAGGCGGGGCCCCAGGCCTTGATGGTCACGGGCAGGAAGACGTTCCACTGCACCTGGCCTTCGACGCAGCGCAGCCCCAGGCGCGTGCGCCCCCACAGGCGCGACCCGGCGGGCAGGTAGGGTTCGACGCGCGCGCACGGCGCCAGGCGCAGGCGCGGATCGAGCGAGCCCACCGCCACTTCCATGCGCAGCGCCGATCCGCCCGCCTGCGCGCGCTGCAGCGCGTCGTCGAGCCAGCGCTGCGTCATCGGGCCGATGCCGGCCAGCGCATCGCCCGGCATGGGCGCCGGTACTTGTGCGAAGGCGCCCAGGGCCACACCCAGCGCCATGCCGGGCAGCGCGCGGCGCAGCCAGGTCCAAGGTGAAGAAAGAGTGGAAGTCATGAGCGCCTCCTGCAGCGCAGGGCCAATTCAACGCATGCACTGTAGGCCCGGCTGCCCGGCGGCCATGCCGGGAATTGCGCACCCAAACCCGGCTTCTTCGGGCTTTAGAAAACAGGGCGCATTTCCATAATCGCTGCACGACCCGAAGCCCCCCGGCATTTCCCCACCAGAGGCCCCCATGCTCGACAAGATGACGCAACGGCTGGATTTCCACGGCAACGCGCTGATGCTGCGCGCCGAGCGCCAGCGCGTCATCGCCAGCAACATCGCCAACGCCGACACCCCGGGCTACGTGGCGCGCGACTTCCAGTTCGCCGACGCCCTGCGCGCCGCCACGGATGGCGGCGCCGCGCTGGTGCAGCAGAAGCTGGGCACCGACGGCACCAGCCACGCGGGGCACATTCCGCTGCCCGCGGCGCGTACCGGCGAACAGCCCGGCGCCCTGGGCTACGCGGTGCAGACGCAGCCCAGCCTGGACAAGAACACCGTGGACATGGACCGCGAGCGCGCCAACTTCGTGGACAACGCCGTGCGCTACGAGGCCACGCTGCGCTTCATCAACGGCAACGCCAAGACCATGCTCAGCGCCATCCAGGGCCAGTAAGAGAAAGCGAGCCTTCGCCATGTCGATGTTTTCCATCTTCAACGTCTCCGGCAGCGCCATCAGCGCCCAGTCGCAACGCCTGAACGTGGTGGCCAGCAACCTGGCCAACGTGGATGCCGTGGCCGGCCCCGACGGCCAGGCCTACAAGGCACGCCAGGTGGTGTTCCAGACCACGCCCATGGGCTCGGACGCCGCCGCCGGGGTGCGCGTGCGCAGCATCGAGGAAAGCCAGGTGCCGGGGCGGCGCGTGTTCGACCCCAGCCACCCTTCGGCCGACGGCGAGGGCTACGTCAACCATTCCAACGTGAACGCGGTGGAGGAGATGGTCAACATGATCTCGGCCTCGCGCTCCTACCAGAACAACGTCGAGGTCATGAACACGGCCAAGACGCTGCTGCTCAAAACCCTGCAGATGGGGCAATAAGCCATGTTCATCACCCCCATCGACACCAGCGCGCTCGACGCGGGCGCCGCCACCACGGCCACCAAGGGCAACTCGACGACGGATCCGAACGCGGCGCAGGACCGCTTCCTGAAGCTGCTCGTGGCGCAGCTCAACAACCAGGATCCGATGAACCCGATGGACAACGCCCAGATGACCTCGCAGATGGCGCAGATCAACACGGTGACGGGCATCCAGCAGCTCAACCTGACCATGCAGAGCATGACCGAGCAGTTCGCTGCCATGCAGACGCTGCAGGGCACGATGATGATCGGCCGCTCCGTGCTGGCCGAAGGCAACAAGCTGGCCGTGGACGAAAAGGGCAGCGGCAAGGGCTATTTCGTGCTGGGCAACACGGCCACCTCGACCAAGATCGAGGTCCTCAGCCCCAGCGGCCAGGTGGTGGACACGGTGGACCTGGGCGCGCAGGAAAAAGGCCGCCACGACTTCACCTGGGACACGAGCAAGTACACCGCCGGCGACCCGAGCACGCTGCGCTTTCGCGTGGTGGCCGCGAACAAGGACGGCGCGGTGGACAGCTCCACGCTCATGCAGTCGAAGGTAGTGGGCACGGGCTGGGACAACGGCTCGCTCACGCTGACGCTGGAAAACGGCGACACCATCCCCTACAGCCTGTTCCGCAACATCGTCTGAGCGCGGCACACCCTCTTTCAAGGAGCAAACCATGGGTTTTCAACAAGGTCTCTCGGGCCTGAACGCCGCCAGCAAGAACCTGGACGTGATCGGCCACAACATCGCCAACTCCGGCACGGTGGGCTTCAAGGCGTCGCGCACCGAGTTCGACGAAATGGTGGCCTCGGCCATCGGCTCGGCCAACGGCACCAACGGCGGCATCGGCGTGAGCGTGGGCGCCATCGCACAGCAGTTCACGCAGGGCAACATCTCCGTGACCGGCAACAACCTGGACGTGGCCATCAACGGCAACGGCTTCTTCCAGATCCAGCAGAACGACGGCACCATGGCCTACACGCGCGCCGGCAATTTCAAGCTCGACAAGGCCGGCAACGTCATCACCAACGCCGGCGGCAAGGTGATGGGCTACCCGGTCGACCCGGCCACGGGCAAGCCCACCGCCGGCTCGCCGCGGCCGCTGGTGTTCCCCACCGGCGCGCCGATCCCGGCCAAGCAGACCGAGAAGGCCAAGGTCACGTTCAACCTGGACGCGCGCGCCGTCGAGGCCGCCACCGCCACGCCGCCCACGCCGCGCGCCACCTACGGCACCTCGATCACCGTCTACGACAGCCAGGGCGTGCCCAACACCGTGAGCCTGTACTTCGAGAAAACGGCCAACCCCAACGAGTGGAGCGTGTACAACCAGCTGGACGACCCGACCGCGACGCCGCCCGTGGTGGCCACGCCGGTCGGCACCATCACCTTCGACGGCAACGGCAAGATCACCAGCGGCTCCACCCTGACGCTGAACATCGCCACGGCGCCGGCCAACCCCAACAGCCCGACGCCAGGCCCCACTTTCCCGGTGGAGTTCGACTTCAGCGACTCGACCCAGTACGGCACCAAGTGGGCCGTTTCCGAGTCCACGCAGGACGGCTACACCGCCGGCCAGCTCACCGGCATCAACATCGGCACCGACGGCACCATCCTGACGCGCTACTCGAACGGCGTGACGCGCCCCGAAGGCGTGGTGTCGCTGGCCACGTTCCGCAACACGCAGGGCCTGTCGGACATCGGCAACAACCTCTGGGTGGAAACCTTCGAGTCGGGCCAGCCCACCGTCGGCCAGCCGACCAACGGCGCCTTCGGCCAGCTGCGCTCCGGCGCGCTGGAAGACTCGAACGTGGACCTGACGGCCGAGCTGGTGAACATGATGACCGCGCAGCGCGCCTACCAGGCCAACGCGCAGACCATCAAGACCCAGGACCAGATCATGTCCACCCTGGTGAACCTGCGCTGACGCGCGCTGAACCCGAGGCCACGCCATGGACCGCATCATCTACACCTCCATGACCGGCGCCAGCGCCGCCGCGCACCGGCAGGCGGTGCTGTCCAACAACCTGGCCAACGTCTCCACCAACGGCTTCCGCGCCGAGATGTCCACCTTCCGCTCCGTGCCCATGCAGGGCGACGGCGCGACCACCCGGGTGTTCGCGCTGGAGGCCACGTCGGGCCATGTGCAGACCCCCGGCCCGGTGCAGCGCACGGGCCGCAACCTGGACGCCATGGCCACGGGCAACGCCTGGTTCGCCGTGCAGGGCCTGGACGGCACCGAGGCCTACACGCGCGCGGGCTCGCTCCAGGTCACGCAGGCGGGCCAGCTGGTGACCAGCACCGGGCTGCCCGTGCTGTCCGACGGCGGCGCGCCCATCGACGTGCCGCCCGGCGCCGAGATCACGCTCGGCGCCGACGGCACCATCACCGCCCAGACGGCGGGCCAGCCCCCGGCGCCGGTGGGCCGCATCAAGCTGGCCACGCCGGGCCTGGACGACCCGCTGCAGCGCGGCGACGACGGGCTGTTCCGCGCCGCCTCGGGCAATCCGCTGGCGCAGGACCCGAACGCCACGCTGCTGTCCGGCGCGCTGGAGGGCTCGAACGTCAACGCCGTCGAGTCCATGGTCGGCATGATCGCCGCCGCGCGCCAGTTCGAGCAGCAGATGCGCCTGCTGCAAACCGCCGAATCCAGCGACAAGAGCGCCGCCCAGCTGCTCAGCATCAACGGCTGACGCGGCCGAAGGAGAACACCATGATCAATTCCCTGTGGATCGCCAAGACCGGCATGACCGCCCAGCAGACCCAGCTGGACGTGATCTCGCACAACCTCGCCAACGTCTCGACCAACGGCTTCAAGCGCAACAACGCCGTGTTCGAGGACCTGATCTACCAGAACCTGCGCCAGGTCGGCTCGCAGACCACCGAGCAGAACCAACTGCCCACCGGCCTGCACCTGGGCCTGGGCGTGCGCACGGTGGCCACCAGCCGCACCTTCACCCAGGGCAGCCTGCAGCAGTCGAACAACAGCCTGGACGTGGCCATCAACGGCAACGGTTTCTTCGAGGTCAACCTGCCCGACGGCACCATCGGCTACACGCGCGACGGCTCGTTCCAGGTCGATGCGCAGGGGCGCCTGGTCACCTCCAGCGGCCTGCCGGTGGCCAACGGCATCACCATCCCGGCCAACGCCACCAAGGTCAGCATCAGCGCCGACGGCGTGGTGTCGGCCACCGTGCCCGGCAACGCCCAGCCGCAGCAGGTGGGCAACCTGGCCATGTCCACCTTCATCAACGCCGCCGGGCTGGAGCCCGTGGGGCAGAACATGTACAAGGAATCGGCCGCCTCCGGCCAGCCGCAGCAGGGCACGCCGGGCACCAACGGCCTGGGCTACATCAAGCAGGGTTTCCTGGAGGCATCGAACGTCAACGTGGTGGAGGAGCTGGTCAGCATGATCCAGACCCAGCGCGCCTACGAGATGAACTCCAAGGCCATCTCGACCAGCGACCAGATGCTGGCCAAGCTCTCCCAGCTGTGAGGTTCGCCATGAGCACCGCCCTGCGCCTCGCCCTGCCCGCCCTGGTGGCGGCCCTGGCGGCCCTCGCCACCGGCTGCGCCAGCATGAACCCGCCGCCGCCCGTGGACGTGCTGCCCACCGCGCCGCCGCCGCTGTCCGCCATGCCGCAGCAGCACACGGCCGCCCCGCCCACGGGCAGCCTGTTCCACGCGGCGCGCTACCGCCCCGCGCTCGAAGACCCGCGCGCACGCCTGGTGGGCGACGTGGTCACCATCCGCATCAGCGAGCAGACCTCGGCCACGCAGAACTCGACCTCCAACGTCAGCCGCAACCCCAAGGTCAGCGGCAGCATCACCGCCCTGCCCTTCGTCGGCGGCAACCTGGCCGACAAGACGGCCATCGGCGCCGAATACTCCAACGCCTTCGAGGGCGGCGGCAAGACGCAAAGCACCAACACCTTCACCAGCAACATCACCGCCATCGTCAGCGAGGTGCTGCCCAACGGCCACCTGGTCATCGCTGGCGAGAAGCAGGTCGGCGTGAACCGCAGCGTGGACGTGCTGCGCTTTTCCGGCACCATCGACCCGCGCCGCATCGCCCCCGGCAACATCATCGACTCGCAGTACGTGGCCAACGTGCGCGTGGTCTCGCGCGGCCTGGGCGAGCAGGCCGAGGCCCAGGCCATGGGCTGGCTCGGGCGCTTCTTCAACAGCGTCACGCCGTTCTGACCCGCTCCTTTCTTGATAGCTGGCAGCGCTTGCTGCACAAGGATTTCAGCAACAAAAGCACCTGAAAACCTTGTACGACAAGCGCTAGCCGCTATCAAAAATGATTCCCCGTGGCCAATGGGACAATGCGCCCCCATGACCGCCACCCTCGACACCCTCACGATCACCCGCCCCGACGACTGGCACCTGCACGTGCGCGACGGCGCGCCCCTGGCCACCGTGGTGCCGCACACGGCCGCGCAGTTCGGCCGCGCCATCATCATGCCCAACCTGCGCCCGCCCGTGACCACGGCCGCGCAGGCGCTCGACTACAAGCAGCGCATCCTCGCCGCCGTGCCTGCGGGCGTGGCGTTCGAGCCGCTGATGACGCTGTACCTCACCGACAACCTGGCGCCCGCGGAAATCGCCCGGGCCCGGGACGCGGGCGTGGTCGCGGCCAAGCTCTACCCCGCCGGCGCCACCACCAACAGCGACGCGGGCGTGACCGACCTGCGCAAGATCCACAAGACGCTCGAAGCCATGCAGCAGGCCGGCATGCTGCTGCTGGTGCACGGCGAGGTGACCAGCCCCGACATCGACCTGTTCGACCGCGAGGCCGTGTTCATCGAGCAGCAGCTCATCCCGCTGCGCCGCGACTTCCCCGGCCTCAAGATCGTCTTCGAGCACATCACCACCCGCGAAGCCGCGCAGTACGTGGCCGAGGCCGGCCCCTGCACCGCCGCCACCATCACCGCGCACCACCTGCTGTACAACCGCAACGCCCTCTTCACCGGCGGCATCCGCCCGCACTGGTACTGCCTGCCGGTGCTCAAGCGCGAGGTGCACCGCCAGGCGCTGGTGCAGGCCGCCACCAGCGGCAGCGCGAAATTCTTCCTCGGCACCGACAGCGCGCCGCACCCCGCGCACCTCAAGGAACACGCCACGGGCTGCGCCGGCTGCTACACCGCGCACGCCGCCATGGAGCTGTACGCCGAGGCCTTCGACAACGCCGGCGCGCTCGACAAGCTCGAAGCCTTCGCCAGCTTCCACGGCCCGGCCTTCTACGGCCTGCCGCGCAACCAGGGCACCATCACCCTGCGCCGCGAAAGCTGGACGCCGCCCGAGCGCTTCGCCTTCGGCGAGGCCGAGCTCAAGCCCCTGCGCGCGGGCGAAGCGCTGCCGTGGCGCCTGGTGGACTGATGCCCGCTGCGCTCCCCTCGGCACCAAACACGGCCCGCAATATGGCCGTGTTCATTGACGCAGACAACTTGTGCGACCCAACGGCACTCGATCATGTCCTGACTGATCTGCGCCAGCGTGCCGAGCGGGTGCTATACAAGCGCGCCTACGGACGGGCAGAGAGCCTGAAAGCCATCGAATCCGTACTCTGGCGCCATGGCGTGCGCCCCGTCGCCAACATGATCGTTAACAAGGTGACAACCGACAGTGCCCTTGTCATCGATGCGGTTGAAGCGGTGTGCACCAACACGATTGATGCCGTTGCCATTTGCTCTGGCGACGCAGACTTCGTTCCGCTGGCCACCTGGTTGCGCGAAAAGGGCTGCCAAGTATGGTGTTTCAGCTTGGCCGACCGGATTTTTGCGAATCCAGAGAGCTTCTACGATGACGTGGTGCTGATGGAGCTAGTGGATTTGCCCCCGCCAAGTTCAACGGCTGCGCCAGCCACGCCCCCTGCGGTTCCTCCTGCCAATCCAACGCTGACAGATGCAGTGCAGCAGGTTTTGACAGCCTTTCCTGCCTTGCGCGACGGGCAGCCACAGCACCTGAACCACGTGGTAGCAGCTTTACGTCAACAGGGTGTCCTGGGCAAATCGGACAAAACGGTTGCATGGTTTCGCCAGCATGCAAAAGCATTCCGCCTATCGCCCGATGTGGCCCCGAACCAGATTTGCTATGCCCCTCCGTCGAAGACTGCGCCGCCGATGACCGGCGCTTCTGCTGCCTTGTGCCAGAACACACAGGTGATGGCTCTTTTGCGGCAAGCCGTGCAGGCCACCCAGGACGCTCAGGGCTGGGCCCTCGTTAGCGCCATGCGCACGCACCTGGGAGACAAGACAGTCTTCGATACCCGCGCCCATGGCTTCGCCACGCTGACCAAACTGCTCGCAGCCACAGGAGCATTCGAGCTTCGCGGCACGGGGACACCCCAGGTTGCAGTGCGCGTGACCGCTGCAGCTCTGCCTGTGCCTGCTTCTGTGACTGCGCCAGTTGTGATTACATGGCCTTGTATATCCGGCAGGCGCGTAGCCCCGCCCCTGCCTGCGCCGTTACATGCGCTGCGCGCCGCCTTGCTACAACTTGCCACGCAACGTGTGCAGCGCGAAGACGTATTCAAGGCTGTGCCTGAATTGGTTTTTGGCGCTCCCTGTGCTCTCCATTCAGTGGCGGGACGCCTGCGCGAGCATGGGCTGCTCGGGCCATCGCAATCAGCCCTGCGCATTCTGGAACGCTATCCGCAGTCGTTTGAGGTCAACCTTCGCCACTATCCACAGAGCGTGCGCCATATCAGCTCCGTCGCAGCCTGAAACATGCCTGCCTCTATCCCTAGCATCGACTGGCAGCCCCCCTGGCTCCAAGGCCTGCCGCGCGTGTCCATGTCACCGGATCTGGCACGGGTGCACCAGGCGCTGAACGCCGCCGGCCCGTGCCCGGTGCGCTTCGTGCCGCAAGACGCCCTGCCCCCGGGCATGGCCTACGAGCAGTTCATCCACGCCACCGGCCAGGTGCCCACGCGCGACAACCTGCACGACTTCTTCAACGGCCTCGTCTGGCTGCGCTTCCCGCAGGCCAAGCGGCGCCTGAACCAGCTGCACGCCCAGGCCATCGCGGCGCAGGGCGTGGGCGCCACGCGCGGGCCGCTGCGCGATGCGGCCACGCTGCTCGACGAAAACGGCGCCCTGCTGCTGGCGCCCGAGGCGCTGTGGCAGGCGCTGCGCGCGCGCCAATGGCGCCGGCTGTTCGTGGAGCTGCGCCCGCTGTGGCGCCAGGCGCGGCTGGCGGTGTTCGGCCACGCGCTGCTGGAGCAGCTGGTTCACCCGCGAAAACCGCTCACAGCCCATGTGTACCAAGCGCGAACAGCTCCCGATTCGGTAGCAGACCTGGACGCCTGGCTGGCCGCCGACCTCGACGCCGCACACCTGGCGGCCAAGCCCTTCACGCCGCTGCCGGTGCTGGGCGTGCCCGGCTGGTGGCCGGAGAACGAGAACTTTTCCTTCTATGATGACTCCCTCGTTTTCCGCAGCGCCCGGCCGAACCCCAAGAACCACACAACAGGCCCCGTCCCCGCTGCCCGCCGCGGCGCTTGAAGCGCGGCGCTCCCGCCCCCATCTGATCCATCCAGTGCCCGCTGCCCGCGCGGCGGCTCTTTTGCATTCCCTTGCGGAGTCCCTTCGATGAAACGTATTGCTCTGTTCGTACTCACCAACCTCGCCGTGGTCGTGGTGCTGGGTATCGTCGCCAACCTGCTGGGCGTGAACCGCTACCTCACGGCCAACGGCCTGAACCTGGGCGCGCTGCTCGGCTTCGCCCTGGTGATGGGCTTCGGCGGCGCCATCATCTCGCTGCTCATCAGCAAGCCCATGGCCAAGTGGAGCGCGGGCGTGCAGATCATCGACGGCTCGGGCTCGCCCGACGAGCGCTGGATCGTCGAGACCGTACGCGGCTTCGCGCAGAAGGCCGGCATCGGCATGCCCGAGGTCGGCATCTTCCAGGGCGACCCCAACGCCTTCGCCACCGGGGCGTTCAAGAACTCGGCGCTGGTCGCCGTCTCCACCGGCCTGCTGCAGAACATGACGCGCGAGGAGGTCGAGGCCGTGATCGGCCACGAGGTGGCGCACATCGCCAACGGCGACATGGTCACCATGACGCTGATCCAGGGCGTGATGAACACCTTCGTGGTGTTCCTGTCGCGCGTCATCGGCTACGCGGTGGACAGCTTCCTGCGCAAGAACGACGAAAACAGCTCCGGCCCCGGCATCGGCTACATGGTCACCACCATCGTGCTCGACATCGTGCTGGGCTTCCTGGCCGCCATCATCGTGGCCTGGTTCTCGCGCCAGCGCGAGTTCCGCGCCGACGCCGGCGCCGCCCAGCTCATGGGCCGCCGCCAGCCCATGATCAACGCCCTGGCGCGCCTGGGCGGGGTGCACGCGGGCGAGCTGCCCAAGAGCATGGCCGCCATGGGCATCGCCGGCGGCATCGGCCAGCTGTTCTCCACCCACCCGCCGATAGAACAACGCATCGCGGCTCTGCAGAACGCGCAGCAGGGCTGACATCGCACCATGGACACGCCGCCAGCGGGCCACGCACCCCTGGCGGCTTTTTCTTGCCCGGGGGGCCTGGCCTCCGCTTTACCCCGGCTTTACGCCGCGCGGTCAACAGCCCTGGCGGTGGCGCGTTGAACAGACAGGCCAACGCCATACAAGGAGTGCTCCATGCCCGCCATCGCCTCTGTGCCCGCCCGCCTCGGCCGCCACCTGCTGGGTGCCGGACTGCTGGGCGGCGCCTTGCTGCTGGCCGGCTGCGCCGTGGGGCCCATGGTTCCGGTCTATCCGGGCGACGCGGCCATGGTGGCGCAGCCGTACACCACGTATGAAACCTACGGCACCTATGGCACGTACGCGCCCTACGGTTACAGCTATAGCGTGCAGCCGGTCTACCCGGCGGTGGTTCCGCCTCCCGTGGTCTGGATCGGTGGCACCTGGCGCAGCCGCCCGGACTACCGCCGCCCGCCCGGCCCGCCGCCGCATTGGGGCGGCCGTCCCGGCCCCGGCCCCGGCCCCGGCCCTGGTCCCGGCCCGGGCTGGCACAGGCCCCCACAGGGTGGACCTGGCCCGGGGCGCGGGCCCGGCCATGCCGGGCCGCCGCCTCCGGGCGACAGGCCATCGCTACCCGGCAGCCGGGGCGGCGGGCGTTGAACGGCCGCTCTCCATTTGATAGCTGCCAGCGCTTGACCAGCAAGGGCCAGAGGCCCTTTTGGCTCGAAATTACAGCAGGCTGCGCGCCACGGCCTCGCCGACCTTGATGCCATCGACACCGGCCGAGAGAATGCCGCCCGCGTAGCCCGCGCCCTCGCCCGCGGGGAACAGCCCGCGCGTGTTGGGGCTTTGCAGGCTGTCGTCGCGGTCGATGCGCAGGGGGGCCGAGGTGCGCGTCTCCACGCCGGTCAGCACCGCGTCGGGCATGTCATAGCCCCGGATCTTGCGGCCGAAGGCGGGCAGGGCCTCGCGCATGGCCTCGATGGCGTAGCCCGGCAGCGCGGGCGCCAGGTCGCCCAGGGCCACGCCCGGCTTGTAGGAAGGCTGCACCGTGCCGAACTGGCGCGAGGCCCGGCCCGCCAGGAAATCCCCCACCAGTTGGCCCGGCGCGCTGTAGTCGCTGCCGCCCAGCACGTAGGCGTTGGATTCCAATTGGCGCTGCAGCACGATGCCGGCCAGCGGGTGGAACGCGCCCGGGGGCAGCGCCTCCACACCGTGGGTGGCGCCCAGGGCGGCCTCGAAGGCAGCCGGGTCGTGCGGGTAGTCCTCCGGGCCGATGCCCACGACCATGCCGGCGTTGGCGTTGCGCTCGGCGCGCGAATACTGGCTCATGCCGTTGGTGACCACACGGCCCGGCTCGCTGGTGGCGGCCACCACCGTCCCGCCCGGGCACATGCAGAAGCTGTAGACCGAGCGGCCGTTGGCGGCATGGTGCACGAGCTTGTAGTCGGCCGCGCCCAGCAGCGGATGGCCCGCGTGGCGGCCCCAGCGCGCACGGTCGATCACGCCTTGCGGGTGCTCGATGCGAAAGCCCACCGAGAAGGGCTTGGCCTGCATCTGCACGCCGCGCGCGTGCAGCATGGCGAAGGCATCGCGGGCGCTGTGCCCCACGGCCAGCACCACCTGCGCGGCGGCGAGTTCGTAGCCCTGGCCCGTGGCCAGGTCCTGCACCTGCAGGCCGCGCACCTGGCGGCCTGCCGGGCCATCGGCCAGCAGCAGGTCGGTCACGCGCTGCTCGAAGCGCACCTCGCCGCCCAGCGCGATGATCTGCGCGCGCAGGTTCTCCACCATCTTCACCAGGCGGAAGGTGCCGATGTGCGGGTGCGCCTCGTACAGGATCTCGGGCGGCGCGCCGGCATCGACGAACTCCTGCAGCACCTTGCGGCCCAGGTGGCGCGGGTCCTTGATCTGGCTGTAGAGCTTGCCGTCGGAGAACGTGCCGGCCCCGCCTTCGCCGAACTGCACGTTGCTCTCCGGGTGGAGCTGGCGCTTGCGCCACAGGCCCCAGGTGTCCCGGGTGCGCTCGCGCACCGGCTTGCCGCGCTCCAGCACGATGGGCCGGAAACCCATCTGCGCCAGCACCAGCGCCGCAAAGATGCCGCAGGGGCCGAAGCCCACCACCACGGGGCGCTGCGCCAGCGTGGCCGGCGCCCGGCCCACCGGCCGCCAGGCCATGTCGGGCGTGGGCTGGATGTGGACATTGCCCGCATGCCGCGCCAGCAGGGCGGCCTCCTGGGCCGGGTCGGCCAGGGTGGCATCGACGATGTACACCGCCAGCAGCTCGGCCTTGCGCGCATCGAAGCTGCGCTTGAATACGTGGATGTGCGCGATGGCCTCGGGCGCAATGCCCAGGGCCTGTGCCGCCGCGGCGTGCAGCGCGGCATCGGGCGATTGCGCTGCGGCGAGCGGCAGCTTGATTTCGGAGAGGCGGATCATGGCTTGCGGGCCCGTGTCGATCGGGCGGTCGGCAAAAAAGGGAGCGTGATGATAAGGCCGCGGCGCCCGCTAGCCACGCACCACCAGCTGCAGCCCTTCCAGGTCCAGCCCGGCCTGCCGGGCCGCCGCCAGCAGGCGTGCGTGCAGCACCGCATCCACCACCACGGCGCACTCGCCGGTGCCGGCCCGCTCGAAGCGCACCAGCGCCGACGCCGCGCCACCGCCGCGCACGAAATACAGCGCCGTTT
The DNA here is from genome assembly GCA_021496925.1 of Acidovorax sp. YS12. Lineage (NCBI taxonomy): Bacteria > Pseudomonadati > Pseudomonadota > Betaproteobacteria > Burkholderiales > Comamonadaceae > Acidovorax > Acidovorax sp. YS12. The sequence continues at coordinate 2,563,402 of CP053915.1, forward strand.
TGCCGCGCGCGACCGCCATGGAGAACAGCAGGCCATGCTCGCAGAGCTCGCGCATGATGCGGAAGACGCTGCTGAAGGAGACGCGGATGCCGCGCTGGAGCACCGACTGGAACGCATCATGGGCCGTCACCCCATCCGTCCCCGCAGCCACGACCGCCTGGTGCACGCCAACGCGCGCCATGGTCGGGCGAAGGCCCGCGGCGCGCAGGCGTTCGAGGGTGCTGGCCTGTGCGGCGAAGGGGTCGTCGGACACGGGTGTGGGCGCGGCCCAGCAAGGCATGGGTGCCATGGCAGATGGATCGGTGCGTGGCGGATAGATCAACGCAAAAATAGTACCACCAAGTACTACTTCTCCAGAATTTTTGAGGATGCTTTACGCTGCATGAAAGCGCTTTTCCATGCAATCTCCGCGGAAAAAATCGTTCCTCTTGCAACCCGAAAAGTAGTTGTTTGAATGACTACTCCGCGCAGCCGCCGGGCGCACACAGGCGCATGGCCCCCCGCTTGAGTGCGGAAACGGCGGGCGGCTACCATCGGCGCCTGATCCTCTCGCCCGCCATGCAACGTCCCGCCTTCGTCCACGCCACCCTGGCCGCGCACCGCCCGCGGGGCCGGTGCGCGGTACGCTGGCTGCACAAGCCGATTGCACATTCCTCGGCCCGGCGATCCCCCTCCCTCTGATTCGCGCAGTTTCATGCATCGCCGGGCCCCACATCCGGCGCGGTGGTGGCCGCCTGCCTGCCCGGCAGCGGCCTGGCATGGAAAGGTGCAGGCAATGGAATTCACCAAGCGTTTCTTGCGGGCCAAGAGCCCTTGTGCGGATGGTTTCCGCTGGTTCTCGCGCAACGTGCAGGACGGTGCCGGCTACCAGCAGGCGCTGGACACCCTGGTGGCCGCCGGGCGCGTCGACGACGCCTGCTGGCTGCTCGACCAGTTCGGCCCCACCAACGAGGTGCTGACGCTCGACGCGCTCGATGCCGAGGCCCTGGTGTTCGCCGGCACGCTGGTGGTGCGCGGCGCCATCGCGGCCGACCGGCTGCGCGTGGGCCGCTCGCTGCGCGCCGGCGCAGGCCTGCGCATCGACGGCGCGCTGGGTGTGGGCGAAGACCTGCGCGTGGACGGCGCCCTGGCCTGCCGTGGCGCGCTGCAGGTGGGGGGCGACGTGCGCTGTGCCTGGGGCATCGAGGTGCATGGCGCCTTCGAGGGCGGCGGCGATGCGCGCGCCGCCTGGGACCTGCTGTGCCACGGCCCGTTGACCCTGGCGGGCCACGCCCTGGTGGGGCAGGACCTGCTGGTGCAGGCCGACACGGCCTGCGGCAAGGGCCTGCGCGTGGGCGGCCAGATCGACTGCACGGGCAACCTGCGCGCCGGGCACGGCATCATCGCCGGGGGCGCCATCGCCGCCACGGGCCACATCGAGGCCGGCTGGGGCATCCGCGCGGCGCAGGACATCGCGGCCCAGGGCGCCATCAAGGCCGGCGAGAGCCTGGTGGCCGAGGGCCTGATCCGCGCAGGCGCAGGCTACGGCATCTACGCGGGGCTGAACGTGCAGCGCGACGCCTGGGAGGCCAGCGCCCAGGTGCGCGCGCGCCAGCGCCCCGCCGAGCTGCTCAGCGGCTGCTGGGTGGCGTAGCCCCTCAGCCGGAAGCAGAAGCGATCAGACGGGCAGGAAGCCCTCGACCGAAAGGTAGCGCTCGCCCGTGTCGTAGGCAAAACCCAGCACCTTGGCGCCAGCAGGCAGTTCGGGCAGCTTCTGGGCAATAGCGGCCAGCGTGGCGCCCGAGGAAATGCCCACCAGCAGCCCTTCTTCGCGTGCCGCGCGGCGCGCGTATTCGCGCGCGGGCTCGGCATCGACCTGGATCACGCCGTCAAGCAGGCTGGTGTCCAGGTTCTTGGGCACGAAGCCCGCGCCAATGCCCTGGATCGGGTGCGGCGCAGGCTGCCCGCCCGAGATCACGGGCGAGGCCGACGGCTCGACGGCGAACACCTTGAGCTGCGGAAACTTCGCCTTCAGCACCTTGGCCACGCCGCTCAGGTGGCCGCCCGTGCCCACGCCGGTAATGACGGCATCCAGGCCTTCGGGAAAGTCCGCCAGGATTTCCTGCGCCGTGGTGCGCTCGTGCACCGCGACGTTGGCCGGGTTCTCGAACTGCTGCGGAATCCAGGCGCCAGGCGTCTGCGCGGCCAGTTCCTCGGCGCGGGCGATGGCCCCCTTCATGCCCTTCTCCTTGGGCGTCAGGTCGAACGTGGCACCGTAGGCCAGCATCAGGCGGCGGCGCTCGATGCTCATGCTCTCGGGCATCACCAGGATGAGCTTGTAGCCCTTGACGGCGGCCACGAGGGCCAGGCCCACGCCGGTGTTGCCACTGGTCGGCTCAATGATGGTGCCGCCCGGCTGGAGCGCACCGGACTTCTCGGCGTCCTCCACCATCGACAGCGCGATGCGGTCCTTGATCGAGCCGCCGGGGTTGCTGCGCTCGGATTTGATCCACACGTTGGCGCCTGCGCCGAACAGGCGGTTGATGCGGACATGCGGCGTGTTGCCGATGGTTTGCAGGATGTTGTCGGCTTTCATGGCGGCTCCTTACAAAAGAGGGTTCAACGTGGGTGCATTCTGACCCACTTGTTCTGCGCACTTGGCTATTTGGATATACCGCCGGGCGGCTGAAGCGCGGGCGGTGTGCAAGGGCGCACCAGCACCTGCATGGCACGCTCCACGGGCGATATCTCCACGCGCACCGGCAGGCACCGTGCAATGGTCTGCGCATTCGTCTCCGCATGGGGCGTGACCGCGCTGCAGGTGTAGCGCGCGGCCTGCCCGCTGCGCCACACCGCCAGGGCCAGCGGCAGCATCCACTGGTCGGCCAGGTGCGGGCCCAGGGCCCCCTGGCTGCGCCAGTAGGCGCGCACGTCGTCGCAGAGGCGGCGCGCCACCTGCTCGGACGACAGGCTGCGCTCGCCCAGCTGGCAGAACACCTCGGTCACGTGGGCGTGCGCCAGGATGGCCAGCAGGGCATTGCCCGGGCCTTCGTTCTGCCGCGCCACGGGCTGGCGCAGCTGGCCGGCCTCGAACGTCCAGCCCATGCGCTGGCCCAGCGCCTGCAGCTCGCGCGCGGCCACGCCTTTGGCGATACCCGGCGCCAGCACCTCGCCCCAGGCGCTCGCCAGCGGGCCGCGCTCCAGCAGGTCGAACGGCGCCAGCGGCTGCGCTGCAGGCGTGATGCGCGCCACCACCTCCCCGCCCCCGGCGGGAAAGAAGCCGCGGCGCTGCAACTGCAGGTCCAGCCCCGCGCCCAGGCGCCGCACCAGCGGTGCGAAGGCACGGTCGAGAAAGTCGAACGGCGGTGCCATGGGGTTGTGGGTGCCGCCGGCCAACTGCACTTCGCTCGCGCCATCGGCCAGCAGCAGCGCCGGCAGCACGGTCTGCAGCACCAGCATGCAGCTGCCGGCCGTGGCGACCTGGAAGCGGTAGCGGCCCGCCCGCACCAAGCCCGGCGTGAACTGCAGCGCCTGCGCGCCCAGCGCCGCGCCTTCGGCCCGGCCATGGCACACCGCCTCGGCGGCCTGCACGCAGGCCAGATGCTGGCGCATCAGCCCCGGCTTGGGCCGCCCGGCACGAATGCGCGTGATGTGCAGCGGCTGCCCGGTGGCCAGCGAAAGGGCCAGGCCCGTGCGCAGGATCTGGCCGCCGCCTTCACCGGCGGCGCCATCAAGGGTGATGGGCGGCTGTTCTCCTGGTTCTTTGTTATGCATAAAAAGTGCCTCCAGCGCTTGTCCATGAAGCGCTGACAGCTATCAAAATGGTAGTTATCCAGGCACGGGGCATCACCCCTTCACGCACACCACCTGCTTGAGCGTGTAGACCACTTCCACCAGGTCCTGCTGCGCGGCCATGACGGCGTCGATGTCCTTGTAGGCCATCGGAATCTCGTCGATCACGTCGGCATCCTTGCGGCATTCCACGCCCTCGGTGGCGGCGATCTGGTCGGCCACGGTGAACAGCTTCTTGGCCTTGGTGCGGCTCATGGCGCGGCCCGCGCCGTGGCTGCAGCTGTTGAAGCTCTCGGGGTGGCCCTTGCCGCGCACGATGAAGCTCTTGGCACCCATGCTGCCGGGAATGATGCCCAGCTGGCCCTGCGCGGCGCTCACCGCGCCCTTGCGGGTCACGAACACCTCCTGCCCGAAATGCGTCTCGCGCTGCACGTAGTTGTGGTGGCAGTTCACCGCTTCCACGTGTGTCTCGAACGGCTTGGCGACACACAAGCGCAGAGCGTTGATGACGCGCGTCATCATCACCTCGCGGTTGGCGGCGGCGAACTTCTGCGCCCAGCCCACGGCCTTGACGTAGTCGCCGAAGTAGCGCGCGCCTTCCTCGAAGTAGGCCAGGTCCTTGTCGGGCAGGTTGCGCTGGTGCAATTCCGCGTCCTTCTTCGCCAGTTCGATGAAGTGCGTGCCGATGGCGTTGCCCACGCCGCGCGAGCCGGAGTGCAGCATGATCCACACGGCCTGGTGCTCATCCAGGCACACCTCGATGAAGTGGTTGCCGGTGCCCAGCGTGCCCAGGTGCTTGTAGTTGTTGGTGTTCTTGATGCGCGGATGCGCTTCGCAGATTTCCTCGAACTCCTGCACCAGCGCGGCCCAGGCGTGGTCGGTTTCGGCGGGCGGGGTTTCCCAGCTTCCCTTGTCGCGGCCATAGCGCTTGGGCGTCAGGCCCACGGGCACGGCGCGCTCGATGACGGCGCGCACGCCCGAGAGGTTGTCGGGCAGGTCGCTGGCGGTGAGCGTGGTCTTGCAGGCCATCATTCCGCAGCCCAGATCCACGCCGACCGCCGCCGGGATGATGGCCTTCAGCGTGGGCACGACGGAGCCGATGGTGGCGCCGATGCCCAGGTGTACGTCGGGCATCACCGCCACGTGCTTGAAAACGATGGGCAGGCGGGCGATGTTGTGCAGTTGCTTGCGTGCGTCTTCCTCCACGGGCACGCCGTGGGTCCACATCTTGACGGGGACGCCGCTGGGGACTTCGTATTGCTGGTAGTTGGTCATTTTTGTTTCCTGTCTCTCGTTGCTCATGCAGCCGCCATGACATCGAAGGCGGCGGCGATGCGGTCGGTCAGCGGGTGGTATGTTTTGCCGCATTTGCGGCAGGCGGGGCGCCAATCGCAGGGGATTCCTTTATCGATCAGCTTCAACAGCTTGTCCGCCCATGCGGCTTTGGCTTGCGGATCGGTCACCGCAGCGTTCAATGGCGTGTCTTTCTTTTTCATTGTTGTTTCCTCTTTCTTTCAACGCATCTTCACGAGGCCGTTCAGCACCTGGTCCAGCCCGCCAAAGACGGAGATCTTGTCGATGCGCTCGGCCACGCGCTCCAGCGTTTCCAGTTCCTTCATGCGCAGGGCGACGGGGTTGTCCTCCATCACCTTGGCGGTGTTGAGCAGCGAGCGCGTGGCGGCGGTTTCCTCGCGGCGGCGGATCACGTTGGCCTGGGCCTGCTTCTCGGCCTGCACCACCTGGGCCAGGATGGCCTTCATGTCCCCGGGCAGCACGATGTCCTTCACGCCCACGCTTTCCAGTTGCAGGCCGTAGGGCTGCAGCTTGGCGGCCATGTGCGCGGTCACGACGTCGTCGATCACCGTCTTGTTCTCCAGCAGCTCGTCCAGCGTGCGCGTACCCACGGCCGCGCGCAGCGCAAATTGCAGTTCGCGGTACAGGTGCTCCACGGGCTTTTGCAACTGACCGAAGGCGCGCAGCACGTCGGTGTAGCGCCAGGTGGCGCTCAGGTTCAGGCGCAGGGCCACCTTGTCGCGGGTCATGATGTCCTGGCCCGAGACTTCGACGGCCTGCAGGCGCAGGTCCACCAGCTCCACGGCGATGACACGGCCGTATTTCCAGAAGGCATAGCTGCCAGCGGCCAGCAGGCGGTCCACCTTGCCGTCGATGGCGAGCAGCGCGCACTGGCCGTCGGGCACCTGCACTTGCAGCACGCCGTTCAGGCCCGCCACGGGGCGCTGGCGCAGTTGGGTTTGCGCCAGGCGCGCGGTCAGGCCGGCGGGCAGCTCGGCACTGGCGCGCAGGTCGATGACCTGCACGGCCACATCGACCAGACCCTTCCAATACAGGCGGCGGGTGCCGGGCGGCAGGATTTCGACCAGCACGCCGTTCTCGCTGCGCAGGCCCGCTTCGTGTTCGGCCAGGTTCACGGCGATGAACTCGGCGGCCACCACGGCAGGCTCGCGCGCCATCAGGTATTCGGCCAGGCCGTGGGTGAAGGCGGGCTGCTCCAGCGCGAAGGTCTCCACGCGCAATTTGTCGAGGCCCGCGAACAGCCAGTGCGTGCCGCTGTGCAGAACCCGGTCGAAATCGCCGTTGCGAAGCAGCAAGGCGCGTTCGTTCTTCTTGACGGTGATGCGTTGGAGGGTGTTGTTCAGCATTTTTCTCTTCCTTCTTCTCTGTCGTCACAGGGTGCCGTTACAGCGGCGGCGGGGAGCCAGGGGACGCGGCCTCGGGCCGTGCAGTGCGCCGGGGTGTGGCTGGCTGCGGGCGCGGGCTGCGCCGGGTGCTGGCGCAAACCGCCGCCGGCTGACGGGGTGCAGGCTTGGGCTTGCGCCTTGGCCCGTGCCCCGCGTTCGGCGGTTCTTTCAACAACCGGCCTTGCGGCCGGATCAATGGACGGGATTCGAACCCGCGACAGATCTCTTATGAGGAGATTGCTCTACCAAACTGAGCTACCAGTGGCGGCACGCCTGGAGTCGAACCAGACACGCCCTTGCGGGTTGGTCACCACGACCGTGCCAGTACCCGGCGCTTGCGGCGTGCGGCATGCAGGGAATCGACAAGGCGCGAAGGCCCCGGACTCCCGGCACCGGCAGGGCGGACATGCGTCCAAACCCTGGCCTGTGAGCGTTCGGCGCTTGCGTCGGGTACCTTGTCTATTGCCAGATGCGTGCCAGCCTGGGTGGAATTGCGCTAACCATTTGCCACCAAAGGGGAAAACCGGATTCATCGGTCATCGGTGCGATTGCTGATTGCCAGTATTGCTAGACTGTTGGCTAGTTATCTAGCTGAAAACATGCACAAGAAAAAAGTGGTCATCGGCTTCCTCGGCACGCAGCTCGACTCGGGCCGGGGCGCGGGCCGCTGGCAAAAGTGGCGGCCTACCGTCTCGCTGGTGCAGCACCCGGACATGGTGATCGACCGGCTGGAACTGCTCTACACAACCCCGCACAAGGATCTGGCCGCGCTGGTGCGCGCCGACATCGCCACCACCTCGCCCGAGACTTCGGTCAACCTCGTGGAGATGCCCACCGCCGATCCGTGGGACTTCGGCGAGGTCTATGCGCGCCTGTTCGACTGGGCGCAGGCCTACCGCTTCGACCCGGAGCGCGAGGACTACTGGACGCACATCACCACCGGAACGCACGTGGCGCAGATCTGCCTGTTCCTGCTGGTCGAGTCGCGCCGCATTCCGGGGGTGCTGGTGCAAACCTCTCCCCCGAAGCGCCAGCGCAGCGGCGCGCCGGGCACCTACACGCTGATCGACCTGGACCTGTCGCGCTACGACGTGATCGCCCAGCGCTTCGGCGCCGAGCAGCGCGACGCGGTGCAGTTCCTCAAGAGCGGCATCGCCACGCGCAACGCGCGCTTCAACGCGCTGATCGACGAGGTGGAGCGCGTGGCAGTGCGCTCGCGCGCGCCCATCCTGTTCACCGGGCCCACGGGCGCGGGCAAATCGCACCTGGCGCGGCGCATGTACGCGTTGAAGAAGGCGCGCCACCAGGTGCAAGGCCCGTTCGTCGAAGTGAACTGCGCCACCTTGCGCGGCGATGGCGCGGCCTCCACCCTGTTCGGCCACAAGAAGGGCGCCTTCACCGGCGCGGCCGCAGACCGGCCGGGCCTGCTGCGCGCCGCGCACCAGGGCGTGCTGTTTCTCGACGAAATCGGCGAGCTGGGCCTGGACGAGCAGGCCATGCTGCTCAAGGCCGTGGAGGAAAAGCGCTTCTACCCCCTGGGCAGCGACCGGGAGGTGGAAAGCGACTTCCAGCTGGTGGCCGGCACCAACCGCGACCTGCGGGCCGAGGTGGCGGCGGGGCGCTTCCGCGAAGACCTGTTCGCGCGCATCAACCTCTGGAGCTACGTGCTGCCCGGCCTGGCGCAGCGGCCCGAAGACATCGCCCCCAACGTGGACCACCTGCTGGCGCAGGCGGGCCATGCGCTGGGCCGCGGCGTGCGCTTTTCCAGCGAGGCACGGGCGGCGTACCTGCGCTACGCCCAGTCGCCCGAGGCGCCGTGGGCGGGCAACTTCCGCGACCTGTCGGCCAGCGTGACGCGCCTGGCCACGCTGGCGGACAACGGGCGCATCGGCCTGCCCTTGGTGGACGCGGAGCTGCAGCGGCTGCGCTGGCAATGGGAGCGGCTCGGGAACGCGCCGGCAATGGACGCGCAGGCCGGCGGCGTCGATCTGGCGGCCTTGCTGGGCGGCGAGGCACTGCAGTCCATCGACCTGTTCGACCAATTGCAGTTGCGCGCGGTGCTGCAGGTGTGCCAGCGCGCGCGCACCCTGTCGGAAGCGGGGCGGATGCTGTTCCAGGCCTCGCGCGGGCAGCGCAGCGTGGTCAACGATGCCGACCGGCTGCGCAAATACCTGGCACGGTTCGGGCTGACGTGGGACCGGGTGCGCGAAGCTCTGGGATAATCGCCCCCGTGAAGCACGCCAGACCGCCGCTGGTGCTAGTGCCGAAAGGCCGCACTGGAGGAATGTCCGGACTGCACAGGACAGCGTAGCAGCTAACGGCTGCCCACCGTGAGGTGAGGATCAGAGCAACAGAGACGAGTCCCGGGGGAGTGCCGCAAGGTAGACCACTGGGGGTGAAACGGGCAATCTCTACGCGCAGCAACACCAAGTAGGCCAGCGTTGACGTGGTTCCGCGGAGCTGGCGGGTAGGTGGCACCGAGCCGTGGTGGCGACACCCGGCCCAGAGTAATGGCGGTCACGTGCGGGCAACCGCATGCACAGAATCCGGCTTATCGGCGCGCTTCACACTTTTCATTCAAAACGGCCTCCAGCCCTTACTGGGAAAGCGCCAGCAGCTCTTCTTTCAGGAGCAACCGGGCACCTGCCCGGCACGCAGCGCACGCGCGCGCCCGGCGGTGTCGGGGTGGCTGCTCAGCAGCGACCAGACGGGGTGCGCCTCGTCCTGCCCGGGCTCCGTGGCCTTGCCGGGCTGCGGGTCCTTGCCGCCCGAACGCGCGTCCTGCGCCATGGCCAGCAGCAGGTCGCCCATGGGCGCGGTGGGCAGCGCGGCGCGGCGCATCAGCCCCAGCGCGAAGCAATCGGCCTCGCGCTCGTGCGCGCGGCTGTACGACATGGCGGTGAGCAGCGCGCTGCCCGAGGCCAGCAGGCCCGAGACATCGCCCAGCGCCAGCTCCAGCCCCATCTGCAGCACGCCCTGCTGCACCAGCATGCGCGTGGTATGGCGGTAGGCCACGTGGCCGATCTCGTGCGCCAGCACGCCCGCCAGCGCCTCGTCGCCCAGCCCCTGGCGCGCGGCCACCTGCACGATTTCGTCGGTCAGCACCACCGTGCCGCCTGGCAAGGCGAAGGCATTGGCGCCCATGCCGCGGCGGAACTGCAGCGACCACTGCGGCGCATAGCCGGGGTAGCGCTGCAGCGCGGGCACCGTGGCCATGGCCCGGGTCAGCCCCTGGAAGCGCGCGCGCAGGGCCTCCTGCCGCGCACGCGGCAGTTGGCTGGGCTTGAGCATGCCGTCGTCCATTTGCGCCAGGCCCTGGTCGGCCAGCGCCGTTTCCCAGCCCAGCGGCACCCAGCGCGCGAGCTGCGTCGCCAGCCAGGGCGTGCCGTAGCGGTAGAACAGCGCCAGGCCCAGCACGCCGGCCAGCAGCATGGCCAGGAAGATGCCCCAGCGCGTCTGCATGCGCTGCGCCAGGCGCGGCCGGTCGCCCGCGGCGGCCAGGGCGCTGTGCCATGCGGCCACAGCGTCGATCTCCAGGCTGCCATGGGCGTGCAGGTCGACCACCACGCGCTGCTGCGGGCGGCGGGCGCTCCAGGCCTCGGGCCAGCCCACCGCGCGCCAGGGCAGGTGCAGCGCCTCGCCCCCCGGGGCCGCGACCGGGTGCACGCTCAGCGACGGCCCGCCGGGCGCCGGGTGCAGCCCCACGAGCACGGCGCGCGCCTGGCTGCTGCGCCCGTCGAACCAGCGCGCGGGCACCAGCGCGGCGGGGGCCGGAGTGTCGCCGGGGGCGAGCATCAGACGATCAGCTCCAGCCCCGCGGCGTCGGCCAGCGCGTCGCCGATGCCGCCGGTCTGCTGGCGCGCCAGCGTGCCGGCCACCTGGTCCACCCCGCCCTTGATGTGCAGGGTGACCGATTCCAGCTTCATGCGGTACTCGCTCACCACGGCGAACGGGCGGAACAGCCCCAGCGTGACCAGGGTGAGCAGCATGTTGCGCAGGCGCAGCAGCACGTAGCGCCCCACGCGCAGATCGCATTTGAAGCGCGCGATGCGGCTCACGCCGATGTTGTTCCAGGTCAGGCGGAACAGCGCGGCCTCCCGGTAGGCGCGCGCGGGCGCCGTGGCCAGGAAGAGCACGAACAGCAGCGCCACGAAGGCGGCGATCAGGAACAGCACCATGCCCATCCCGGGCTGCCCCTGGCCCAGCGCCTTGACCATGGCGAACGAGCCGCCCACCAGCCCCGCCAGCAGCAGCGACAGCACCAGGATCGACACCAGGAACACCCCCACCGTGGCCAGCCAGAGCCGGACGAAGTCCATGTACGCCGGCTTCCAGCGCCCCGGTTCGGTGCCCAGGCTGGCACGCAGCACCAACAGGCTGCGGTAGTTGAAGTCGATGCGGATCAGGCACAGCACCGTGAGCACCAGCCCCAGCAGCACCAGCGCCACCATGGGGGCACCGACCTGCGGCAGCTTGCGGCCCGCCGCGGCGCCCTCCAGCGGCGCGGGCGCCAGCGCCTGCAGCCCGAAGAACACGGCCAGCCACACCAGCGCCAGCGCGAACACGGGCCAACTGGCGCGGTAGACCTCGCGCCAATCGGCCGTGAACTGCAGCCGCAGGCCGCGCCAGCGCGTGTTGCCCAGGCGAAAGCGCATGGCGCTGCTCCAGATCAGCGGCGCCAGCGCCGCCCCGGCCAGGATGAACAGCCCCACGGCCACGTCCTGCCCGGTGCTGGCCGCCAGCTTGTAGGCCAGCGTGAGCAGCACCACCACCAGAAAGCCCACCACCATGCGCCGCTGCTGCGCCGTGAACTCCAGCGGGCTGCCCGCCACCAGCGTGTGGCCAAAGAAATACTGCGCCGTGCGCCGCCGCGCCCAGGGGGTGTAGAAGCCCAGCGTGACGATGGTGAGCAGCACGTTGACGATCCACACGCGCAGGAACTCGGCCCCGCTGCCGGTGAAGCGCATGGGGTGCGGCTCGATGTCTTGCGATGCGAACGAAGCGTGCATCCGGGCAGCGCCGGGCGGTGCGGGACGTGGCATGGGTTTTTCCTCCCTCTGCGGCTTGCGTGGCCGTGGTGTGTCGTAATGGCTTGGCGCGCAGTGTAGCCGGGCGCCGTTTCTGCACAAAAAGGCTGCCAGCGCCCATCCATCAAGCGCCAGCAGCTCTTTTTTCAGGAGCATGCAAGGTCTAGAACCGCTCCCACGGGTGCGCGTAGCGCCATTGCCCCGCCGGCAGTTTGGCCAGCGGCAGGCGGCCGATGCGGATGCGCTGCAGCGCCGTCAGCGCCAGCCCCACGGCGGCGCACATGGCGCCCACCTGGCCGGGGTGCACGCCCTTGAGCGCGAAGCGCAGGCGGCGCTCGCTCTGCCAGCTCACCTTGGTGGGCGGCAGCATCTGCCCGTCCAGGGCCAGGCCATGGCACAGGCGCTGCAGACCGTTGGGGGCGATGCTGCCCACCACCTCGGCCAGGCATTCGTGCTCCAGCGTGGCGGTGCCTTCGGCGAAGTAGCGCGCCACGCGCCGGTCCTGCGTGTAGACCACCAGGCCGCCGGCTTCGGCGGGCAGCGGCGCCACGCATTCGAGCTGGCGAAAATGCCGCTGCAGCACACGCACCGGCGGGCCGCCGGACGCATGCCGGTGCGCGGGGGCCAGCAGCGCCAGCGCGCCCTCGGCGTCCAGGCCTGCGGGCTTGTGCAGCAGCAGCGTGACGGGCGGAAGCTCCTGCGCCCGCGCGCCCGGCGCCAGGGCGACCTGCTGGCCCGGCGCCACGCGCGCGCCGGGGGCTTCGACCACCGCGCCATCGACCTGCACCCAGCCGCCCTCGATGTACAGCTCGGCCTCGCGGCGCGAGCACGGCAGTTGCGCCGCCAGGCGCTTGGCCAAACGCTCGCCTGTGTCAGTCATTGCCGGGCTCCAGCATGCGGATGCGCTCCACGTGCGCCAGCAGCGAGCGCTGCGCCACCGGCCACAGGCGCGGCGGCACGTCGGCGTAGGCGTGCTCGACCCACTGCTCCACCGTGCCCTCGGGCAGCGCCTGCATGGCGGCGATGACCCTGGCCTCGCGCGCCAGGCGGTGGGCCTTGAGCTGCGCGATGGTGGCGCGTGCCGTGCCCAGCACGTAGCCGTGCGCGGGCAGGATGAATTCGACGCCGTGCGCGGCGCACAGCGCGTCGAGCCGGTCGAGCGCGTCCAGGTAATCCGCCATATTGCCGTCGGGCGGGTCGATCACCGTGGTGCTGCCGTTGAGGATGTGGTCGCCCGAGAACAGCAGCGCATCCTCGACCAGCAGCAGGCACAGGTGGTTGGCCGCGTGGCCGGGCGTGTGCACCACCTGCAGGGTATGGGTGATTTCACCCTCCAGGCCTTTGCCAGCAAGCGTGAGCAGCTCCCCATCTTGTAGCGCCCGCTCGGGCGTGAACTGGGCCGCGGCGCGCGCCGTGGGGGCCGAGGGCAGGCCCAGGATAGGCGGCGCGGCGCGCCCAGCCTGCACGCACAACTGCTGCAGTGGCCAGGCGCCGGGCGAGTGGTCGGCGTGCGAGTGCGTGCACACGATCATGCGGATGTCGCCGCCCGCGGCGCGCCACAGGCGCTGCAGGTGCTCCAGGTCCTCGGGGCCGGGGTCGATGGCGATGTAGCCCGTGGCCGGGTCGCCCACCAGATAGCTGTTGGTGCCGGGGCCGGTCATCACGCCCGGGTTGGGGGCGGTGAGGCGCTGCAGGTTCTTGCGCAGCGCCACGGAGCGCTCGCTCTGCCACTCCAGCGGGTGCACGATCTGCCCGTCGGGGCAGACCATGGCCAGCTCGCCGAACTCGGGCTCGTGCTCCATGTGGCGCGATTCCTTGCCGTGGCGCAGCCCGGCGCGCGGGCAGCTCACCCACAGCGGCGCCTCGCCCGCCACGGCGGCCAGCAGCGCGCCGGTGTGGGCGTAGGCCGCCAGGCGCTCCAGCGTGCGGATGGTGGGGTAGATCATGAAGAACTGCCCGGCGGCGTGGCGCGCCAGCGCATCGGCCGGGCGCACCCACACGGGCTCGAACTGCTCGGCCTCGTCGGCCACGGGCTCCTGGCCGGGCGGCATGCGCGCCACCAGGAAGGGCACGGCGAAGCGCTTGGGCAGGTCGCGGTCGGCCGTCCAGTGCGCCAGCAGGTACACGGCGTCGGCCGCCAGGCGCAGGCCGCGCGCCGCCACCTGCGCGGCGAAGGGGCCGCGGCGGTCGAGCGCGGCGATGTCGGCCGCGCCGGCCCAGCGGCCATCGGCATGGCGCGCCAGCAGGATGCCCAGTTCCTCGAAGCTCTCGCGGATGGCGGCGATGGCCTCGGTCAGGTGCCGCTCGCCCTGCGCCGGGCGGCGGTCGGCCAGGGCGTGGGCGGCGCTGTCCTGCGCGTCGATGCCGCCGCCGGGGAACACGTAGGCGCCGGGGGCGAAGCTGGCCTGGGCGCTGCGGCGCGTCATCAGCACTTCGAGCGCGCCGTCGGCCCCATCGCGCAGCAGCAGCACGGTGGCGGCCTCGAGCGGCCGGGCGGGCTGGCGCGCGGGGTGCAGGTATTGGTTGGTACGGGCCATGGCGCGTCTCACTTTCCGGATCGGGCGGTCAGCACCACCACCAGGGCGCTGGCCAGGTAGAAGGCCTGCAGCTCCAGCGCCCAGCCGCCCGAGCGGTTCAGCGCCAGCCAGTCGCCCTGGTGTACCAGCACCAGCGCCACGACCATGTTGACCACGACCACGGCGGCGGCGGGCACCACCCAGAAGCCGACCAGCAGCATCAGCGGCGCCACCACCTCGCCCAGGTACACCGCGTAGGCCAGGAAGCCGGGCAGGCCGCGCTGCACCAGCAGGCCCTCGATCCACCCCACGCCGTAGCGGATCTTGGCCCAGCCGTGCAACAGCAGCAGCAGCAGCAGCGCCAGCGTGGTGCGCAGCAGCAGCGCGCCCAGGTGGGGGTGGTGGAAATGGCTCCAGAACTTCACGGGGTTTCCTCGGGTGACGCCGACCAGGGGCGAAGGCGGCACGATAAACCATTCTCTGCGCGGATAATGGGCGCCCATCATGCAGATCCGTTTCACCAAGATGCAGGGCGCGGGCAACGACTTCATCGTGCTCGACGAAACCCAGGGCCGCCTGGGCCTGTCGCCCGCGCAGTACCGCTTTCTGGCGGACCGCCACTTCGGCGTCGGCGCCGACCAGATCCTGAGCGTGCGCGCCCCCGCCCCACAGGCCGCGGCCGAGGGCATCGACTTCGAGTACGTGATCCACAACGCCGACGGCGGCGAGGTGGAGCAGTGCGGCAACGGCGCGCGCTGCTTCGCGCGCTTCGTGCACGACCAGGGGCTGACCGGCAAGGACAGCATCCGCGTGCAGACCCGCGCCGGCGTGATCGCCCCGCGCCTCACGGCCGACGGGCGCGTGACCGTGGACATGGGGCTGCCGCGCTTCGCGCCGCAGCAGTTGCCGTTCGACGCCAGCGGCCTCACGCCCACGCCCCAGCACCAAGGGGAAAAATGGCCTCTAACGCTTGATGGGATTGCGCCAAAAGCTCATGTTTCGATAGCAATCGCCTCCATGGGCAACCCGCACGCCGTGCTGCTGGTGGACGACGTGGACACGGCGCCCGTGGCCGCCTGGGGGCCGCTGATCGAGCGCCACGCGCGCTTCCCGGCGCGGGTGAACGCGGGCTTCCTGCAAATCGTCGACCGCGCGCAGGTGCGCCTGCGCGTGTACGAGCGCGGCGCCGGCGAAACGCTGGCCTGCGGCACCGGCGCCTGCGCCGCCGTGGTCTCGGGCATCCGCCTGGGGCTGCTGGACGGCCTGGTGGACGTGCACACGCGCGGCGGGCGCCTGTCCATCGCCTGGGCCGGCGGCGCCAGCGACCCCGTTTTTCTCACCGGCCCCGCCACCACCGTGTTCGAGGGCCAGATCGAACTCCCCGACCTGCTATGACTTCCACGACTTCTTCCGCACCGCTGCCGCCGCTGTCCGAAGCCGACATCGCCGAGTACCTCATCAACACGCCGGAGTTCTTCCAGCGCCATGCCGAGGTGCTGGGCAGCATCACCATCGCCAGCCCGCACGGCGCGCGCGCCGTGAGCCTGCACGAACGCCAGACCGAGCTGCTGCGCGAAAAGATCAAGGGGCTGGAACTGCGCGTGATGGACATGGTGCGCCACGGCAACGAGAACGCCGCCATCGCGCAGAAGATCCACGAATGGGCCTGCACGCTGGCGCGCGCCATCGACCCGGCCGACCTGCCCCAGGTGGCGGCGGACGGCATCCAGGCGCGCTTCGACGTGCCCCAGGCCGCGCTGCGCGTGTGGGGCGTGGCACCGCAGCACCAGGGCGCGGCGTTCGCCTCGGGCGTGAGCGAGGACACGCGCGCCTTCGCCACCTCGCTGACCATGCCGTTCTGCGGCCCCAACCTCGGCTTCGAGGCCACGGCCTGGCTGCCGCAGCCGGAGGTGGTGCAATCGATGGCGCTGCTGCCGCTGCGCGAGGGCACCATCGACAGCACCACCCCGGCCTTCGGCCTGCTGGTACTGGGCTCGCCCGACCCGCAGCGCTTCGATGCCACCATGGGCACCGAATTCCTCTCGCGCATGGCCGAACTGGCGAGCGCGGCGCTGGCGCGGCTGCGCTGACTCACCCGCCCCTCAAACAAACAGGGCGCCCATGGCGCCCTGTTTTTTTGCACCGCAGCTCAGTGCTGCAGGATCTTGTTGAGGAAATCCTTGGTGCGCGGCTGGCGCGCGTCGGGGTTGCCGAAGAATTCCTCCTTCGTGCAGTCCTCCAGGATCTTGCCGCCCACGTCCATGAAGATCACGCGGTTGCTCACGCGCTTGGCGAAGCCCATTTCGTGCGTCACGCACATCATGGTCATGCCCTCGTTGGCCAGGCCCACCATCACGTCGAGCACCTCGCCGACCATCTCCGGGTCGAGCGCCGAGGTGGGCTCGTCGAACAGCATCACGATCGGATCCATGCTCAGCGCGCGCGCGATCGCCACGCGCTGCTGCTGGCCGCCCGAGAGCTGGCCGGGAAACTTGTCCTTGTGCGCCGACAGGCCCACGCGGTCGAGCATCTTCAGGCCGCGCTTCCTGGCGTCGTCCAGGCTGCGGCCGAGCACCTTGACCTGGGCGATGGTCAGGTTTTCGGTCACCGACAGGTGCGGGAACAGCTCGAAGTGCTGGAACACCATGCCGACGTGGCTGCGCAGCTTGGGCAGGTCGGTCTTGGGGTCGTGCACGGCCGTGCCGTTGACCCATATCTCGCCCTTCTGGATCGGCTCGAGCGCGTTGATGGTCTTGATGAGCGTGGACTTGCCGGAGCCGGAAGGCCCGCACACCACCACCACCTCGCCCTTCTGGATGCTGGTGGAGCAGTCGTTGAGCACCTGGAAGCTGCCGTACCACTTGGAGACGTTCTTCAGTTCAATCATGGTTGAAATTCCTCATTCACACGCCATCAGCGGATGATGGCGATCTTCTTGTGCAGGCGCTTGACGCTCCACGACAGCGCGTAGCACATCACGAAATACAGCACGGCGGCCGCCAGGTAGGCTTCGATGGGACGGCCGAAGTTCTTGCCCGCCACCTCGAAGCCCTTGAGCATGTCGTAGGCACCGATGGCGTAGACCAGCGAGGTGTCCTGGAACAGGATGATGGTCTGCGTCAGCAGCACCGGCAGCATGTTGCGGAAGGCCTGGGGCAGGATCACCAGCTTCATGTTCTGCCCGTAGGTCATGCCCAGCGCCTGCCCGGCGAACACCTGGCCGCGCGGGATCGACTGGATGCCGGCGCGCATGATTTCGCTGAAGTAGGCGGCCTCGAAGGCGACGAAGGTGATGACGGCGGAGCTTTCCGCGCCGATGGGGCGGCCGATGATCAGGGGCACCAGCAGGAAGAACCACAGGATCACCATCACCAGCGGGATGGAGCGCATGCCGTTGACGTAGATGGTGGCGGGCACCACGAGCCACTTCTTGCCCGACAGGCGCATCAGCGCCAGCAGCGTGCCGAAGAACACGCCGCCCAGCGTGGCGACGATGGTCAGCAGCACGCTGAAGGTGAGGCCCTTCAGCACGAAGTTGCTGATGAGGTCCCAGTTGTAGAACGAGAAATCGATATTGAGGTTCATGTCAGTGCCCCCCGCCGCCTGCGGCGATCAGGCCAGGTACGCGCGAGCGCTTCTCGATGAACGCCATGACGCGGTTGATGGCGAAGGCCGAGACCACGTACAGGCCCGTGACGGCCAGGTACACCTCGACGCCGCGCGCCGTTTCCTCCTGCGCCTGCATGGCGAACATGGTCAGCTCGGCCACCGACACAGCGAAGGCCACCGACGAGTTCTTGAACACGTTCATGGTCTCGCTGGTGAGCGGCGGAATGATGATGCGGAACGCCATCGGCAGCAGCACGTAGCGGTAGTACTGGAACGTGGTGAAGCCCAGCGCCATGCCCGCGTAGCGCTGGCCGCGCGGCAGCGACTGGATGCCCGAGCGCACCTGCTCGGCGATGCGCGCCGAGGTGAAGAAGCCCAGGGCGAAGACCACCAGCACGAACCCCGGCAGCGACTTCATCGCCGGGAACATCGCAGGGATCACGTGGTACCACAGGAAGATGTGGACCAGCAGCGGAATATTGCGGAAAAACTCGACCCAGGCGTTGCCCAGGCGCACGGTCCACGGACGGCCCTCCAGCGTGCGCAGCGTGCCGATGACCGCGCCGACCACCAGGGCGATCAGCAGCGAAAGCAGCGAGACCGACACCGTCCAGCCCCAGGCCGACAGCATCCAGTCGAGGTAGGTGACATCGCCGTTCTTGCCGAAGCAGCTCGCGCCCACCTCTTGGGTAATGGTGTCCTGGCAGAACACCTGCCATTCCCAGCTCATAGGAACATCCCTTCAATGACCCGCACACGGCGGGTGACAACAAAAAACGCCCCTCCAACCACGCGGCAGAAGGGGCGGAGCATGGAAACGCCGCTTACTTGACTTCGTAAGCCTCCATCGGCTTGTCGTTGGGGTGTGCCCAGGCTTCCTTGGTGGCGTCGGACAGCGGCAGGCCGATCTTCACGTTGGCCGGGGGAATCGGCTCCAGGAACCACTTGTCATACAGCTTGCCCAGGCTGCCATCGGCGATCTGGCGCTTGATGGAGTCGTCCACGGCCTTCTTGAAGGCCGGGTCGTCCTTGCGCAGCATGCAGGCGATGGGCTCGACCGACAGCACTTCGCCGACGATCTTGTAGTCGGCGGGGCTCTTGGACTTGGAGATGTTGGCGGCCAGGATGGAGCCGTCCATGATGAAGGCGTCGGCGCGGCCGGTCTCCAGCATCAGGAAGCTGTCGGCGTGGTCCTTGCCCATCACTTCCTTGAAGGTCAGGCCATCGGCGCGCTTGTTCTTGCGCAGCGTCTGCACCGAGGTCGTGCCCGTCGTGGTGACGATGGTCTTGCCGTTCAGGTCCTTGATGCCGGTGATGCCGGACTTGGCGTTCACGGCGATGCGCACTTCCTCCACGTAGGTGGTCACGGCAAAGGCCACTTCCTTCTGGCGGGCCGCGCTGTTGGTGGTGGAGCCGCACTCGATGTCCACCGTGCCGTTGGTCACCAGCGGGATGCGGTTCTGCGACGTCACGGGCTGGTACTTGATCTCCATCTTGGCCAGGCCCAGCTGCTTCTGGATGTCGGCCAGCACGCGCTCGCCCATCTCGGTATGGAAGCCGACGTACTTGCCATTGCCCAGGGTATAGCCCAGGCCCGAGGACTCGCGCACGCCCAGCGTGACCGCGCCCGAGGACTTGATCTTGGCCAGGGTGTCGTTGGCCTGGGCGAAGGCTGCGGTTGCGGCCAGCGCGGTGACGGCCACCGCCAGCAATTGCTTCTTCATACAAACTCCTTATGGGTGAAGCGAAGGGAAGGTTGGGAGCGCGGGCCCGCGGTTCTTGGCCGCACGGTCCACGCCTATCGAAACGACAGGATAAGAGGTATAGCCCTAAAAGGGGACCTGATCCGTAGGGTATTTCCAGAAGTCCCGCAGCAAATAGCTTACCGGGAGATGCAACGCCCTGCCCTGCGGCGGGATGGGCTGCATGAACCACTTGTCATAGATGGCCAGGATCTCGCGGCTGGTGATCAGGCGGCGCATTTCCTCGTCCACGACTTGCTTGAAGGCAGCGTCCTGCCTGGGCAGCGCGATGGCCAGGGCCTCGGTGGTCAGGAAGCGGCCCTCGACCTTGAGCGCCTTGGGGTCGGGGCGGCTGGCCGCCAGGCTGTAGAGCAGCACGTCGTCCATGGCGAAAGCGTCGGCCTCGCCCTTCTCGACCATCTCCACGGCGCGGGCGTGGTCCGGCGCCTCCAGCAGCGTGAAGCCCATGAGACGCTCGCGGCCAGCCTTCTCGGCCACCTTGTAGGCCGTCGTTCCGCGCGTGGACACCAGCTTCTTGCCCGCCAGGTCTTCCATGCGCGTGACCTTGCTGGACGCCTTCATGAGCAGGCGCGTGCCGGTGATGAAATGGGGAATGGTGAACGCCACCTTCTCCCGGCGCTCGGCATTGTTGGTGGTGGAGCCGCACTCCAGGTCCGCCTTGCCCTGCTCGACCATGGCCATGCGGTTTTCCGGCGTGACTTGCAGGAATGCGACGGCCATGTCCTTCATGCCGGTTTTCCTGCGCACGGCCTCGGCCAGCCGCAGGCACAGGTCGACGGCATAGCCCATTGGCTTGCCCTCGTGCACGTAGGAGAAAGGAACCGAGGACGCGCGGTGCGCCAGCACCAGCTTGCCCCCCGCCGCGACCCGGTCGAGCACGCCCTGCGCGCCAGCACCCGCGGTACAGCACAGCAGCGCGAAGCCCAATGCCATGCCCAAGTGCTGCTTCTTCATGTGACGGCTCCGTACCGAGGTCCTGCTTGTAACAAAGGGTGGCGTCTTTTGGACGCATCCCAAGGGGGTGTGCTGCGCCGTGGCGGCCTGTACGGCGACCCTGCCGCGCAGCAAGGTTGCAGACTGTAAGAGCACACCCGGGCAAATGCCAATGCCGATTACAAAACAGGATTATGCAGAATTTTTATGTCCGTATTTACCCTAGGCATGGGGCGCCATGCGCCTGCAGGTGGGCCCAAAGGGCCTGGGCCGTGCCCTGGGGCACGTCCTTGCCCATGGGCCGCTCGCGGTAGGCGCGCACGTCCATCACCATCTGCAGCGGCTCCCGCAGCTCGGCGGGCGCGGCACCCACCAGCTTGCCCGCCGCCAGTTCCTTGCGCACGGCGCTCGACGGCAGGAAGGCGACGCCGTGGCCTTCCAGGGCCATGGCCTTGAGCCCCTCGGCCATGTCGGTCTCGTAGACCCGGTCGAGGTGGATCGGGATGCCCGACTGCTTGAGGATCAGGTCGGTCAAATGCCCCAGATAGGCCCCCGCCGCGTAACCCAGGTAGGGCAGCGGCAGCTGCGCTGCGCCAGGCAGGCGGTACAGCGGCTGGCCCTGTGCATCGGGCTTGGCATAGGGCGCCAGGGCCTCCTGCCCCAGGCTCACCATCTCATAGCGCTCCGCATCCAGCTGGATCGGCTGCGAGGGATGGTGGTAGGCGATCAGCAGGTCGCAGCCCCCCTCGACCAGGCGCATCACCGCATCGTGCACGTTCAGCGCGATCAGGCGGCTCTTGAACGGGCCGAACTGCGCGTGCAGCTCCGACACCCAGGCCGGGAAGAACGTGAACGCCAGCGTGTGCGGCACGGCGAAGGCCACCACGTCCTTGCCCGAACTGGTGTGCGCGCGCAGCATGGCGCGCGTGTTGTGCAGGCCCTGCAGCATCTCCAGGGCCTGGTCGTACAGCGTCTTGCCTGCGGGGGTGAGCCGCGTGGGGTAGGAGCTGCGATCGACCAGGTCGGTGCCGGCCCAGGCCTCCAGCGCCTGGATGCGGCGCGAGAACGCCGGCTGCGTCACATGGCGCAACTGCGCCGAGCGGCTGAAACTGCGCGTTTCCGCCAGGCTGACAAAGTCCTCTAACCACTTGGTTTCCATGCGCGGCATTATCCGCCCGGGACATGGCGGCACGGAAAAGCCACGGGCCTGCGCCCGCGCGGCCCGCGCCGCATAATCTGCAGCGCGGCGCCTACCCGGCGCCCTTCCCCGGCCCCAGGTGCAAAACGCTGCGGGGCAGCGAGATCCGCATTCGCCATGTTCGCCTTTTCCGACTCACTGCACCCATGTCCCCCACACCTCCCGCCGGGCCGCAAGACGACGCGCCCCGCCCTGACGAGCCGCGTTCGCTGCGCCTGGAAGACTGGCTCACCGTCATCGTGATGGCGCTGCTGGCGCTGATCACCTTCGCCAACGTGATCGTGCGCTACTTCACCGACACCTCGTTCGCCTGGACCGAGGAGATTTCGGTGTTCCTGATGATCGTGCTCGCGCTCGTCGCCGGCTCGGCCGCCGTGGCGCGCGACGTGCACATCCGCATCGAATGGTTCGCCGAGGGCGGCTCCGCGCGCCGCCGCCAGGCGCTGGCGCGCTTCGGCGCGCTCATGGTGGCGCTGCTGTTCGGCGTGATCGCCGTGCTCAGCGTGCGCGTGGTGTGGGACGACTTCCGCTTCGAGGAGACCTCGCCCGGCATCGGCGTGCCGCAGTGGTGGTACTCGGTGTGGCTGCCCGTGTTCTCGGCGCTCATCGCCTGGCGCGCCATCGGCCTGTTCATCCGCCGCGGCCGCCAGGCGCCGCCGGAAAACCACCACGGGGACTTCCAGGCATGATCGCCACCCTGCTGTTCGTGGCTTTCCTGGCCATGATGTTCGTGGGCGTGCCCATCGGCGCGGCCCTGGGGCTGGCGGGCGCGGCCTGCATCGCGCTGGCCAACGCCGATGCGCAGTGGTTCGGCCTGCTGGCCGTGCCGCAGAACTTTTACGCCGGGCTGGGCAAGTACCCGCTGCTGGCCATCCCGATGTTCGTGCTCGTGGGCTCGATCTTCGACCGCTCGGGCGTGGCACTGCGGCTGGTGAACTTCGCCGTGTCCATCGTCGGGCGCGGCCCCGGCATGCTGCCGCTGGTGGCCATCACCGTGGCCATGTTCCTGGGCGGCATCTCGGGCTCGGGCCCGGCCAACGCGGCCGCCGTGGGCGGCGTGATGATCGCTGCCATGAGCCGCGCCGGCTACCCCGGCAGCTTCTCGGCCAGCGTGGTGGGCGCGGCGGCGGCCACCGACATCCTGATCCCGCCCTCGGTGGCGTTCATCATCTACTCGGTGCTGGTGCCCGGCGCCTCGGTGCCCGCGCTGTTCGCGGCCGGCATGGTGCCGGGCGTGCTCGCGGGCATCGCGCTGATCGTGCCCGCCGTGTGGATGGCGCGCCGGCACAAGATGGGCGCGCTGGAGGCCGACATGCCGCGCCCGCCGTTCTGGCAGAGCCTCAAGGAAGCCCTGTGGGGCCTGGCCGCGCCGGTGCTGATCCTGGGCGGCATGCGCGCGGGCTGGTTCACGCCCACCGAGGCCGCCGTGGTGGCAGTGTTCTACGGCCTGTTCGTGGGCATGGCGGTCCACCGCACGATCAAGGTGCGCGACCTCTTCCCCATCCTGCGCGAGGCGGGCGAGCTGTCGGCCGTGATCCTCATCGTGGTCTCGCTCGCGGGCATCTTCGCGTTCTCGCTGTCCACGCTGGGCGTGATCGACCCGGTGGCGAATGCCATCGTGCACTCGGGCCTGGGCGAATACGGCGTGCTGGCGCTCTTGATTCTGCTGCTCATCACCGTGGGCATGTTCCTCGACGGCATCTCGATCTTCCTGATCTTCGTGCCGCTGCTGCTGCCCATCATGCAGCACTACGGCTGGGACCCGGTGTGGTTCGGCGTGATCCTCACGCTGAAGGTGGCGCTGGGCCAGTTCACGCCGCCGCTGGCCGTGAACCTGATGGTGTCGTGCCGCATCGCCGGCGTGCGCATGGAGTCCACCGTGCGCTGGGTCGGCCCGATGCTGCTGGCCATGTTCCTGGTCATGGTGGCCGTGATCGCCTTCCCGCAACTCGCCCTGTGGCTGCCGGCCAAGCTGGGCTACTGATTTTTCCCAAGGAGACTGTCTGATGAAACTGCGTACCTTCCTCGCCTCGGCCGTAGCCGCCGCCGCGGCACTCGCCTTCGCCACGCCCGCGCTGGCGCAGAACTACAAGAGCGAATACCGCATGTCGCTGGTGCTCGGCACGGCCTTCCCCTGGGGCAAGGGCGGCGAGATCTGGGCCGCCAAGGTCAAGGAAAAGACCCAGGGCCGCATCAACATCAAGCTCTACCCCGGCGTGTCGCTGATCCAGGGCGACCAGACGCGCGAATTCAGCGCGCTGCGCCAGGGCGTGATCGACATGGCCGTGGGCTCGACCATCAACTGGTCGCCCCAGGTCAAGCAGCTCAACCTGTTCTCGCTGCCCTTCCTGTTCCCCGACTACGCCGCCGTGGACGCGGTGACGCAGGGCGAGGTCGGCAAGAGCCTCTTCGCCACGCTGGAGAAGGCCGGCGTGGTGCCGCTGGCCTGGGGCGAGAACGGCTACCGCGAGATCAGCAACTCCAAGCACGCCATCAAGAGCCCGGCCGACCTCAAGGGCCTGAAGATCCGCGTGGTGGGCTCGCCGCTGTTCCTCGACACCTTCACCGCCCTGGGCGCCAACCCCACGCAGATGAGCTGGGCCGACGCCCAGCCCGCCATGGCCAGCGGCGCCGTGGACGGCCAGGAGAACCCCATCTCGGTGTACCAGGCCGCCAAGCTGCACACCGTGGCGCAGAAGCACATCACCATGTGGGGCTACATGAACGACCCGCTGGTCTTCGTGGTGAACAAGGACATCTGGAACAGCTGGACGCCCGCCGACCGCGAGGCCGTGCGCCAGGCCGCCATCGAGGCCGGTAAGGAAGAAATCGCCATCGCGCGCAAGGGCATGGTCGAGGAAGGCAAGCCGCTGCTCAAGGAAATCGCCGCCCACGGCGTGACCATCACCCAGCTCAGCCCCGCCGAGCGCGAAGCCTTCGTCAAGGCCACGCGCCCGGTGCACGACAAGTGGAAGAACCAGATCGGCGCCGACCTGGTGCAGGCGGCCGAAAAGGCCATCGCCGCGCGCAAGCCGTAACGCTATCAAAAAAAGAGCTTCTGGCGCTTGCCTGGCAAGCGCCAGAAGCTCTTTTTTATTCAAACTATTGGGCCCAGCGGCGCCCCTGCGCGCGCCGTGCCACGCGCGTAACTCCCACCCTGGCGGCCGGATGATCTGGGATAAATTGCCTGCGAGAACGTGTTCACGGGCTCTTCGAGGAGGGGCATGCGACATTTCCTGCTCGCGGCGGCGCTGTGGCTGCTGGCGTGCCTTGCCGCGGTCATCGGCGCCGAAGCCTATGACCGCGATCGCGCGCGCCAGGCCGCGCTGAACGAACTGCAAGGCCAGCTCGACGCGCATGGCGCGCGCCTGCAGGCGCGCCTGGACGGCATCGCCCGGCACAACCGCGCGCTGGCACAGGCGCTGGCGCACGACGCCGGCATGTCCCCCACCGCCCTGGAGGCCCTGGCGGCGCAGGCCGTGGCCGAGGAGCCGCTGCTCGCCAGCGTGCTGGTGTCGCGCCACGCCAAGGCGGTTTTCGTCTACCCGCAGCAGGGCAATGAAGCCATCGTCGGGCTGAACTACGACCTGCGGCCGGAGTTCATGGCCAGCTTCAAGCGCGCGAGCGAAACGCGCGCCACTGCCTTCGACGTGCCGGTGCGCCTGATCCAGACCGGCAAGGACGGCATCATCGCCCGCACCGCCGTGTTCGTGCACCTGCCCAGCAGCGGCGAGGACGTGCTCTGGGGCCACGTGTCCATGGGCGTGGACCTGGAGCGGCTGCTGCGCTCCGCCGGGTTCCTGGCGCCCCAGGCTGGCTTCGCCCTGGCCATCCGCAGCGCGCTGCCGCAGCAGCACGCCCGCCCGGTCTTCGGCGACCCCGCCGTGTTCCAGGGCCCGCACGCCCAGGCGCGCCTGGCGCTGAGCGACAGCACCTGGGACATCGGCGCGGCGCCGCTGCACCCCGCCGCCTACCCGCCAGGCCGCGCCTGGGCGCTGCGCGCGGCCGGCCTGTGCCTGGCTCTGGCGCCCCTCCTCGCGCTCCTGGCGTGGCGGCTGCGCGGCGCGGCGCACCAATCCGCCACGGCCCCGGGGCCGCGCCGCTACGGGCTGCGCGCCGTGCTGCTGCTGGCCGTGCTGGTGCCCGTGCCGGTGATGGTGGGCCTGTCGGCCCTGCTGTCCTTCGAGGCGTCGACCCAGGCGGCGGACGAGCTGGAGCAGCGCCACGCCACCGAGATGGCGCTGCGCATCCACGACCGGGTCACGGCCTTCTTCGACATCCCGCGCCAGATGGTGATCTACAACGCCGAGCAGTTCCGCGCCGGCCTGCTGCGTACCGACCAGCCCCAGGCAGCGCTGCACAACTTCCTGCTGCAGATGCGGCGCCAGCCCCTGCTGACCTTCCTGTCCCTGGGCACCACGGAAGGCGATTACTACACCGCCAGCCGCCCGCCGCGCGGCGGCGACAAGGCGCTGAACGTAATGCGCTCGAGCAGCGCCACCGGGCACGCGCTGCACATCCAGCGCGTGGACGACGACTACCGTAGCAGCCCGCTCGCGTTCACCGGCAACCGCCATTTCGACGTGCGCGACCGGCCCTGGTTCCGGGCCGCGGTGACGGCCAACGCCATCTGCTGGTACCCGGCCTACCGCTACACCATCCAGGACGCCGAGGGCGTTTACGACGCCATGGGGATCGGCATGTCGGTGCCGCTGTACGACCAGGGCCGGCGCTTCGTCGGCGTGCTCGCGGCGGACGTGGCGCTGTCGCAGCTGAGCGAGCTGCTGCGCGAGCTCACGGCCAGCATCGGCGGCGTGGCCTTCCTCACCGAGGGCGACGGCGCGCTCCTGGCCAGCTCCGGCAGCGAGCCGGTGTACCACCTCGACGGCGAAACGGCGCGGCGCATCCAGGCCGACGCCAGCGAGAACCCCGCCATCCGCAGCGCCCAGGCCACGGTGCGCGCCAGCCAGGCCACCGAGGGCCGCCAGCGCATCACCGTGCAGGGCGAGCGCTACCTGACCAACTGGCAGACCATCCAGCTCCCCGATGGGCCAGCGCTGACCATCGTCGTCGGCCTGCCGGAGCGCCATTTCACCGGCCCGGCGCGGGACACGCTGCACACCACCGGCTACCTCACGCTGGCCTTCGGCCTGTTCGGCGTGCTGCTGGCCATGTGGGTGGCCCAGCGCCTCGCGCAGCCGCTGCTGTCCATCCACCAGTGGGCGCAGCGGCTGGCCCAGGGGCATTGGCAATCCCCGCCGCCCCTGCCCAGCGCGGTGCGCGAGGTCGCCGACCTGTCGCTGGCCCTGGGCGACATGGCCGAGCACCTGCAGCGCAACACCCAGGAGCTGGAGCAGCGCGTGCACGAGCGCACCGCGGCCCTGGCCGAGGCCAACCGCCAGCTCGAAGCGCTGGCCGTGACCGACGGGCTCACCGGCATCGCCAACCGGCGGCACTTCGACAGCACGCTGGCGCTGGAGTGGGCGCGCGCGCAGCGCAGCCAGCAGCCGCTGGCGCTGCTGATGCTCGACGTGGACCTCTTCAAGGACTACAACGACCACTACGGCCACCAGGCGGGCGACGAGACCCTTAGGGCCATCGCGCAGGTCTTGCTGGAGACCACGCGCCGCGCGGGCGACCTGGCGGCGCGCTACGGCGGGGAGGAGTTCGCCGTCATCGCGGCCAACACCGGCGCGGCGGCGGCGCGCCAACTGGCCGAGTCGCTGCGCGCCGCCGTGCAGCACCTGGCCATCGCGCACGCCCTGGCGCCGCAGGGCCACGTCACGGTGAGCATCGGGCTGGCCCTGCTGGCGCCGGGCCGGCCGGTGCCGGCCCAGACGCTGATCGGCCAGGCCGACGAGGCGCTGTACCGCGCCAAGACCCTGGGGCGCAACCGGGTGGAGCAGGCGTGACGGCCAATCACTCCTGAAAGCATAGCTGCCAGCGCTTTATGGATAAGGGCTAGAGCCCGTTTTCACCCGAATTCTGCTGCAGCGCCCACATGCGCGCATAGTGCCCGCCGGCCGCCAGCAGCGCGGCGTGCGTGCCGCGTTCGACGATGCGCCCGGCCTCCATGACCAGGATCTCGTGCGCATCCACCACGGTGGACAGGCGGTGCGCGATCACCAGCGTGGTCTTGCCCCGGGCCACCTGGCGCAGTTCGGCCTGGATGGCGCGTTCGTTGGCCGAGTCGAGCGCGCTCGTGGCTTCGTCGAAGATCAGGATGGGCGGGTTCTTGAGCAGCGTGCGCGCGATGGCCACGCGCTGCTTCTCGCCGCCCGAGAGCTTGAGGCCGCGCTCGCCCACCATGGTGTCGTAGCCCTTGGGCGTGGCGGCGATGAAGCCGTGGATGTGCGCCGCGCGCGCCGCCTGCTCCACCTCGGCCTGCGTGGCGTCGGGCCGGCCATAGGCGATGTTGTAGGCCACGGTGTCGTTGAACAGCACCGTGTCCTGCGGCACGATGCCGATGGCGCGGCGCAGCGACTGCTGCGTCACGGCGCGGATGTCCTGCCCGGCGATGGTGATGCGGCCCTGCTGGATGTCGTAGAAGCGGAACAGCAGGCGGCTCAGCGTGCTCTTGCCCGCGCCCGAAGGGCCGACCACGGCCACCGTCCTGCCGGCCGGGATCTCGAAGCCCACGCCCTGCAGGATGGGGCGCCCGCTTTCGTAGGCGAAGTGCACGTCCTCGAAGCGCACGGCGGGCTGCTCCAGCCCGGCCAGGGCCACGGCGCCGGGCGCGTCGGCCACCTCGCGCTCCTTGTCCATGAGCACGAACATCTTTTCCAGGTCGGTCAGGCTCTGCTTGATCTGGCGGTAGATCACGCCCAGGAAGTTCAGCGGCATGTAGAGCTGGATCATGAAGGCGTTGACCATGACCAGGTCGCCCAGCGTCATGCGGCCCTCGGCCACGCCCTGCGTGGCGCGCCAGAGCATGGCCACCAGGCCGATGGCGATGATGAGCTGCTGCCCGGCGTTGAGCAGCGACAGCGTGGTCTGGCTCTTGAGGCGCGCGGCGAACAGGCGCTGCAGGCTCTCGCCGTAGCGCCGGGCCTCGAAGGCCTCGTTGTTGAAGTACTTGACGGTCTCGTAGTTGAGCAGCGAGTCGATGGCCTTGGTGTTCGCGGCCGAGTCGAACTCGTTGACGCGGCGGCGGTACTGGGTGCGCCATTCGGTCACGCTGACGGTGAAGGCGATGTACACGGCCAGCGCCGCCCCCGTGATGATGGCGAACCAGGCGTCGAACTTCACCGCCAGGATGCCCAGCACCAGCGCCACCTCGATCAGCGTGGGCAGGATGCTGTAGAGCGCATAGGAGATCAGCGACTCGATGCCGCCCACGCCGCGCTCGATGTCGCGCGTCATGCCGCCGGTCTGGCGCTCCAGGTGAAAGCGCAGGCTCAGGCTGTGCAGGTGCTCGAACGCCGTCTGCGCGATGCTGCGCTCCACGCCGTGCGTGGCCTTGGCGAACACCAGCTCGCGCAGCTCGGTCAGCAGCGCGGTGGACAGGCGCAGCAGGCCGTAGGCCAGCAGCAGCCCCACCGGCACCACCAGCAGCGCGGTGCTGCCGCCGGGCGGCACGTCCATGGCGTCCACCAGGCGCTTGAGCAGCAGCGGCACGCCCACGTTGGCCATCTTGGCGCCGACCATGAAGGCGATGGCCGCGGCGACGCGCCATTTGTACGTCCACAGATAGGGCAGCAGGCGCGCCAGCGTGGCGCCGTCGGAGCGCGGCGGCGCGGAGGATGCAGGAGATGCGGGGTTTTGCGGGGGGGCGTGTTCGCCTTGGCGGCGCATGGGAGAGAATCCGGGAGATCAGCAAAACCAACGATTGTGCCCATGTCCCAGCCCGCAGCGCGCCCCACGTCCGAATTGCCCGCCAACAAGGAGCTGGTGATGAAAGTCATTCCCATGCCCGCCGACACGAATGCCAACGGCGACATCTTCGGCGGCTGGGTGATGGCACAGGTCGATCTGGCCGGCGCGGTGCTGCCCGCGCGCGTGGTGCAGGGGCGCATGGCCACGGTAGCGGTGAAAGAGTTCGTCTTCAAGCAGCCCGTGCGCGTGGGCGACATCCTGTCGTTCTACTCCAGCGTGGTGCGCCTGGGCCGCACCTCGGTCACGGTGGACGTGGAGGTGTATGCCGAGCGCTTCGCCACCCAGGGCAGCTATGTGAAGGTGACGGAGGCGCTCCTGACCTACGTGGCCATCGACGCCAGCGGCAAGCCCCGGCCGATCCCGCCGCAGCAGGGGTAACTCAGGCCAGCACCGCCCCGGTGCGGCCGCCTCACGGGCGCACCGCCAGGGCCGCCGCAGCGTTGCCTGCGGAGATCTCGCCAGTGAGCTGGCCACCTTCCTCGATCACCACCTTGCCGTAGCGGATCTTGCCGCTGACCTTGCCGCCGCTGTGGATCACGAGCTTCTCGCGCACGGTGAGCGTGCCGTCGAACAGGCCATGGATCTCGGCCACGTCGATCTGGGCCGTGCCGTGGAAAGCGCCCTCCTTGGCGATCTGGATCACGCGCGAATCCATGGTCGCCTCGACCGTGCCCTCGACCACCAGCGTGTCGCAGTCGGTGATCTCCACGCCCTTGAGCTTGATGTTGGGCCCCACCGTGAGCTTGCTGCCGCCGCTGTCGGCGTGGCCTGGCCTGGCCTGCGCCGCGGGCGCTGCCGGGCTGGCGGCGGCGCTGGTGCCCGTGGCACTGCCGCTGGACAGCGGCTGGGCGCTGGTGCGCATCAACGGCGATTCGGGTTCACGTTTGCCAAAGAAGGGGTTTTGCACGGCCATCAGGACTCCTGGGTTCAACGGGAAAAAACCCATCGTAGAAGCCTTGATGCGTGACAAATTCCAGCATCACGCAAGAGCCGTAAGCAAACCCTTCGTTTGTTGCCTGCACTTGCAGGTCTTGCACCGGCACACGCCAGCCGCCATCCTGTTGCAACCACGGGGGCGGCGGCAGCCCTCAGGAGACGATGTAGGCGGCCGCGCCGGCCGAGAGCAACTGCCCGTCGGCCCCGAGGAACTCCATGCGCGTCGTGGCCACGCGCGAACCCAGGCGCAGCACCTGCGCGCGCAGCTCGAAATGCTGGCCGATGGCCGGGCGCAGGTAGTCGATGCGCAGGTCGATGGTGCCGAGCTTGGCGAAGCGCAGCAGGCGCTGCAGTGGCGCTTCGTCCATGTGGCGGGCGCCAATGGCCGCCATCACGGCCAGGCCGCCCATGGCGTCGAGCCCGGCGCTGATGACGCCGCCGTGCATGCGGTTGTAGGCGTAGTGGCCGATCAGGTCGGGGCGCATGTCGATGCGCGCCGTCACGCAATCGGGCGCCACGTCCTGCACCTTCAGGCCCAGCAACTGGTTGAAGACGATCTTCTCCTCGAAGATCGTGCGCACGCCCTCGATGAACTCGGGCTCGAAAGCGGCCGGAGCCGCGGTGGCCTTGCCCATGTCAAACCTTGCTGAAATCGGGCGGGCGCTTTTCCATGAACGCGGTGAACGCCTCGCGCGCCGCGGGCTCGCGCAGCATGCGGCCGAAGCTCGCGCCCTCTTCCGCCATGCGTTCGAGCACCGGGGCCAGCAGGCCTTTCTTCATCAGCCGCTTGGTCTCGACCAGCGACGACAAGGGCTTGGCGGCCAGCTTCCGGGCCTGCGCCTGGGCCACGGCGTTGCACTCGGTCGGCGGCACCACGCGGTTGACCAGGCCCACCTCCAGCGCGGCCTCGGCCATGAAGGGCTCGCCCAGCAGCAGCGCCTCGGCGGCGCGGTGGTAGCCCAGCATCTGCGGCACCAGCAGGCTCGAAGCGGCCTCGGGGCACAGGCCCAGGTTCACGAAGGGCATGGAGAACGCCGCGTTGTCGCCCGCATAGACCAAGTCGCAGTGGAACAGCATGGTGGTGCCGATGCCCACGGCCGGGCCGCACACGGCGGCCACGATGGGCTTGGAAAAGCCGGCCAGGGCGCGCAGGAAGCGGAACACGGGCGACTCCTGCGTGGCCGGCGGCGCGTTCAGGAAGTCGCCGATGTCGTTGCCGGCGCTGAAGATGGCGGGGTCGCCCTGGAACACCACCACGCGGGTGGCGGCGTCGGCCTCGGCCTGGGCGAGCGCCTCGGCCAGGGTGGTGTACATGGCCTGCGTCAGCGAGTTTTTCTTCCCGGCGCGGTTGAGGGTGATGGTGCAGACACCGGCTTCGGTGTGGATCAGGATGTCCTGGGTCGTGGCTTCGCTCATGGCGTGCAATCTCCTTGGGGGGTCACTCTTTGTAATAGACGATCTGGTGGCTGGTGGCGAGCAGCGTGCCCGCCTCGTTCCACAGCTGGGCGCTGTGGTCGAAGAAGCCGTGGCGGAATTCCTGGGCGCGCGCCTGCCCCAGCAGGTAGCCTTCGCCCGTGGCGGCGAGCTGGGCGCGGCTCGCATGGAAGTAGATGGTGATCGACACCGTGCCGGCCGGCACCATCTGCGCGCGGCGCAGCCACACGCGCGGGAAGAAGATGTCGGCCATGGCCGCGAGGGCGCAGAAGTCCAGCGCCCGCGCGGGCGCATCGCGCATCCACAGCCGCGTCAGGCTGGAGTCGCCGCTGCCGTCCCACTGCGTGGGCAGGCTGCCTTCGACCAGCCGCATCTCGTAGCGCCGCAGCCATTCGGAGCCGAAGAAGGCCTCGGCCTGCGGGCACTGCGCGGGCGCGGGCACCGGCGGCAGGGGCTGGTCGCTGGCGCTCCAGGTGTCGCGGCGCGTGGCGGTCACGGCGGTGGCAGTAGTGGTCACGACCGGCTGGCCGTCGGCTCCGGCCTGGGAAATGGCCAGGGTCCAGTGCTGCGTGGAACGGTTGGTGCGCACCGGCACGGCCTGCAGCGTGAAGGGCCCGGCCTCCAGCGCGCCGGCATAGTTCACGGTGAGCGACAGCGGCTCGCCCAGGCAGTCGGGGTGCTGCAGCACGGCCTGCA
Organism: Acidovorax sp. YS12; assembly: GCA_021496925.1. Taxonomy (NCBI): domain Bacteria; kingdom Pseudomonadati; phylum Pseudomonadota; class Betaproteobacteria; order Burkholderiales; family Comamonadaceae; genus Acidovorax; species Acidovorax sp. YS12. The sequence continues at coordinate 2,595,859 of CP053915.1, forward strand.
GCAGCGTGGCGGCGGTGACGCCGCCAAAGGGCCCGACCATGTTCCAGTAGGCCGGGCTGGTCTGGCCCGCGTACTGGCCGGGCGCGGACGACGCGAGCGCCAGCGCCGCGTCCAGGGGGTGGGATTGGGAAGTGCTCATGGCGCGCAAGTGTGCCCGGAGTTGGCGGGCGCCGCCGTCGTCCCAGCGACTGCGCTGGCGTATCGCCTGGTGCGGGGTTCCATGTCGGTCTCCTGGGTTCGGTGCCGCTCTGCGTCGGCTCGCATGGAAGAAGGCAGCCGCCCGCCCCCTGCACGGGGGACGGGCGGCAGGTGCGTCAAAGGTGCGTCAGACGCGCTCGAAAATGCCGGCAGCGCCCTGGCCCGTGCCCACGCACATGGTGACCATGCCGTACTTCAGGTTGTGGCGGCGCAGCGCATGCACCACCGTGGCAGCGCGGATGGCGCCGGTGGCGCCCAGCGGGTGGCCCAGGGCGATGGCGCCGCCCATGGGGTTGACCTTGGCCGGGTCCAGGCCCAGGGTGTTCACCACCGCCAGGGACTGGGCCGCGAAGGCCTCGTTCAGCTCGTACCAGCCGATGTCGTCGCTCTTCAGGCCGGCGTAGCGCAGCGCGGCGGGAATAGCCTCGATCGGACCGATGCCCATGATCTCGGGCGGCACGCCGCGCGCGGCGTAGCTCACGAAGCGCGCCAGCGGCGTCAGGCCGAACTGCTTGACGGCCTTCTCGCTCGCCAGGATCAGCGCGCCCGCGCCGTCGCTGGTCTGCGAGCTGTTGCCCGCCGTGACGCTGCCGCGCGCGGCGAACACCGGACGCAGCTTGGCCAGCCCTTCCAGCGAGGTGTCGGGGCGCGGGCCTTCGTCCAGGTTCACGGTGCGCTTCTTTTCCACCACCGCGCCGGTGGCGAGGTTGGGGGTGCGCTCGACGATCTCGAACGGCGTGATCTCGTCGGTGAACTCGCCCGCCTGCTGGGCCTTGATGGCGCGCAGGTGTGATTCGAGTGCGAAGGCGTCCTGGGCCTCGCGCGTCACGCCCCACTGCTGCGCCACCTTCTCGGCCGTCAGGCCCATGCCGTAGGCGATGCCGACGTTCTCGTCGCGCGCGAACACCTCGGGGTTGAACGAGGGCTTGTTGCCGCCCATGGGCACCAGGCTCATGGATTCGGCGCCGCCGGCGATCAGCACGTCTGCCTCGCCCACGCGGATGCGGTCGGCCGCCATCTGGATGGCCGTCACGCCCGAGGCGCAGAAGCGGTTCACCGTCACGCCGCCCACGGGGTGGTCGAAGGCCAGGCCCATGGCGATGCGCGCCATGTTCATGCCCTGCTCGCCCTCGGGGAAGGAGCAGCCGATGATCGAGTCCTCGATGGCCTTGGGGTCCAGCGTGGGCACCTGGGCCATGGCGCCGCGGATGGCGGCCACCAGCAGGTCGTCGGGGCGGGTGTTGCGGAAGTAGCCGCGGCCCGAACGGCCGATGGGCAGGCGCGTGGCGGCAACGATGTAGGCGTCTTGCACTTGTTTCATGGTGAGTGTCCTTCTCAATTTTCCAAAGCGCTTAAGCGCTGCTCCTGGCGCATGCAACTAGCGCACGCCAAGCCAGCAGACGCCGTGGAGCTGGCTTTGCCAGGCCACCGGCGGCGTCCCCCTTCCCGCGCGTAGCGCGAGAGAAGGGGGAAGGCGCGAAGCGACTCAGGGGGATGGTCATTAGTTCCGCACCGGCTTGCCGGTGTTCAGCATGCCCAGGATGCGCTCGTGCGTCTTGGGCTGGGCGATGAGGTGGCAGAACACCTTGCGCTCCAGCGTGAGCAGGTATTCCTCGCTCACCAGGGCGCCCGCGTCCACGTCGCCGCCGCAGACCACGTCGCCGATCATGCTGGCGATCTTGAAGTCGTAGGCGCTGATGAAGCCGCCGTCGCGCATGTTGACCAGCTGGGCCTTGATGGTGGCCAGGCCGCTGCGGCCCGCCACGGGGAACAGGCGCTTGAGCGGGGCGCGCCAGCCGCCAGCGGCCATGGCCTTGGCTTCGTTGATGGCGACGAACAGCACCTCGTCCTTGTGCGGCACGATGATGTCGGAATCCAGCAGGTAGCCGAGCTTGCGCGACTCGATGGCGCTGGTGCCCACCTTGGCCATGGCGGCGCCGGTGAAGCCTTCGGTCAGGAAGGGCAGCAGATCGCGGCTGGTACTCTTGGCCATGTTCTCGGCCGCGCGGCGGGCGATGTAGGTCAGGCCGCCGGCGCCGGGCACCAGGCCCACGCCCACTTCCACCAGGCCGATGTAGCTTTCCATGTGGGCCACACGGCGCGCCGAGTACACGGCCAGCTCGCAGCCGCCGCCCAGCGCCATGCCATGGATGGCAGCGACCACCGGCACCTGCGCGTAGCGGATGCGCATCATCAGGTTCTGCAGCTCCTGCTCCACGCTCTCGATGGCGTCGGCGCCGCCCACCACGAAGGCGGGCATGGTGGCTTCCAGGTCGGCGCCCACCGAGAACGGCGCGTCGCCCGACCAGATGACCATGCCCTGGTACGCGGCCTCGGCCAGCTCGACGGCTTCCACCAGCCCTTCCATCACTTCGGGGCTGATGGCGTGCATCTTGTTCTTGATGCTGGCGATCAGCACCTGGCCGTCCAGCGTCCAGGTGCGCAGCGCGCGCGATTCGGCAATGGTGGTGCCGGCCGTCTGCCAGTCGGGCAGGCTGGCCTCGCCCAGCAGCTTCTCGGGGAACAGCTGGCGCTGGTACACGGGCAGCACGCGGCGCGGCACGAACTTGCCCAGCGCAGGGCTCCACGAACCTTCGGCCGTGTGCACGCCGCCGGCCTGGGCCACCGGGCCCTCGAACACCCATTGAGGCAGCGGCGCCTTGCACAGCGCTTTGCCCGCGTCGATGTCCTCCTGCACCATGCGGGCGACTTCGAGCCAGCCGGCTTCCTGCCACAGCTCGAACGGGCCCTGCTTCATGCCGAAGCCCCAGCGCATGGCCTGGTCCACGTCGCGCGCGCTGTCGGCGATGGCCTCCAGGTGCAGCGCGGCGTAGTGGAAGCTGTTGCGCAAAATGGCCCACAGGAACTGGCCCGGCGCGCCTTCGGCATTGCGCAGCAGTTGCAGGCGCTCGGCGGCGGGGCGCTTGAGCATGCGCGCGTACACGTCGTCGGCCTTCTGGCCGGCGGGCACGTATTCCTCGCTCTCCAGCTCGAAGCGCAGGATGTCGCGGCCCACCTTCTTGAAGAAGCCGGCCTTGGTCTTCTGGCCGAGGTTGCCCAGTTCGATCAGCTTCTGGAGCACGGCGGGCGTGCCGAAGCTGCCGTAGAACGGGTCGGTCTCCAGGCTCAGGTTGTCCTGCAGCGTCTTGATGACATGGGCCATGGTGTCCAGGCCCACCACGTCGGCGGTGCGGAAGGTGCCCGAGGACGCACGGCCGAGCTTCTTGCCCGTCAGGTCATCGACCACGTCGTAGCTCAGGCCGAAGTTCTCCACTTCCTTCATCGTGGACAGCATGCCGGCGATGCCGATGCGGTTGGCGATGAAGTTGGGCGTGTCCTTGGCACGCACCACGCCCTTGCCCAGGCCGCTGGTGACGAAGGCTTCCAATTGGTCGAGCACCACGGGCTCGGTCGTCGGGGTGGGAATCAGCTCCACCAGCGGCATGTAGCGCGGCGGGTTGAAGAAGTGGATGCCGCAAAAGCGCGGCTTGATGGCCTCGGGCAGCGCCTCGCTCAGCTTGGTGATCGACAGGCCCGAGGTGTTGCTCGCCACGATGGCGTGCTTGGCCACGAACGGAGCGATCTTGGTGTACAGGTCGAGCTTCCAGTCCATGCGCTCGGCGATGGCCTCGATCACCAGGTCGCACTCCTTCAGCAGCTTCAGGTGCTCCTCGTAGTTCGCGGCCTGGATCAGGTCGGCGTCCTCGGCCACGCCGATGGGCGAGGGCTTGAGCTTCTTCAGGTTGGCGATGGCGCGCTCGGCGATGCCGCTCTTGGGGCCTTCCTTGGCGGGAAGGTCGAACAGCACCACGGGCACCTTCACGTTGACGAGGTGGGCCGCGATCTGCGCGCCCATCACGCCCGCGCCGAGAACGGCGACTTTTTTCACATTGAATCGGGACATGGTTGTCTTTGAATCCGGGGATGAATGAGGGGGTTACTCCACGCGCTGCCAGGTCTGCGTGCGGCCGAACGGACCGATGGAGCCGCGCACTTCAAGCTTCTTGCCGCCCTCGATGGGGGTCAGGCGCAGGGTGTAGAACTTGCCGTTCTCGGGGTCGAGGATCTTGCCGTCCTCCCACACGTCCTTGCCCTCGGCCTTCTTCGCGTCCTTGATGATGCGCAGGCCCACCATGGGCTGGTCCTTCAGCTCATCGCGACATTCGGTGCACTTGGCGGCGGGGTCTGCACCCTTGCGCAGCAGTTTGTCGATGCGCCCCTCGAGCACGCCGCCGTTGTCGCCGATGCGCACCTCCGACTTGGGCTCGTTGGTCTTTTCGTCGAAGCTGCGCCACAACCCGACCGGGGTCATCTGGGCCAGGGCGGGTGCCGTGATTGCTACCAAAGCGATAGCTGCTAGCGCTTGTCTCATAAGGTCTCCATGGCAAAAAGGCTGTTTTCTGGCGGGAGCGGCCGCGCCCCCGCCACACACCGCGCCGGTCAGGCCAGGGCGGCGTCGGTGTCCATCAGCACCTTGCAGCCGGCGCGGGCCGTGCGCATCAGCGTCTGGACTTCGGGGAACAGCTTGGCGAAGTAGAAGCGCGCCGTCTGCAGCTTGGCGGTATAGAACGGGTCGGTGCTGCCGGCGGCGATGGCGCGCAGCGCCACCTGGGCCATGCGGGCGAACAGGTAGCCAAACACCAGGTGGCCGGCCACGCGCAGGTAATCGACGGCGGCGGCGCCCACTTCGTCGGGGTTCTGCATGCCCTTGAAGCCGATCTCGGTGGTGAACTTGGTCATCTGGTCGCCCAGGATGGCGATGGGGTTGATGAACTCGGCCATCTTCTCGTTCACGCCCTCTTCCTGCACCAGCTGGCCGATCAGCTTGCCCAGCTTCTTCAGCGTGGCGCCGTTGTTGCCCAGCACCTTGCGGCCCAGTAGGTCGAGCGACTGCACGGTGTTCGTGCCTTCGTAGATCATGTTGATGCGGTTGTCCCGCACATACTGCTCCATGCCCCATTCCTTGATGAAGCCATGGCCGCCGAAGACCTGCATGCAGGCGTTGGTGGAGATGTGGCCGTTGTCGGTGATGAAGGCCTTGACGATCGGGGTCAGCAGCGCCACCAGCTCGTCGCACTCGGCGCGCACCTTCTCGTCGGGGTGATGGTGCGACTTGTCCAGCAGCAGCGTGCAGTAGATCTGCAGCGCGCGCGCGCCTTCGGCGTAGGCCTTGGCGGTGAGCAGCATCTTGCGCACGTCGGGGTGCACGATGATCGGGTCGGCATCCTTGTCCTTGGCCTTGGTGCCCGAAAGGCTGCGCATCTGGATGCGGTCCTTGGCATAGGCCAGCGCGTTCTGGAACGCCACTTCGGTCAGGCCCAGCGACTGGTTACCCACGCCCAGGCGCGCGGCGTTCATCATCACGAACATGGCGGCCAGGCCCTTGTGCGGCTGGCCCACCAGCGTGCCGACGGCACCGTCGATGGCGATCTGCGCCGTGGCATTGGCGTGGATGCCCATCTTGTGCTCCAGGCCGGTGCAGTAGATGGGGTTGCGCGCGCCCAGCGAGCCATCGGCGTTGACGTTGAACTTGGGCACCACGAACAGGCTGATGCCCTTGCTGCCCTTGGGCGCGTCGGGCAGGCGGGCCAGCACCAGGTGCACGATGTTGGGCGCCACGTCGTGCTCGCCCGCGCTGATGAAGATCTTGTTGCCGGTGATCTTGTAGGTGCCCTCGGGTGCGCCTTCGACGGGCTCGGCCTTGGTGCGCAGCAGGCCCAGGTCGGTGCCGCAGTGGGGCTCGGTCAGGCACATGGTGCCGGTCCACTCGCCGCTCACCAGCTTGGGCAGGTAGGTTTGCTTCTGTTCGTCGGTGCCGTGGGCCAGCAGCGCTTCATACGCGCCGTGCGACAAGCCGGGGTACATGGTCCAGGCCTGGTTGGCGCTGTTGAGCATTTCGTACAAGCACTGGTTGACCACGTGGGGCAGGCCCTGGCCGCCGTACTGCGGGTCGCACGACAGCGCGGGCCAGCCGCCCTCGACGTAAGTGGCGTAGGCTTCCTTGAAGCCCTTGGGCGTGGTCACGGAATGCGTGGCCACGTCGTGCTTGCAACCCTCGGTGTCGCCGCTGATGTTCAGCGGGAAGGCCACCTCGGCGGCGAACTTGCCGGCTTCCTCGAGCACGGCGTTGATGGTGTCGGCATCCGTCTCGGCATGCGCAGGCATCGCCTTGAGCTCGTCGGCGACGTGGAAGACTTCGTGCAGGACAAAGTGCATGTCGCGCAGTGGCGGCTGGTAGGTGGGCATGTGCGTACTCCTTGAGTGATGCGTTGGGTGGAAAAGGGAATCAGCCCGGCTGGCGCGCGTGCGCGCCATAGTGGGCCAGGATGTTGTCGAAGCCGGTCAGCGCGCGCTCGATCGAGCCCGCGTGGCGCAGGAAGCGCGCCTCGTAGTGCAGCGCCAGGATGAGGCCGTGGATCTCGAAGAGCATCTGCTCCTCCTTCACGTCGGCCTGCAGGTCGCCGCATTCCTTGCACTGCTGGATGGCGCGGCGCATGGCGGCGTGCCAGGTCAGTACCGAATCGGCCAGCGCGTCGCGCACCGGGCCGGCGCGCTCGTCGAACTCGACCGCGCCGCTGATGTAGATACAGCCCGAGTCGATCTCGACCGAGGTGCGCTTCATCCAGTTGTCGAACAGCGCGCGCAGGCGCGCCACGCCGCGCGGCGCGGCCAGGGCGGGGTAGAACACCTCCTGCTCGAAGCGCTGGTGGTATTCGCGGATCACCGAGATCTGCAGCTCCTCGCGCGAACCGAAGTGCGCGAACACGCCGGACTTGCTCATGCCCGTGACATCGGCCAGGGCGCCGATGGACAGCCCCTCCAGCCCGATGTGCGTGGCCAGGCCCAGGGCCGCATCGACGATGGCGGCCTTGGTCTGCTGCCCTTTCTGCAGCGCGCGCCCCCGGCCGGTGCGCGCGGCGCTGGAGACGGAGGCTGTGCGAGACTTGAGGGCGACGGGCATGGGAACAGGCAAAAACGAACGTGCGTTCTATTTTGCAGCAAATTCCCGGGCCGGGCACCCCCCTCCGGGAAAATAGGGAGGCGGCTCCAGACAACCGCTCAGCCCGCAGGCCCGAAAGCCATGGCTATGGCCGTGGCATCACGCCTTCCCATACCGCAAGCAAGGCCGCTCCACCCCGAACCACGACGCGGCCGCCAGCGCCAGCACCAGCACCAGCGAAAGCCCCAGGCACACCGCCAGCGGCCAGCCCTGGCGCAAGCACAGCTCCGTCACCGCCTGCTGGACGGGGAATGCATAGATGTAAACCCCGTAGGAAATATCGGTGCGCCCCCGGCCCTGCCGCACCGGCGCCCCGGCATGCGCGGCATAGAACACCCCGCAGGCAATCAGCCCCCACACCGCCAACTGGCGCAGCGGCTCGGCGTCGGCGTAGTAGGCGCACAGCGCCGCCAGCAGCGCCGCCCCGGCCATCCACCCGCGCGGACGCACGGCGTATGCGGCAAACGTGCCGCCCAGGAAAAAGGGCACGCCGAAAGCGCAGAAATCCGCCCACCGGAACACATCGGCCCCCCAGCCGCCAATGGCCGCCCAGCGGACGTCCCACTGCCCCTGGCGGGCGCCCATCCACAGGACCGCCAAGGCAACTACCGCTGCCGGAGAGGCCCAGCGCCGCCCCCGGGTGCACCAGGCCAGCAGTGCCAGCAGCGCATACATGAACAGCTCATAGCGAATCGTCCACAACGAACCATTCACCGCCCGCGCGAAAGGGTTCGACTCGAACACCCCGGGCAGCGTCTGCACCGTCGCCAGGCCCGCCGCGTTGTTGAAGAAGTTCATCCATGTTCCGGGCGCGCGCCAATAGGCCGCCGTGGGCAGGGTCGTCACCGCCCAGCCCAGCACGAACACCGAAAACGCCACGGCCACCACCAGCCCGGGGAAAACCCGCATGCAACGCTTCAACGCAAAAGCGTGCCATTGCGGCTGGCGCATCCAGCTCTGCTGCACCAGATAGCCACTGATGAAGAAAAACACGTACACCGCCAGCGATCCCAGGCTGTGCCCAGGAAACGGCACCGGCAACTGCAGCCGGTACAGGAACAAGCCATGCGAGACAAAGACCCCCAGCGCCGCCGCCAGGCGCAACCCGTCGAAATGATTACCCATACACGCCCTACCCTCCCAGCGCCCCGCCATCCTCGCGCTGCGCCTCGCCCAGAAAGCCCCCGCTCTGGTGCGCCCACAGGCGCGCGTAGATACCGCCCTGCGCCAGCAGCGCGGCGTGCGTGCCCTGCTCCACGATGCGCCCGGCCTCCAGCACGATGAGGCGGTCCATGGCGGCGATGGTGGACAGGCGGTGCGCGATGGCGATCACCGTCTTGCCGTGCATCAGCCCGTCCAGGCTCTGCTGGATGGCGGCCTCGACCTCGCTGTCGAGCGCGCTGGTGGCCTCGTCGAGCAGCAGGATGGGCGCGTCCTTGAGCATCACGCGCGCAATCGCCACGCGCTGGCGCTGGCCGCCCGAGAGCTTCACGCCGCGCTCGCCCACCTGGGCGTCGTAGCCGCTGCGGCCCTTGAGGTCGGTGAGCTGCCCGATGAACTCGGCAGCCTCGGCGCGCTCGGCGGCGGCGCGCATCTCGGCCTCGCTCGCGTCGGGGCGGCCATAGAGGATGTTGTCGCGCATCGAGCGGTGCAGCAGCGAGGTGTCCTGCGTCACCATGCCGATGGCGCCGCGCAGGCTGTCCTGCGTCACGGCGGTGATGTCCTGCCCGTCGATGGTGATGCGCCCGCCCTGCGCCTCGTGAAAGCGCAGCAGCAGGTTCACCAGCGTGGACTTGCCCGCGCCCGAGCGGCCGATGAGGCCGATGCGCTCGCCGGGGCGGATGTGCAGGCGCAGGTGGTCGATGACCTGCTTGCCCCCGTCCTTGTAGGCGAACGACACGTCCTCGAACGCGATCGCCCCCTGCGTCACGCGCAGCGGCTGCGCCCCCGGCGCATCGACGATGGTGCGTGGCTTGGTCAGCGTGAGGATGCCGTCCTGGATCGTGCCCACGTTCTCGAACAGCCCCGTCATCTGCCACATGACCCAGTGCGAATAGCCCATCAAGCGCAGCGCCATGGCGATCACCGCCGCCACCACGCCCGCCGTGGCCTGCCCCCCGGACCACAGCCACAGCGCCGTGCCCGTGCTGCCCAGCAGCAGCAGGGTGATCATCAGGTGGTTGGCGATCTCGAACTGGCTCACCAGGCGCATCTGCGCATAGCCCGTGGCCTTGAAGGCCTCCATGGCGCTGCGCGCGAACTCGGCCTCGCGGCGCGTGTGCGCGAACAGCTTCACGGTGGCGATGTTGGTGTAGGCGTCGGTCACGCGGCCGGTCATCATCGAGCGCGCATCGGCCTGCTCCTTGCCGATCTGGCCCAGGCGCGGCACGAAGTAGAAGCACGCCGCCGTGTAGGCCGCCAGCCACAGCGCGAACGGCAGCACCAGCCGCCACTCGAAGCTCGCGGCCAGCACCAGGATGCCGATCATGTAGACGCTCACGCCCACCAGCACGTCCACCACCATGAACACCACCTCGCGCACCGACAGCGCGGTCTGCATGATCTTGGTGGTGATGCGGCCGGCGAACTCATCGGCGTAGAACGACATGCTCTGCCCCAGCATCAGCCGGTGGAACACCCAGCGCAGCCGCATCGGGAAGTTGATGGCCAGCACCTGGTGCATCACCGCCGTGTGCAGCCCCAGCAGCAGCACGCTGGACAGCAGGATGCCCGCGATGCCCCATACCGTGCCACGCTGCGCCTGCCAGAAGCCGGCGGGCGACACGGTGGACAGCCAGTCCACCACGTGGCCCATGATGGCGAACAGCGCCGCCTCGTACACCGCCAGCAGCGCCGAGGTGAGCGTGAGCAGCCCGATCCAGCCGCGCATGCCGCGCGTGCAGGCCCAGACGAAAGCGAAGAAGCCCGGCGGCGGCGGCACGGGCTCGGTGCTGGGATAGGGTGGAACGCGGTTCTCAAAAAACGGAAAAAGCACGGACAAAGGCCTCCTGCAGCCCATGGTACGCAGAGCGGCCCGCCTTTGCCGGCGTGGGCCTACCCGGGTTGCAAATCAGAGCAAAAAACGCCTCCAGCCCTTACGGAGCAAGCGCTAGCAGCTCACATTTTTGAAAAAATCCAGCGCCGCGAGGGCGCGGATCAGAGCATCAAGGCCAGGCTGGCCTGCAGGTGCTCGGTGGGCAACTGGCGAAAGCCCGAGCGCGCGAAGCGCTGCAGCCGCCCCAGCGCGAAGGCCGTGAGCACGCTGGCGCCCACCTGCGCATCCACCGACGGCGTGCCGGAGCCGCGCGCCAGCGCGGCTCCGCGCAGCGCCTGGCGCAGCGTGGACTCGATGCGCTCGAAGAACTGGTTCATGCGCGCCTGCAGGCGCTCGTGCTCCAGCACCAGGGCGTCGCCCACCATCACGCGCACCATGCCGGGGTTCTTCTCGCCGAACTGCAGCAGCAGCGCCACCACGCGCGCGGCCTGCTGGGCGCCGTCGGGGTTGCCCTGCTGCGGGTCCAGCGGCGCGCGGCCCACGATCTGCTGCGCCAGCGTGAAGACGGACTGCTCGATGAACTCGATCAGCCCCTCGAACATCTGCGCCTTGCTGGCGAAGTGGCGGTACAGCGCCGCCTCGCTCACGTCGAGCTGGCGCGCCAGCGCGGCGGTGGTGATGCGCTCGGCCCCGGGCTGCTCCAGCATGGCGGCCAGCGCCTGCAGGATCTGCACGCGCCGCTCCCCCGGCTTGGGGCGCTTGCGCGCCGCGGGCGCGGCGGACAGGGATTCGGGGGAGAGGTCGGACATGGGCGGGCGGGGTTGCGCGGGGATTCTCGCACAGCCCCCGAGGCGGGCTCAGGCGCCCGCCGCCTGCGTTCCGCAGGCATGGCAGAAGCGGGCGAAGGCGCTCTTGCGCGTGCTGCAGTGGCCGCAGCGATCGAACAGGCCAATGCCGCAGTGCGGGCAGTAGTCGATCTTGTCGTTCTTGAGGTCCACCGGGCGCTCGCACCCAGGGCACACGCTCTTGGCCAGGCGCGCCAGCGCCACGTCATAGCTCAGTTCCTTGCGCCGCTCCTGGTCGGGCAGCGCCTCGGCCTGCTTCTGCCGCTCCAGGTAGCGGTTCAGCGCCACGATGGCGTAGCGCCCCACCAGCGCGGTGACGGCGATGCCGACCACATAGCGCACGTAGCCGCCGTAGCTGGGCAGGTAGGGCACGAGCTCGACGAAGAAGGCGAACAGCGCGAAGAAGATGAAGCCCCACACGAATGGCCACCAGGTGCCCTGGCGCTTTTTGGCGAACAGCCAGCCCGCCGCCACCAGCAGCGGCAAGGTGAGCGCCAGGCGGTAGAGGAACACGCGCAGCTCCACCGTGCGCTGGGCCGCGGCCAGCTTTTCGTAACCGCCGCGCTCCAGCGTGTCGAGCTGCTGCTGCGCGGCCTGGGCGCCCTGGCGCGCGTCCAGCAGGGCCTGCTCCTGCGCCTCCACGGCCTGCTGCGCCTGGCGCTCGCGGCCCTTGAGCGCATCGAGCGCCTGGGTGCGCGCGATCACCTCGGGGTCGTGCTCTGCGCGCTGCGTGGCGTGGCGCGCGGCCAGCCAGTTGTTGAAGGTCTCGCGCTCGGCCTGGCTCTCGCTGCGCGCCTTGGCGCGCTGCAGCCGCGCCTGCTCCAGCGCGGCCTGGGCGTCCTGCTCGGCCTGGTGCGCCTCCTTGACCTGGCCGCGCAGCGCCTGCGCGGCCGCGCGGTCGAGGAAGTCGTCCACGCGCAGCGGCGCCTCGACCTTGGGCAGATCGCCCACGATGGTGCCGCCCAGCCCGATCAGGAACCCCGCGAACACCAGCGCCACCAGCCACAGGCCGCGGCGAAACCACTTCTCTGACAGACGCAATGCCTTGCCCATGATGCACCTCTCTCGTTGGGAATCCCGTTGGAAACTATGAATTCAATAGCTGCCAGCGCTTGCCACACAAGCACTGGAGCCCATTTTGATCTCTAATCATTGCGTCACCCGCGGCGCCCCGGCCAGTTGCGCGCGCTCCAGCCAGACCAGGGCCGAGTCCACCGTCACCGTCTCGATGCGGTCGGAAAAGCGCTTTTCCGGCGGATGGTCGTCGAAGGCGACGTTGGCCGCCGTCACGCGCCCGCCCAGCCGGGTGAGCGGGCCGATCTTCAACACGCTCGGCTCGTAGCCCTTGAAGCGCAGCCACGCCTGGGCCTGGGCGCGCTGGCGCACGCTGGCGGGCTCCATGGCGGCGGCCAGGGTCTCCAGCGCCCACTGGTTGGACTGCTGGTATTTCTCGCCCCAGGCATAGCTGACCATGCTGTAGGGGCGCACGTGCAGCTGCGTGGCCTGGGCGTTGGCCTGCAGCACCGGCATCAGGCGCGCCTGCACTTCGGGGACGGGTACGGCCCAGACGGCCTCGTGGCGCCACAGGCCGTCGAGGAAGAACTCGCCCAGCCCCTGGCGGTACACCGCCGCCACCGCGGTGCCGCATTCGTTGAGCTTGTGCACCACGCGCCAGGGCCCGGCCTCGCTCTTGTAGGCCCAGCCGAGGTGCGAGTAGCGCAGCCCGTATTTCGACAGGTCTTGCCCGGCACGGCCCAGCAGCACCACGCGCGCGCCGCTGGCGTCCAGCGCCTGCGCGGTCCGCTGCGCCAGTTGCATGCCACGCTCGATGCCCTGCGCCGTGGGCTGGTGCGGCGCGCACGGGCGGCCCGCGTGCGCCGGCAGCCCCAGCGAGGCCCACAGCGCCAGCGCTGCGGGAAGAACGACAAGGCGGCGCATGGTCACAGCCTTTCGTTGTGCAGCAGGGCGCGGCCCAGGGCGTTGGGCACGAAGGCCAGCACCCCGCCCGCGGCGGAGAGGATGACGCCGGTGCCGATCACGCTGCACGACACCACCGTGCCCACGCCGTAGGCCGTGGCGCTGGCGGCGCGGCCGGTGAGTTCAATGCTGGCCTGGGCCCCATCCGAGGCGCGCTCCAGCACGATCACCGTGCCCGTGGCCGAGGCCTGCACGGCCTTCACCGTGAGCACGGCGCCGCCCGCCGACAGCGCCACCGGCAGCGCCGCCACCGCGCCGGCCGTGGCCGATGCCGCCCCCGACGCCACCACCACCGAAGCCACCGGCATCAGCGACAGGGCGGCCGAGGCCTCGCTTTGCGCCTGGGCGGCGCTGCCGCAGGCCAGGCCGGCAGCCAGCAGTGCCTGGGCTGCCAGGCGATGTATCCATGAAGGCATGTCGTTTCTCCTGAAAACCGGGTAAAGGGTGGGCACCGGCCGGTTCACTGGCCGGCCTCGCGGCGGCCCTGCAGGCGCGCCTCGCACAGATCGGCCTCGTGGCGGTCGCGCAGCATCTTGGCCAGGGTGAAGGCGGTGGTGATGAGGTAGAGCCAGCTCACGCCCAGGAAGGCCTTGTAGGTCGGGTTCACCTCCATGCCCCACAGGCCCCACCCGGTCAGGGCCATGGCGGTGCCGAAGCCGCCCCATACCACCAGCTTCCACAGCGGGGTGTCGCCGTCGCCGCTCTGGCTGTCGCGCACGAACTTGGCCAGCACGAAGGCCGCCGACAGGCAGAACACATAGCCCATGAACATGAAGGCGCGCGCCAGGGGCTCGCCGGGCAGCCAGGCCAGGCCCGTGGCGCAGAGCAGCAGGGCGATGCCGAAGGAGGCCCAGACCTGGAACTGCCAGGCCTTGGTGTCGCGCTGGAGGGGGAGAGGAGCGGTTTGCATGGTGGCTGCACTCGGGCGTTGGTTGAACATGGAACGCATGGTGCAGCGGGCGGGGCTTTAAAGTCTCATTTTTTGCACCAAGTTGCAAACCATTCACCACACGGCATCAAAAAACGATACTTCTATGCCGCCGCCAGCAGCCCCGCCACCTGCGCACGCAGCGGCTCCGGCTGCACGGCGGACGACGCCACGGGCACGCCCACGTTCAGCCCCACACGGTTCCAGATGCCGCGGCGGAACGGCCGCACCATCGCCCCGCCCTGCTCGATGCGGCTGAAGAACGAGCCCCAGAGGTTGGTCAGCGCCATGGGCACCACGGGCGCCTCCACACCCTCGGCGCGGGCGCGCTCGATGATCTTCATGATGCCGCCCTTGAACGGCTGCAATTGCCCGTCGCGCGTGATACCGCCCTCGGGGAAGATGGCGAGCAGGTCTCCTTCGCGCAGCACCTGCGCGGCGCGCTCAAACGCGGCCTCGTAGGTGGCGGCGTCCTCCTTCTGCGGAGCGATCGGAATGGCCTTGGCCAGGCGGAACAGCCAGCCCAGCACGGGCACGCGGAAGATGCGGTGGTCCATCACGAAGTAGATGGGCCGGGGGCTGGCCGCCATGAGCAGCACGGCATCGACGAAGCTCACATGGTTGCACGCCAGGATGGCCGCGCCCGTGGCGGGAATGTGCGCGTCGCCGCGCACCTTGAAGCGGTAGATGCAGCGCGACAGCACCCAGGCCACGAAGCGCAGCAGGTACTCGGGCACCAGCAGGAAGATGTAACCCGCCACCACGGCATTGGCGATGCCGGTGAGCAGGAACACCTGCGGCACCGAGAACCCGGCCGACAGCAGCGCCCCGGCCAGCAGCGCGCTGGCGATCATGAACAGCGCGTTGAGGATGTTGTTCGCGGCGATGATGCGCGCGCGGTGCGTGGGCTGGCTGCGCATCTGGATCAGCGCGTACATGGGTACGCTGTACAGCCCGGCGAACAGGCTCAGCAGCAGCAGGTCGGCCATCACGCGCCAGTGCGCCGCCTGCGCCAGGAAGGCGGCCAGCCCCATGATGGGCGATGCCGGCAGCGCGCGCGAGGCGAAGTACAGGTCCACGGCGAACACGCTCATGCCGATGGCGCCCAGCGGCACCAGGCCGATCTCGACGTGGCGGCGGCTCAGCACCTCGCACAGCAGCGAGCCGGTGCCGATGCCCACCGAGAACACCACCAGCAGCAGCGAGGCCACCTGCTCGTCGCCGTGCAGCACCTGCTTGGCGAAGCTGGGGAACTGGCTCAGGAACACCGCGCCGAAGAACCACATCCACGAAATGCCCAGCAGCGAACGGAACACCACGATGTTGCCGTGCGCCAGCTTCAGGTTCCGCCAGGTCTCGCTGAACGGGTTCCAGTTGATGACCAGGCCCGGGTCGGTGGCGGGCACGCTGGGAATGAACTGCGCCACGGCGCGCCCCGCCAGGGCCACGGCCACGCAGGCCACCGCCACGCTGGCGTGGCCCACGCCGGGCAACGCCACCAGCAGCCCGCCGGCCACCTGGCCCAGCAGGATGGCGACGAACGTGCCCATCTCCACCATGCCGTTGCCGCCCGTGAGTTCGCGCTCGGACAGCACCTGCGGCATGTAGGCGAACTTCACCGGCCCGAACAGCGTGGAGTGCAGGCCCATCAGGAACGTGCAGGCCAGCAGCACCACCGGGCTGCCCGCGTAGAAGCCCCAGGCCGCCAGCAGCATGATGGCGATCTCCAGGTTCTTCACGAAGCGGATCATGCGCGTCTTGTCCACCTTGTCGGTGAGCTGGCCCGAGGTGGCCGAGAACAGCAGGAACGGCAGGATGAACAGCGCCCCGATCACCAGCCCCGCCATGCTTGGTGGCATCCACGACACGCCGAGCTGGTAGGTCACCATCACCGTGAAGGCGAACTTGAACAGGTTGTCGTTGGCAGCGCCGGCGAACTGCGTCCAGAAAAACGGCGCAAAGCGCCGCTGGGTGAGCAGGGCGAACTGGTTGGGGTGGCCGTCATGGGCCACGGACGCGGCATGCGGGTTGGCCTGGGCTCGGCTCATCGTGCGCTCCCTCGCTGGATGGTGAACGCCCTTGCGGCGCGCAAAGGCAGGCTGGCGATTGTGCCCTCGCTTCCAGCCCCCCAGGGCCGCAGCGCCAGCACCAGCGGCAGCGCGGCAGCAGCGGCCACCACATGCTTGAGGCTGTGCCCGGACACCAGCATCTGCGTGGCGGCAAATACGGCGGCGTCGCCCGCTTCGAGCGCCTTGGCCACGGCATACACCGCCACCACCACGCCCCAGCGCACCGGCAGCGCCCCCGGCCGCGGCGCCACGCAGGCCAGCCCCAGCAGCACCAGCACGCCCCCGCCCTGCAGCACCGCCCAGGGCAGCAGGTTGCCCGTGGCCGTCCACACCTGCAGCGCGGCCACGCCCCCCAGCAGCACGGCCGCCGCCACGGCCCAGGCGGCGCGCGCATCCACGCGGGTGTGCACGGCCAGCCCCAGCAGCCCGGCAAAGGCCCAGAGCATGCCGAAGCGGTCCCACCACAGCGTGGCGTCGTGCGGCGCCCAGTGGTACCAGGCCGAGACGCCGCCGGTCAGCGCCAGCCCCGCAAAGCACAGCGCCGCCAGGGCACGCGGCGTGGCCGGCAGGCGGCGCGCCTGCGGCCCGTGCAGCGCCCAGGCGCCCAGCAGCGCGGCCAGCACGAAGGCGGCATTGCTCAGCACGTCCAGCGCGCAGGGCAGGCCCGCCCAGGCGCGCTGGTCGGCAAAGGCGTGGTAGTGGGGCGCCTGGGCCAGCGGCGGCAGCCCGCAGGCCAGGCCCAGGAAAGCGGCCACGGCAGCGGCCAGGAGCCAGCGCAGGCGCTGGGCGGAAAGGGTCGGCAGGTGCATCGCACACTCCTTCGGTCAGCGGCGCCCCCCTGCGGGACGCCATGGCGCGCAGTGTCGGCAGGCACGGCATTTTCGGCATTGCCTGGATGCACCAGCACAAACCATGGACGCTGCGGGTATCCATAATCGATACCCATGAGCACCACCGCCGACCTCGTTACCGCCCTGAAAAAGGAACTCAAGGCCGCCCAGATGACCTATGCCGACCTGGCGCAGGCCATCGGCATGGCCGAATCCAGCGTCAAGCGCATGCTGGCCAAGGGCGACATGCCGCTGTCGCGCATCGACGCCATCTGCCGCGCACTCAAGCTCGACTTCGCCGACCTGGCGCGGCGCGTGGCCGACAGCCAGCCGCTGCTGCAGGAACTGTCGGCCGAGCAGGAGCGCGCCGTGGTGGCCGACAAGAAGCTGCTGCTGATGGCCATCTGCGTGCTCAGCCAGTGGACGCTGGAGCAGGTGCTGGCCACCTACCGCCTCACCGAGGCCGAGGGCGTGAAGTACCTCGCGCAGCTCGACCGCATCGGCATCATCGAGCTGCGCCCGAGCAACCGCTACCGGCTCAAGCTCGCCAAGACCTTCCGCTGGCGCCCGCACGGCCCGGTGATGGACTACTTCCGCGAGCACGCGCTGCTGGACTACTTCGCCGGCGGCTTCGACGGCCCGGGCGAAGGCGTGCTGCTGGTGCACGGCAGCATCGGCCGCAGCCTGGCACCCGCCTTCATGGAGCGCATGCAGCGCGTGGCGCAGGACTTCGCCCAGCAGCACCTGGCCGACCAGCGCCAGCCCGAGGCCCAGCGCGAGGGCTACACGCTGCTGCTGGCCATGCGCAGCTGGGAGTTCGAGGCTTTCACGGGCATGCGGCGCGGCACGGCGGCCCCGAAAAACTCCTGATTCGATAGCTGCCAGCGCTTGATGGATAAGCGCTGGAGGCCATTTTGGCTATATATGGAGCGCCTGCCGCTCAACCCGCCGATTTGCGCGCCGGGCGGCGTGCCGGCGCCTTGGCCGTGGCCTTCGCCGCAGGTTTTGCCGCCTTCGCCGCAGGCTTCTTGGCGGCAGGCTTTGCGGCCTTCTTGGCGGGGGCCTTCTTGGCTGGCGCGGCCGGTTTCACACCCGCCGCCTCCTGCATGCTCTGCACGCCCTTGGCGGCGAACTGGGTGGCCATGTCGCTGGCCGTCTTGAAGGCTTCCTTGGCCAGCCCCGTGGCCACGTTGCGCGTGGTGTCCATGGCGCTCTGGCGTGCCGCATCCTTGAGCGCGTTGCCGGCGATCTGCTGGAACTGCGTGGTCAGCGCGCCCCACCACTGCAGCGGGTCGATCAGGCCGGCGTCGGCGGCGCCCTTGGCGGCCTTCGCGGCGGCGTCGGGCACGGCCTCGGCCGCGGCGCGCGCGGCGCCCGTCACGGCCTGGGCCGCGCTGGCGGCCGTGTCGCCCGCCTTCTGCACGCCCGAGGCCACGGTGTCCACCGCCTTGAGCTTGAAGGCGTTGGCCACGTCACCCATGCTGAAGTTCATGCCCTGCAGCGTGGCCAGGGTCATCTTCTGCACCTCCAGCGCCTGGACGGTGGCGGCCAGCGCGCGCGAGTTCTGCTCCAGCCAGAACTGCACCGACTTGAGCTCGGCGATGCGCTTGTCCAGTTCCTCGACGTTGAGCGTGGGTGCGACCCAGTTGGACAGGTTGGGCAGTTGCGGCACCCGGTCGGCCGCGCCCTTGGCAAGGTTCTGCAGGAAATCGAAACCGGGAACCAATTTGGCAAAACCAAAGGCGTTGTTGTCGCTCATGACCGCTCCGTGCTGGTTGTGATGGTGATGCGTTACAGCTTACTCCAAGCCAGCCGCGCATGGCACCCGGCGCGGGCCCTACACTGCACGCCATGCTGCGCTGGCTTCTCGTCGTCTTCCTGGCCCTGGTGCTCATCAACGGGCTGGCGCCGCTGCTGCGCCGCTGGGGCTTCGGGCGCCTGCCGGGCGACCTGCGCTTTCGCCTGGGCGGGCGCGAATGGGACATTCCGCTCGCTTCCACCCTGCTGCTGAGCTGGGTGGTCAGCCTGCTGGCGCGGTTGTTGTAAGCGGCCTGCCCACCCCCATCTGGGGGGCAGAAATGCAACTCCGGAGAACCGCACCGATGACCCCGCCCGACACCCTGCACATCGTCTGCCCGCACTGCCACGGCACCAACCGCGTGCGCGCGGCCGCCCTGGAGCACGCGCCCGACTGCGGCCACTGCCACCGCCCGCTCGTAACCGGCGCGCCCGTGGCGCTGGACGGCGCCACGTTCGACAAGCACGTGGGCCGCAGCCACCTGCCGGTAGTGGTGGATTTCTGGGCGCCCTGGTGCGGCCCCTGCCGCCAGATGGCGCCGGGCTTCGCCCAGGCGGCGCAGGCGCTGGCGCCGCAGGTGCAGTTGGCCAAGCTGGACACGGAGGCCCACCCGGAGATCGCCGGGCGCTATCAAATACGCAGCATCCCGACGATGATCGTGTTCCGCGCGGGGCGCGAGGTGGCGCGTGTCTCGGGCGCGCTGCCATCCGGCGAGATCGTGCGCTGGGTGCGCTCCGCGCTCTGACTCTGCGCTACGCCGACAGCCACGCCGCGATGGCGCGCTGGCGCGCCTGGGCCACGGCCTCGCCCACGGCGGGGCCGCGCAGCCCGCGCTGCGCCGCTGCGCGCGCCACGGGCGCGGTGTCCACGGCCAGGGCGGCCTGCAGCGCGGCCGCCAGGCGCGGGCGCTGCGGGTAGGGCACATCCTCCATGCCCAGCCGCCCGCGTGCGTCGCATTCGCAGGCCCACAGCGCCTGGGCAAAACGCTCAGGCCGGCGTAGCGCGTCGCAGCGCGTGAACAGGCGCAGCAGCGCGGCCGGCCCCAGGTCGCCGCTGCGGTGGATGTTGCCGTGCTCGCGCGCCACGATGCCGGCCAGCTCGCGGCATTCGAGCGGCACGCGCCAGCGCTCGCACACGGCCTGCAGCAGTTGCGCGCTGCGCTCCTCGTGGCCGATGTGGCGCGGCAGCACGTGCACCGGCGTGGTGCCCTTGCCGAAGTCGTGGCACAGGCAGGCGAAGCGCACGGGCAGCGGCGCCCGCAGGCGCGCGGCCATGTCGAGCACCAGCATGGCGTGCACGCCGGTGTCCACCTCGGGGTGGTAGTCGGCGCGCTGGGGCACGCCCCACAGGCGGTCCAGCTCGGGCAGCAGCACGGCCAGCGCGCCGCACTGGCGCAGCACCTCGAACATGCGCGCGGGCCGGTCTTCCATGAGGCCGCGCGCCACCTCCTGCCACACGCGCTCGGGCACGAGATGATCCACCTCGCCATCGGCCACCATCTCGCGCATCAGCGCCAGCGTTTCGGGGGCGACGGCGAAATCGCTGAAGCGCGCGGCGAAACGCGCCACGCGCAGGATGCGCACCGGGTCTTCGCGGAACGCATCGGTGACGTGGCGCAGCACGCGCGCGTGCAGGTCGCGCACGCCGTTATACGGGTCAAAAACGGCTCCAGCGCCCGTCCAGTCTGCGCTGGCAGCTATCGCATTGATAGTGAGGTCGCGCCGCGCCAGGTCTTCTTCGAGCGTGACGCCGGGCGCCGCCTGCACGACGAAGCCACGGTAGCCGCGCCCGCTCTTGCGCTCGGTGCGTGCCAGCGCGTATTCCTCGTGCGAGCCGGGGTGCAGGAACACCGGGAAGTCGCGCCCCACGGGCGTGAAGCCCCGGGCCACCATCTGCTCGGGCGTGGCGCCCACCACGACCCAGTCGCGGTCATTGACCGGGCGGCCCAGAAGCCGGTCGCGCACGGCGCCGCCCACCATGTAGATCTGCATGGGCGGCAGTGTAGGGCCGTGGCGGCCCGTGGTCAGGCCACGCGCCGCATGGGCTGCGCGGCGGCGGGCGCGAGCAGCGCGCGGTAGTAGCCGGGCAGGGCGAACAGGGCGGGATGGACCTCGGGGTTGTAGTACTGCAGATCGCCCACGCCGCGCTCGGCCAGGCGCTGGCGCACCTGCGCGGGCGCGAGGGCGGCCGCGTCCAAGTCCTGCGAGACCACGGCCATGCCCCAGTAGGCGCCGTACAGCGGGATGTACAGCCCCATGCAGCGCACCGTGGTGAAGCGCGCGCGCAGCGTGGCCGCCAGCGCGGCCACCTGCTGCGGGTGGAACACCGGGCTGCCCAGGTGCAGCACCAGGGCGCCGCCGGGCGCCAGCACGCGCTGCATGCGGGCCAGCGCGGCGTCGGAGTACAGCGCGCTGGCCGGGGTGTCGGGGTCGGTCAGGTCCATCAGCACGAGGTCGAAGCGCTCCTGCGTGGCATCGACGAAGGCCATGCCGTCGCCCAGGTGCAGTTGCACGCGCGCATCGTCGAGCGCGCCGCGGTGCACGGCCTGCAGGTGCGTGCGCGCGGCCTCGACCACGGCGGCGTCCAGTTCGGCCAGCACCACGCGCTCGATGCTGGGGTGCTTGAGCAGCTCCTCGGCCGCGCCGCCATCGCCGCCGCCCAGGATCAGCGCCTTGCGCGGCGCGGGGTGGGCCACGGCGGCGGGGTGCACCAGGGCCTCGTGGTAGAAAAATTCCTCGCGCTCGCTGGTCATGAAGCGGCCGTCCAGGCGCAGCACGCGGCCAAAGCGCGGGGTCTCCAGCAGCTCTAGCGTCTGGTAGGGCGTGCGCTGCTGCGTGCGCCGCGTGGCGGCGAAGGCAAAGCAGGCGTCGGGCGTGAGCTGCTCCTGCACCCACTCGGTGGGGCTGGCGGCACCGGGGCCGATGTCGCCGCGCTGCAGCTCCTGGCACACGCGGCGCCCGGGCGCGTAGGCGGCGATCACGCCCTCCATCAGCGCGCGCGCCTTGCCGGAGTTGTCGGCGGAGAAGTTGCACACGTACACGTCGATGGTGACGTTGCCGGTCTCGGGCCAGGTGTGGATGGCCAGGTGCGACTCGGCCAGCAGCACCGTGCCGGTGACGCCGCCGGGCTGGCCGTTGTAGGGCGGGAAGGTGACCCAGCGTTCGTCCACCAGGGTCAGGCCGCTGGCCTGGACCTGGGCACGGCACAGGGTGGCGATGGTGTCTGCGCACAGCATGTACGCCGTGTCGCCAGCGCATTGGTACAGATCGGCGGTCAGGTGCAGGCCTTGCATGGCGTCGCGGTTCCTCCAAGGGCCGGGCGCCCGGGGCCGGTCAGGCCATGGGCGCCATGGGCAAAACCCCGCATTCTAGCCAACCCACAAAAATCAATTTTTGCAAGCAGATAAAAACCGATAAAAGCAAGAAAAAGCAGCTTGCAAACCGTTGCCGGCAGCAACACCGAATCCCCGGGGCCAGCGCGCGCCCAGCGCCGTGGCGGGCGCGCCGCAGTACGCCTTCCGGCATTGATAAAAGTCATTTCAAACTCCTCTTTCTGTGGCATGCTTCGCAAATACGAATTGCTTCTATTCATATTTCGCATCCATCCGCCATGGCCCTGACCTTCCCCTTCCTCCGCACCCCCGTGGCGCGCGCCCTGTGGCCCGCCCTGCTGGCCGCTTCCTCCTGGGCCGCCGAGCCGGCCACGGCCTTGCCTCCCGTGACGGTGCGCGCCGAGCCCGGCAGCACGGCGCCGCTGGCCACATCGGCGCAGGCCGAACGCGAGCGCCTGGAGCGCGTGCCGGGCGGCACCAACCTGGTGCAGCCGCAGCAGGAGGCGCGCCTGGCCACGCTGCGCGATGCGCTGGACTACCAGCCCGGCATCGTGATCCAGGACTTCTTCGGCGCCACCGACCAGCCGCGCCTGTCGATCCGCGGCTCTGGCATCCAGAGCAACCCGCTGAACCGCGGCGTGCTGCTGCTGCAGGACGGCCTGCCGCTGAACGAGGCCGACGGCTCGTTCATCATCGGCCTGCTGGAGCCGCGCAACACCGCGCTGGTGAGCGTGCGCCGCGGCGCCAACACGCTCGCGCCCGGCGCCACCACGCTGGGCGGGGAGCTGGACTTCCAGTCGCTCACCGGCAGCGACGAGCGCGGGCGCGCCCGGGTGGAAACGGGCAGCTTCGGCCGCCACGCGCTGCAGGGCGCGGTGGGCCTGCAGGGCGGGCCGTGGGACGGGCGCATCAGCGTCAGCGGCGACCGCTTCGACGGCTGGCGCCACCATTCGGCCTCGCGGCGCGACGCGCTGCACGCCAACCTGGGCTTCAAGGGCGACGGCGGGCTGGAGAACCGCAGCTACCTGTCGTGGACCGATCTGCACTTCGACATCCCCACCGTCGTGCCCAAGGAGCGCGTGTACTCCAACCCGCAGGGCATCATGGGCGACGGCAACACGCCGCAGGACCAACTGCTCAACGTCTACCGGCGCGACCCGCACCGCACCGCCAAGCAGTTACGCCTGGCCAACCGCACGCGCTGGGGCGACGCGGCGCTGCGCCACGAGCTGGGCGTGTACTGGCAGGACACCGACGACACCTTCAACAACCAGACCAGCTACACCCTCACGCGCAGCCGCACCACGGGCGCGCAGTGGCAGGCCACCGGCCAGGCGGGCGCAGCGCTGCAGTGGCGCACCGCGCTGGCCTGGTCGCGCAGCCGCATGGACCGCGACCTGGACGCCACCAGCCCGCAAACCGGCGCGCCGCTGCAGCGCTTCGGCACCTACGGCCTGGTGGCCGACAACCTGCAGGCGCAGGCCGGCGCCGACTGGCGCCTGGCCCCGGCCTGGACGCTGGCGGGCCAGCTCGGCTGGAGCCGCCAGTCGCGCGACGCCGAGAACCTGCGCAACGGCCAGGCGCTGAACCAGCAGTGGAACTTCGCCACGCCCAAGGTGGGCGTGAACTGGGCGCCCACGCCCGCCACGCGCTGGTGGGCGAACGTGAGCCGCAGCCAGGAGGCCCCCACGTTCTGGGAGATCGTCGCCGCCACGGTGGCGCCCAACAACCCCGCTGGCGCCAGCAGCGAGCTGGTGCGGCTGAACCTGCAGCGCGCCACCACGCTGGAGGTGGGTGGCCAGGGCCGCTGGGGCGAAGGCAGCCACGCCACGCAGTGGACGCTGGCCGTGTACCGCAGCGAGGTGGACGATGAGCTGATGAGCACCACCGACGCCAACGGCATCAAGGTGGGCACCTACAACTACCAGGGCGGCACGCGCCACCAGGGCATCGAGGCCGGGCTCTCGGGCAGCTGGCCACTGGGTGCGGATGCGGGCGCGCTGCAGTGGCGCGGCGCATGGACGTTCAGCGACTTCCGCTTCAAGGGCGGCGAGTACGCGGGCAACCGCATCGCCGGCGTGCCGCGCCATCTGCTGAGTGCCGAACTGCTGTGGCGCGTGCACAGCGGCGCGGGCACCTGGCGCGTGGGCCCCAACCTGCGCTGGATGCCGACCGACACGCCCACCGACCACGCCAACACCCCCGGCAGCGAACAGGACGCCTACGCGCTGCTGGGCTTCAAGCTGGAATGGCAAAGCGGCCCCTGGTCGGCCTACCTGCTGGCCGAGAACCTGACCGACCGGCGCTACGCCAGCAGCTACGCCATCCGCAACCGCGCCACGCCGGACCAGCCGGGCTACCTGCCCGGCTTGGGGCGCAGCGTGGCGGCGGGCGTAAGCTACCAGTTCTGACCACCCGCTTTCACGCCATGCATCCCTCATCCCCACCCGAGCGCCGCCAGTGGCTGCGCCAGGCCGCCGCGCTGGCGCTGGGCGGACTGCCGCTGGCGCAGGCCGCGCGCGCCGCAACGGCCGCGCCGCTGCCGCGCATCGTGCTGGCCGGCCCGCCCGCCATCGTTTCGGCACCGCTCATCCACATGGCGCAGAGCAACGCGCTGGCCGGTGTGGCGCAGGCCACCGAGTTCACCCTCTGGCGCGACCCCGACCAGTTGCGCGTGATGGCGCTGGGCCGCAAGGCCGACGTGCTGGCCATGCCGAGCAACGTGGCGGCCAACCTCTACAACCGGGGCGCGGGCGTGCGCCTGCTGAACATCTCCACTTGGGGCGCGCTGTGGATCGTCACGCGCGACGCCCAGCGGCGCCAGTTGGACGACTACCGGGGCGAGGAAATCGCCGTGCCCTTCCGCGGCGACATGCCGGACCTGATGCTGCAGCTGCTCGCCGCCAAGCAGGGGCTGGACCTGCGGCGCGACCTGCGCCTGCGCTACGTGCCCACGCCCATGGAGGCGCTGCAACTGCTGCTGACGCGGCGCGTGCGCCACGCGCTGCTGGCCGAGCCGGCCGTGTCGCTGGCGCTGCGCAAGACGCAGTCCTTCCCCATCGGGCTGGTGGCGCCCGAACTGCACCGGGGCCTGGACGTGCAGCAGGAGTGGGGGCGCCTGTTCGCGCGCGCGCCACGGCTGCCGCAGGCGGGCATCGCCGCCGTGGGCGCGGTGCGCGAGCAGCCGCAGGTGCTGGCCGCCGTGCAGCAGGCCTACGCCCATTCGGTGGCCTGGTGCCGCACGCACCCGCTGGAATGCGGCCAACTGATGACGCAGCGCATCGACATGCTGACGCCCGACGCCGTGGCCGACGCCATCGCCACCAGCCAGCTCGATGCCGTGCCCGCAGCGCAGGCGCGGCCGGAGCTGGAATTCTTCTTCGCCCAGCTGCATGCGCGCGACCCGGCCTTGCTCGGCGGCAAGCTGCCGGACGCGGGCTTTTTCGGGGTCTGACATGCGCCTGCTGTGGCATGGGCTGCGCGGCCTGCCCGCCTACCTGTGGAGCGGCTGGGGCGCCATCGCCAGCCTGCTGCTGTTCATCGCGCTGTGGGAGGCGGGCGCGGGCTTCTACGGGCCGCTGATCCTGCCCGATCCGCTCACCACCTTCGCCACGCTGGGGCAGTTGCTGCAATCGGGCGCGGCCTGGCCCGAGCTGCGCACCACCGCGCAGCGCGCGCTGCTGGGCCTGCTGCTGGCGGCGGGCGTGGGCAGCGCGCTCGGGCTGCTGGCCGGGCTGTCGATGACGGCGGCCATGATGGCGCGCCCCTGGGTCACGCTGCTGCTGGGCATGCCGCCCATTGCCTGGCTGGTGCTGGCCATGCTGTGGTTCGGCGCGGGCGACGGCACGCCGGTGTTCACCGTCTTCGTGGCCTGCCTGCCGGTGGTGTTCACCGGCGCGCTGCAGGGCACGCGCACGCTCGACCTGCACCTGCGCGACATGGCGCGCGCCTACCGCCTGCCCTGGCGCATGCGCCTGATCGACCTGTATCTGCCGCACGTTGCGGCCTACCTGTTCCCGGCCTGGATCACGGCGCTCGGCTCGTCGTGGAAGGTGGCCGTGATGGCCGAGCTGCTGGCTACCAGCGACGGCGTGGGCGCGGCCCTGGCTGTCACGCGCGCGCACCTGGACATGGGTGCCTCGCTGGCCTGGATCTGCGCCGTCGTCGGCAGCCTGCTGCTGCTCGAATACGGGCTGCTGGAACCCATCAAGCGCGCGCTGGAGCGCTGGCGCGAGGCGGGCGCATGAGCGCCGACGGCCTGCAGGTGCGCGCGCTGCGCCACGCCTACGGCCCCACCGTGGTACTCGATGGCGTCGATCTGGCCGTGCCGCCCGGGCGCACCGTGGCGCTGGTCGGCCCCTCTGGCTGCGGCAAGACCACGCTGCTGCACCTGTGCGCGGGGCTGCTGGCACCGCAGCAGGGCGAGATCGTGCAACCCCTGGAGCCCGCCGCCGTGATGTTCCAGCAGCCGCGCCTGCTGCCGTGGATGAACACGCTCGACAACATCGCGCTGGGCCTGAAGGCGCGCGGCATGGGCCAGCAGGCACGCCACCAGCGCGCACGGGACATGGCGCTGGCGCTCGATCTGCCGGACCAGGCCCTGGCACAGTACCCGGCCGAGCTGTCCGGCGGCATGCAAAGCCGCGCGGCGCTGGCGCGCGCGCTGGTGCTGCAGCCCGCGCTGCTGCTGATGGACGAGCCGTTCGCCGCGCTGGACGTGGGCCTGCGCTACCAGCTGCACCAGTTGCTGCTGGCGCGCCAGGCCCAGACCGCGATGGCGGTGCTGCTGATCACGCACGACCTGATGGAAGCCGTGCGCCTGGCGGACGACGTGCTGGTCATGGCCCCGGCGCCCGGGCGCATCGTGGCCCATTACCAGCCGCCCGGCGCCGCCCTGGCGCGCGACGACGCCCTGGTGCACCAATGCGCCGCCGAACTGCAGCAGCACCCGGCGGTGCGCACCGCCTTCAGCCTGCCGGGCGCGGGGCAGATGCCCGCCAGCGGCCCCGGCGCCTGGCATGCGCCGTGATGCACCCATTACAAGCCAAATTGGCCTCCAGCCCTTGCCAGCCAAGCGCTGGCAGCTATGGTTTTTGAAAATGCCCGTTCCCCTGAACCCCTTGCGCATCCGCCATCCGGTATGGATCTGCGGCATGCGCCCCTTCTTCCTGCTGGCCATGGCCAGCGCGGTGCTGCTGCTCGGCCTGTGGAGCCTGGCGCTGGCCGCCGGCTGGCCGCTGCCGCCGGTGGCGGGCGGTGCACTGGTGTGGCACGTGCACGAACTCATCATGGGCTTTGCCATGGCGGGCGTGGCCGGCTTCGTGCTCACCGCCCTGCCGGAATTCACCGGGGAACCCGGCGCCACCCCAGCCCAGTTGCGCGCCCTGGCCGGGCTGTGGTGGTGCGCGCGCCTCGGGCTGTGGACCTCGGGCCTGCTGGGGCCGGGCGCGCTGGCGCTGGCGGCGTTCGGCCAGGTCGGCCTGGCGCTGGCGCTGCTGGCCGTGGCCCTGCCCGCCCTGCGCTCGCCGGCGGGGCGCAAGCATGCGTCGTTCGGCTGGCTGCTGGCCGGGCTGGCCTGCACCAGCGCGGGCTTCTACATCGACGCGCTGCGCGGCCTCGGCGGCCTGCGCTGGCTGCATGCCAGCCTGGGGCTGCTGATGCTGCTCATCGTGGTGGCCGCCAGCCGCATCTCCATGCGCATCGTCAATGCAGCCATCGACCAGGTCACGCCTGGCACGGCGCCCTATCTGGCGCGCCCGCCCCGGCGCAACCTGGCAGCGCTGTGCATCGCGCTGTACACGGCGGCCGAGTTCTGGGTGGGCGCCAGCGCCCTCACGGGCTGGCTCGCACTGGCCGCATCCGCCGCCATGCTGCACCTGCTCAACGACTGGCACATCGGCCCCGCGCTGTGGCGCAGGCGCTTTCCCTTGCTGCTGTACACCATGTACGTCTGCATGGCGCTGGGCTACGGCGCCCTGGGGCTGGGGGCGCTCGGCCTGCAGCCGAGCGCCACGGCCGGGCGGCACCTGCTGGGCATGGGCGCCATGGGCCTGGGTATCTTCATCGTGATCGCCATCGCCGGCCGCGCCCACGCGGGCCTGCACCCGGACACCGGCCCCTGGATACCGCTGGGGGCCGCCCTGCTGTTACTGGCAACGGCACTGCGCGCCATTGCCGCCTGGAACGGCCTCGGCCAGGCCTGGCTGGCCGCGGCAGGCGGCAGCTGGTGCGCGGCCTTTGGCGTGCTGGCGTGGCGCGTGGGGCCCGGCCTGTGGCGGCCGCGCACGGATGGGCGCAGCGGCTGCGCCGGCCCGGCCTGAGTGAGCCGGGCAAAGAAAAAGGCCCTTGCTTTTCAGCAAGGGCCTTTTCATGTTGGTTGCGCGGGAAGGATTTGAACCTCCGACCTTTGGGTTATGAGCCCAACGAGCTACCAGGCTGCTCCACCGCGCGTCAAGACAGTTAGTATAACCTATTTTCAGGCTGCTGCGGAAGAATCTGCAGCTTGTGCGTTTTCTTCCGCACGGTCGACCAGTTCGACGTAGGCCATCGGGGCGTTGTCGCCCACGCGGAAGCCCATCTTCAGGATGCGCGTGTAGCCACCAGGACGGGCCTTGAAGCGCGGGCCCAGGTCGTTGAACAGCTTGGTCACGCTGTCGCGGTCGCGCAGGCGGTTGAAGGCCAGGCGGCGGTTGGCCACCGAGTCTTCCTTGGCCAGGGTGATCATGGGCTCGATCACGCGGCGCAGTTCCTTGGCCTTGGGCAGGGTGGTCTTGATGGCCTCGTGCTCGATGAGCGAGTTCATCATGTTCTGCAGCATCGCGAGGCGGTGCGAGCTGGTGCGGTTGAGTTTGCGAAGGCCGTTTCCGTGGCGCATGGTGCTTTCCTTTTACATAGTTAAATCGGGCAGCCGTATCAGGTACTGCCCGATGCACTGGCTCTTGCGAGGGAGCCGAAGATTATAGATCAACGCTTGTCGAGGCCTGCGGGCGGCCAGTTCTCGAGCTTCATGCCCAAGGTCAGGCCGCGCGATGCCAGGACTTCCTTGATTTCGTTCAGCGACTTGCGGCCCAGGTTCGGGGTCTTGAGCAGCTCGTTCTCGGTGCGCTGGATGAGGTCGCCGATGTAGTAGATGTTCTCGGCCTTGAGGCAGTTGGCCGAACGCACGGTGAGTTCCAGCTCGTCCACGGGGCGCAGCAGGATCGGGTCGAACGTCGTCGCGCTGCTGCGCGAGGCGCCGGAGCCGGCCAGCACGCCATCGATGTCGCCGCCTTCGAGCTGGGCGAACACCGCCAGTTGCTCCACGAGGATCTTGGCCGAGGCGCGAACTGCTTCTTCCGCCGTGATGGCGCCGTTCGTCTCGATCTCCACCACCAGCTTGTCGAGGTCGGTGCGCTGCTCCACGCGCGCGCTTTCCACGGTGTAGCTCACGCGCTTGACCGGGGAGAACGATGCGTCGAGGACGATGCGGCCAATGGTCTTGGTCGGCTCGTCGCCATAACGGCGCACGTTGCCGGGCACGTAGCCGCGGCCTTTTTCCACCTTGATCTGCATGTCCAGCTTGGCGCCTTGCGACAGGTGGGCGATGACGTGGTCAGGATTGATGATCTCGACGTCATGGGGCGTCTGGATGTCACGGGCCGTGACCACGCCTTCGCCGTCCTTGCGCAGGGAGAGCGTGACCTCGTCGCGGTTGTGGAGCTTGAACACCACGCCCTTGAGGTTCAGGAGGATGTTGACCACATCTTCCTGCACGCCGTCGATCGAGGAGTACTCGTGCAGCACCCCGGCAATGGTGACTTCCGTCGCTGCGTAACCCACCATCGACGAGAGCAGGACGCGGCGCAGAGCGTTGCCCAGCGTGTGGCCGTAGCCACGCTCGAACGGCTCGAGCTCGACCTTGGCACGGTTGTGGCCCAGCTGTTCGACCTGGATCGTCTTGGGTTTCAGCAGATTGGTTTGCATGCAGACTTCCTCTCAATACCCCCAGCTCGTTACGCCGGTAAGGCTGACGCAGCGCCTGGACCACGATGCCTCGTGGTCCAGGAACTCTTTTGACGAATGATTAACGCGAGTACAACTCAACGATCAGCGATTCGTTGATGTCGGCACCGAACTCGTCGCGATCTGGCACCTTCTTGAAGGTACCTTCGGCCTTGTCGGCGGCCACTTCGACCCATGCGGGGAAACCCACTTGCTGCGCCAGTTGCAGCGCTTCGACGACACGGCCCTGCTTCTTCGACTTCTCGCGCACGGTCACGACATCGCCAGCCTTGATCAGGAACGAGGGGATGTTCACAGCCTGGCCGTTTACCAGAATGGCCTTGTGCGACACCAGCTGGCGCGCTTCGGCGCGGGTGGAGCCGAAGCCCATGCGGTACACCACGTTGTCCAGGCGGCACTCCAGCAAGGCCAGCAGGTTGGCGCCGGTGTTGCCCTTGCGGCGGTCAGCCTCGGCGAAGTAGCGGCGGAACTGCTTTTCCATCACGCCGTACATGCGCTTGACCTTCTGCTTCTCGCGCAGCTGCAGGCCGTAGTCGGACGTGCGCTGGCCAGAAGTACGGCCATGCTGGCCGGGCTTGGAGTCGAACTTGGCCTTGTCCGCGATCGAGCGGCGGGCGCTCTTCAGGAACAGGTCGGTGCCTTCACGGCGGGAGAGTTTGGCCTTGGGGCCGAGATAACGTGCCACTTGAGCTTCCTTGTGTCATCTTCCGCAAACCATTGCGGGAGCCGCCGGCGGCTTGTTCAGCTGCAGGCGGCGGTGGGCTTATGAAAAGATCAGATACGGCGGCGCTTTTGCGGGCGGCAGCCGTTGTGGGGCACCGGCGTCACGTCGGAAATGGACGTGATGCGGATACCCAGTGCGCCCAGGGCGCGCACCGAGGACTCGCGACCCGGGCCGGGGCCCTTGATCTCGACGTCCAGGTTCTTGATCCCCTGTTCCATGGCGGCGCGGCCAGCCACTTCCGAAGCTACCTGTGCAGCGAACGGCGTGGACTTGCGCGAGCCCTTGAAACCCTGGCCACCCGAGGAAGCCCACGACAGGGCGTTGCCTTGGCGGTCGGTGATCGTGATGATGGTGTTGTTGAACGAAGCATGCACGTGGGCGATGCCGTCGGAAATGTTCTTGCGAACCTTCTTGCGGACGCGTGCTGCGGCGTTATTGGCAGGAGACTTGGCCATAGTGATCTTTCAATCTCTTATTTCTTCAGAGCCGCTGCACCCTTGCGCGGACCCTTGCGGGTACGGGCGTTGGTACGCGTACGCTGGCCGCGCATGGGCAGGCCACGGCGATGGCGGAAACCACGGTAGCAACCGATGTCCATCAGGCGCTTGATGTTCATCGTGGTTTCACGGCGCAGGTCACCTTCGATGGTGAACTGGGCGATCTGGTCGCGGATTTTTTCCAGATCACCGTCCGTGAGGTCCTTGACCTTCTTGGAGTACTCGATGCCACAGGCTTCGCAAATCTTGCGAGCGCGGGTGCGACCGATGCCGTAGATGGCGGTCAGGCCAATCTCAGCATGCTTATGCGGCGGGATATTGATGCCAGCGATACGTGCCATATGCGTCCTCTAATACTTTCCAAATCAACCTTGGCGCTGCTTATGGCGCTGATCCGTGCAGATCACGCGCACCACACCCTTGCGGCGGATGATCTTGCAGTTGCGGCAGATTTTCTTGACCGAAGCCGAAACTCTCATTTCATTCTCCTAAAACTAGTCCATCCGTTCCGGCCAACTTCCCGGAACTTGGCTTCCCTGACTGGGCAGGGAAGCCGGTTTACCTCACGGGCCCCGCCATGCGTTGGCGCAAGGGGGACATTTTCCTCTATCTCAGCCGTTGAGCGTCGTCTTGAAGTTGGCCTTCTTCAGAAGCGACTCGTACTGCTGGCTCATCATGTAGTTCTGCACCTGGGCCATGAAGTCCATGGTGACCACGACGATGATCAGGAGCGACGTACCACCAAAGTAGAACGGAACGTTGTACTTCAGGATCAGGAACTCCGGCAGCAGGCACACGAAGGTGATGTACACCGCACCCACCAGCGTCAGCCGAACCAGGATCTTGTCGATATAGCGCGCAGTCTGCTCACCAGGGCGGATGCCCGGGATGAAGGCGCCGCTCTTCTTCAGGTTGTCTGCCGTCTCGCGGCTGTTGAAAACCAGCGCGGTATAGAAGAAGCAGAAGAAGATGATGGCCGCTGCGTACAACAGGACATAGATCGGCTGGCCGGGGGTCAGCGTGCTGGAGATGTCGCGCAGCCAGCGCATCGACTCGCCTGCGCTGAACCAGTTCACGACCGTCGCGGGCAGCAGGATGATCGACGAAGCGAAGATCGGAGGAATCACCCCCGCCATGTTCAGCTTCAGCGGCAGATGCGAAGACTGGCCGCCATACACCTTGTTGCCCACCTGGCGCCGCGCATAGTTCACGAGGATCTTGCGCTGGCCACGTTCGACGAACACCACGAAGTAGGTCACCAGGCCCACCACCACCACGATGAAGATGGCCGCGATGATGCTCATGGCACCGGTACGCACCAGTTCCAGCAACCCGCCGATGGAGCCTGGCAGACCCGCGGCGATACCGCCGAAGATCAGGATCGAAATCCCGTTGCCCAGACCGCGCTCGGTGATTTGCTCGCCCAGCCACATCAGGAACATGGTCCCCGCCGTGAGGCTGACCACCGCCGTGAGGCGGAAGCCGAAACCAGGGCTCAACACCAGGCCGGCAGAGCTTTCCAGCGCCACGGCGATGCCGAGGGACTGGAAAATCGCCAGGCCCAGCGTCCCGTAACGGGTGTACTGGGTGATCTTGCGGCGGCCCGCTTCGCCTTCCTTCTTCAGTTGCTCGAACGTCGGAACGACGTAGGTCATCAGCTGCATGATGATCGATGCCGAGATGTACGGCATGATCCCCAGCGCGAAGACCGTGAAGCGCGAAAGCGCCCCACCCGAGAACATGTTGAACAGGTTCAGGATGCCGCCTTGCTGGCCATTGAACAGCTGCTGCAGTTGCGCCGGGTCGATGCCCGGAACGGGGATATGCGCCCCGATGCGGTACACGACCAGCGCGAGCAACAGAAAAACCAGGCGGCGACGCAAATCGCCGAACTTGCCGGTTTTTGCGATCTGAGCTGCGCTAGTAGCCACGGATGTCCTCTTTCAGAACGGCTATCAGGCCAAGCTGCCGCCAGCCGCCTCGATGGCAGCCTTGGCACCTGCGGTGGCACCGACGCCCGTGAGCTTCACGGCCTTGGTGAGTTCACCGCGCTTGACGACCTTCACCACCTGGGCAATGGCGGGCACGAGACCTGCCTGCTTCAGGGCGGCGACATCGACTTCGGCCAGGCCGAGCTGCTCCAGCGTGCGCAGGGTCACTTCGGCATTGAACTTCAGCGACTGCGACTTGAAACCGCGCTTGGGCAGACGACGCTGCAGCGGCATCTGGCCGCCTTCGAAGCCTACCTTGTGGTAGCCGCCCGAACGCGACTTCTGGCCCTTGTGGCCACGGCCGGCGGTCTTGCCCAGGCCGGAGCCGATGCCACGGCCCACGCGGCGCTTGGCGTGCTTGGCACCCGCTGCAGGCTTGATGCTATTGAGTTCCATCATCAACCTCTCAGAGGACTTTGACCAGATAGCTGATCTTGTTGATCATGCCGCGCACCGCAGGCGTGTCCTGCAGCTCGCTCACGCTGTTCAGCTTGCGCAGGCCCAGGCCACGCACCGTGTCGCGGTGCGACTGCTTGGTGCCGATCGGGCTGCGAACCAGCTGAATCTTGACAGTTTGTTGTGTCGTCATTTCACACTCCGATCAGACGAACAGGTCTTCGACCGACTTGCCGCGCTTGGCTGCCACTTCCGCCGGGGTGGTGGAGTTGGTCAGGGCGTCGAACGTGGCGCGGACCATGTTGTAGGGGTTGGACGAACCATGGCTCTTGGCCACGATGTCGGTGATGCCCATCACTTCGAACACGGCGCGCATCGGGCCGCCGGCGATGATGCCGGTACCCTTGGGAGCCGGAGCCATCATCACGACCGCAGCGCCATGGTGGCCGGTCACGTTATGGTGAATCGTGCCGTTCTTCAGCGACACCTTCACCATGTTGCGGCGGGCTTCTTCCATTGCCTTCTGCACGGCAGCGGGCACTTCCTTCGACTTGCCCTTGCCCATGCCAACGCGGCCGTCACCGTCGCCGACCACCGTCAGTGCTGCGAAGCCGAGGATACGGCCGCCCTTCACGACTTTGGTCACGCGGTTGACCGCGATCATTTTTTCGCGCAGACCGTCGTCACGACCTTCGTCTTGCACCTTGGGGGAAAATTTAGCCATTTTTATCCGCTCCGCTTAGAACTGCAGACCTGCTTCACGGGCTGCGTCGGCCAGGGCCTTGACGCGGCCGTGGTAGGCGAAACCTGCACGGTCGAAAGCAACCTTCTCAACACCGGCGGCCTTCGCCTTCTCGGCAATGCGCTTGCCGATCAGCGTGGCGGCGGCCACGTTGCCACCCTTGCCAGCGGCACCCAGCTGGGTGCGCACTTCGGCTTCCGCCGTGGAGGCAGAGGCCAGCACCTTGGTGCCGCAGCCAGAAATCACGCTGGCGTAGATGTGGAGGTTGGTGCGGTTCACCGACAGGCGGGCAACGCCTTGCTGGGCGATGCGAATACGGGTCTGACGGGCACGACGCAGACGCTGCTCTTTCTTGTTCAACATGCTGCAGCTCCTTACTTCTTCTTGGTCTCTTTGATCACGACCTTCTCATCCGAGTAACGGATGCCCTTGCCCTTGTAGGGCTCGGGAGGACGAACGGCGCGGATCTCAGCGGCCAGCTGGCCAACGACCTGGCGATCGGCACCCTTGACCACGATTTCGGTCGGGGTCGGGGTAGCGACGGTAACGCCGGCGGGCATCTCGAAATTCACGGGATGCGAGAAGCCCACGCTCAGGTTCAGCTTCGAGCCCGATGCGGCGGCCTTGAAGCCCACGCCGATCAGCGACAGCTTCTTCTCGAAGCCCTTGCTCACGCCGACCACCATGTTGTTCACCAGCTGGCGCACGGTGCCGCTCATGGCATTGGCTTCGCGGGAGTCGTTCACGGGCTCGAACGAAAGCTTGCCTTCGTTGTTGGCCACCTTGACCAGCGCGTTCTGAGCGACGGACAGCGCGCCGCCCGAGCCCTTGACGTTGATCTTCTCTGCGGTGAGGGCCACTTCCACGCCTGCGGGAATGACCACGGGGGATTTTGCTACGCGAGACATTTCAGTATTTCTCCTTCAATGCTCGGTTAGGCCACGTAGCACAGCACTTCGCCGCCGACGCCGGTGGCACGTGCCTTGCGATCCGTCATCACGCCCTTGGGAGTGGTGACGATGGCCACGCCCAAGCCATTCATGACCTGGGGGATGGCGTCGCGGCCCTTGTACACGCGCAGGCCAGGACGGCTCACGCGCTCGATACGCTCGATCACGGGACGGCCGGCGTAGTACTTCAGGGTAATTTCGAGTTCGGACTTGCTGCCTTCGGTCTTCACCTGGAAGCCGTCGATGTAGCCCTCATCCTTCAGCACCTGGGCGATGGCGACCTTCACTTTGGAGGAAGGCGCCGTCACGGTGGCCTTGGAGACCATCTGGGCGTTGCGGATGCGGGTCAGCAGGTCAGCGATGGGATCACTCATGCTCATGTTGTTCTCTCCTGCTCGACTTACCAGCTGGCCTTGGTCACACCGGGGATGTCACCGGCGAAGGCCATTTCACGGATCTTGGCGCGGCCCAGGCCAAATTGGCGGAAGGTGCCGCGCGGGCGACCGGTGATCTCGCAACGGTTGCGCTGGCGCGTGGGGTTGGCGTTACGGGGCAGCTTCTGCAGGCCCAGGCGAGCGGCGTCGCGCTCTTCGTCGGAACGCTTGGCGTCGCCGGCGATGGCCTTCAGTTCTGCATACTTGGCAGCGTACTTGGCGGCCAGTTTTTCGCGCTTGAGTTCGCGCTCGATCAAAGCTTTCTTAGCCATGCGCCACCTCAGTTCTTGAAGGGGAATTTGAATGCCGACAGCAGCGCCTTGCACTCGTCGTCGGTTTTAGCCGTCGTGGTGATGCTGATGTTCAGACCACGCAGCGCATCCACCTTGTCGTATTCGATTTCCGGGAAGATGATCTGCTCTTTGACGCCGACGTTGTAGTTGCCGCGGCCGTCGAAAGCGCGGCCGGAGATACCACGGAAGTCACGCACGCGCGGCAGGGCCACGGTGACGAAACGGTCCAGGAATTCGTACATCTGAACGCCACGCAGCGTGACCATGCAGCCGATGGCCTGGCCTTCGCGGATCTTGAAGCCGGCGATGGCCTTCTTGGCCTTGGTCACCACGGGCTTCTGGCCGGCGATCTTGGTCAGGTCGCCCACGGCGTTGTCCAGCACCTTCTTGTCGGCCACGGCCTCGCCCACACCCATGTTCAGGGTGATCTTGGACAGGCGCGGGACTTCCATGATGGATTGGTAGCCGAACTTTTCCTTCAGTTCAGCCGCGATCTTTTCGCGATAGAGTTTTTGCAGTCGTGCCATGTGTTACCCCTTAGGCAGCCTTGATTTCGGCGCCGTTGGACTTGAACACGCGAACGCGCGCGCCGTCAGCCTGCACCTTGATACCGACGCGATCAGCCTTGCCGGTCGCTGCATTGAAGATGGCCACGTTGGACTGGTGGATAGGCATGGCCTTTTCCACGATGCCGCCGGTGGTGCCCTTCATGGGATTGGGCTTGACGTGCTTCTTCACCAGGTTGATGCCTTCGATCACCAGGTGGGAGTCGTCCTTGCGCAGCGAAACGGTGCCACGCTTGCCCTTGTCACGGCCAGCCAGCACGATGACTTCGTCGCCCTTGCGGATCTTGTTCATGGTGCGTCCTTCAGAGAACTTCAGGGGCCAGGGACACGATCTTCATGAACTTCTCGGTGCGCAGTTCACGTGTCACGGGGCCAAAAATGCGGGTACCGATAGGCTCTTGCTTGGCGTTGAGCAGCACAGCGGCGTTGCCATCGAACTTGACGAGCGAGCCATCGGCACGGCGGATGCCCTTGGCCGTGCGCACCACCACCGCGCTGTAGATCTCGCCTTTCTTGACGCGACCACGCGGAGCAGCTTCTTTCACGCTCACCTTGATGATGTCACCAACGCTGGCATAGCGACGCTTGGAGCCGCCGAGCACCTTGATGCACAGGACGGACTTGGCGCCGGTGTTGTCGGCAACCTCTAACCGAGATTCTGTTTGGATCATTTCAATATTCCCAACTTGCACCAGCACATCCCGACAGCCCCAGAGTCCTTCTCTCGGGCCGCGAGCAGCCAGTCAGTCTTGGGCCCGTCGTCCACGCCGCGAACCATTTCACGGCGCTTCCACTGGGCAGAAACCTCGCATAATTTTTACGCGAAGCCTGGCATTGTTGCAGAGCCGACCGAGCAAGTCAAGCCCTGCGCAGGCAGGAATCAGGCGGGCAGCTGCAGATACTGTTGCGCCAACGCCAAAAAGGCCGGCAGCCGCGGCTCGCCCTGGCCTTCTTCCTGCAGGATTTCCGCCACGCGCGGCGCCAGCCGGGCCGCCAGCCGGGCGTCGAGGAACAGCAGGCGGCAGCGCCGGGCCAGCACATCCTCCACGGTGCGCGCGTATTCGTGGCGCACGGCAAAGCGCACCATGGCCTCGCTCAGCCCCTCGGCCAGCCAGGCCTGCGCGCCCGGCAGGGCCTGCACCGCGGCGGCCTCGCTGCCATATGAATGCCAGCCCTGGGCCTCGTAGATGCGGTGGCGCACCGGGGCCGCGGGCGCCCCCACGAGGCGCAGCTGCACGGTGGCGCCAGCGGGCCGCGCCGGCAGCAGGCCTTCGTCGAAGCACTTCGCCAGCACGTCCTCGGCCATGGCGCGGTAGGTGGTCCACTTGCCGCCCGTCACGGTCACCAGCCCGCTGCGGCTGGCCAGCACGGTGTGCTCGCGGCTCAGGGCCTTGGTGTTGCCGCCTTCGTCGTCGGGCGGCCGCACCAGCGGACGCAGGCCGACCCAGATGCTGCGCACGTCCTCGGCGCGCGGCGCGCGGCGCAGGTACTTGGCCGACTCGCTGAGGATGAAATCCACCTCCTCGCGGAAGGCCTGCGGCTCGCGCGCCAGGTCCTGGCGCGGGCTGTCGGTGGTGCCCAGGATGAGCTTGCCCAGCCAGGGCACGGCGAACAGCACGCGCCCGTCGGCCGTCTTGGGCACCAGCAGCGCGTGGTCCGAGGGCAGGAAGTCGCGGTCCACCACGATGTGCACGCCCTGGCTGGGCGCCACCATGGGGCGCACGGGCCTGCCCAGCGCCTCGGCGTCCTGCTGGCGCAATGCATCGACCCAGACGCCCGTGGCATTGACCACGGCGCGCGCGCGCAGCGTGAAGCGCTGCCCGCTCTCGGCGTCTTCACAGACCAGGCCCGCCACCTTGCCGCCTTCGTGCAGCAGCTCGCGCGCCGGGCAGTAGTTGACCAGCAGCGCCCCCTGGGCCGCCGCGGTACGCGCCAGCGCCAGCGCCAGGCGCGCGTCGTCGAACTGGCCGTCCCAGTACTTGACGCCGCCCTTGAGCCCTTCGGCGCGCGCCGTGGGCAGGCAGTGCAGGGTGCGGGCGCGGCCCATGAATTCGGTGGCGCCCAGGCCGGCCTGGCCGGCCAGGGCGTCGTACATCTTCAGGCCGACGCCGTAGAACGGCGTCTCCCACAGGTGGTACGAGGGCATGACGAACGGCAGCGGCTGCGCCAGGTGCGGCGCGTTGCGCAGCAGCGTGGTGCGCTCGTGCAGCGCCTCGCGCACCAGCGCGATGTTGCCCTGCGCCAGATAGCGCACCCCGCCGTGCACCAGCTTGGTGGCGCGCGAAGAGGTGCCCTTGGCGAAGTCGTCCGACTCCACCAGCACCACCGAGAAACCACGCGCCGCCGCATCCAGCGCCACGCCCAGGCCCGTGGCACCGCCGCCGATGACCGCGAGGTCGTAGGTGATGGGCTGGGCCAGGCGGGCGAGCAGTTCGGCGCGCGGGGTGGGTGCGGGGGAGTCAGTGGTCATCTCGGTCATCCATGGTGTTCCCC
The DNA here is from genome assembly GCA_021496925.1 of Acidovorax sp. YS12. Lineage (NCBI taxonomy): Bacteria > Pseudomonadati > Pseudomonadota > Betaproteobacteria > Burkholderiales > Comamonadaceae > Acidovorax > Acidovorax sp. YS12. The sequence goes on from CP053915.1 coordinate 2,634,917, forward strand.
CCAGCCCACGCAACCGGCGCGGCCCAAGCCAGCAGACGCCGCGCAAGGGCCGCCCCGCCGCGCTGGCGGCGTCCCCCTGCCCGCAGTGCGCAGCACTGCGAGAGCGGGGGGAAGCGGCGCAGCCGCTCAGGGGGGTGTGCATTTACATCAGCGCACCTTGCCGTTCTTCCAGGCCTGCAGCAGCGCGTCGTAGGCGATGGTTTCGCCCTTCGGCTTCTCGTTGTCGAGCTTCTTCCAGGGCGCGTGCTTGTCGCTCAGCCACTTGGCCGGGTCTTCCTTCTTGTTCAGCTTGGGCGCGCAGTGGGCCATGCCGGCGCGCTCCAGGCGGGCCATCACCTGGTCCATTTCGTCGGCCAGCGTGTCCATGGCGGCCTGCGGGGTCTTCTCGCCGGTGACGGCCTGGGCCACGTTCTTCCACCAGAGCTGGGCGAGCTTGGGGTAGTCAGGCACGTTGGTGCCGGTGGGCGACCAGGCCACGCGCGCCGGGCTGCGGTAGAACTCGACCAGGCCGCCGAGCTTGGGCGCCATGTCGGTCATGGCCTTGGAGCGGATGTCGGACTCGCGGATCGGCGTGAGGCCGACGATGGTCTTCTTCAGCGAGGTGCTCTTGGCTGTCACGAACTGCGCGTAGAGCCACGCGGCGGCCAGGCGGTCGGGGTTGTGGTCCTTGAAGAAGGTCCACGAGCCCACGTCCTGGTAGCCGTTCTGCATGCCCTGCTTCCAGTAGGGGCCGTTGGGGCCGGGGGCCATGCGCCACTTGGGCGTGCCGTCGGCGTTCACCACGGGCAGGCCGGGCTTGACCATGTCGGCGGTGAAGGCGGTGTACCAGAAGATCTGCTGCGCGATCTGGCCCTGGGCGGGCACGGGGCCGGCTTCGCCGAAGGTCATGCCGGTGGCTTCCTTGGGCGCGTACTTCTTCATCCAGTCCACGTACTTGGTGAGCGCGTAGACGGCGGCGGGCGAGTTGGTGGCGCCGCCACGGGCCACGCTGGCGCCCACGGGGGTGCACTTGTCGTCGGCCACGCGGATGCCCCATTCGTCGATCGGCAGGCCGTTGGGGTTGCCGATGTCGGCGCTGCCGGCCATCGAGAGCCACGCATCGGTGAAGCGCCAGCCCAGCGACGGGTCCTTCTTGCCGTAGTCCATGTGGCCGTAGATGGGCTTGCCGTCGATCTGCTTCACGTCGTTGGTGAAGAACTCGGCGATGTCCTCATAGGCGCTCCAGTTCAGCGGCACGCCCAGGTCGTAGCCGTACTTGGCCTTGAACTTCTGCTTGAGGTCCTTGCGCTCGAACAGGTCGGCGCGGAACCAGTACAGGTTGGCGAACTGCTGGTCGGGCAGCTGGTACAGCTTGCCGTCGGGCGCGGTGGTGAACTTGGTGCCGATGAAGTCGGCGATGTCGATGCCGGGGTTGGTGTATTCCTTGCCCGTGCCCGTCATGTAGTCGGACAGGTTCAGGATCTTGCCGTAGCGGTAGTGCGTGCCGATGAGGTCGGAGTCGCTGATCCAGCCGTCGTAGATGGACTTGCCCGACTGCATCGAGGTCTGCAGCTTCTCGACCACGTCGCCTTCCTGGATCAGGTCGTGCTTGACCTTGATGCCGGTGATTTCCTCGAACGCCTTGGCCAGCGTCTTGGACTCGTACTCGTGCGTGGTGAGGGTCTCGGACACCACCGAGACGTCCTTCACGCCCTTGGCCTGCAGCTTCTTGGCGGCGTCGATGAACCACTTCATCTCGGCCATCTGCTGGTCCTTGGAGAGCGTGGAGGGCTGGAACTCGCTGTCGATCCACTTCTTGGCCTCGGCCTCGCCGGCCCAGGCAGCCTGCCCCAAAGCCAGGGCCGCGGTGGCGAAAGCGATCGCCTTGAACTGCATCTTCATTGCTGTCTCCTCATTTTGAGACCCCCATTGGTGGATCGGCGCCTGCCCAGGGGGGAACCGGGCCGGGCCTGTGAAACCTGCAAAAACCATAGCTGGCAGCGCTTGCTGCACAAGGTTTTCAGCATCTTTTCTCTGTCAAACCCTTATGCAACAAGCGCTGCCAGCTCTCTTTTTCATATCACCCCTTGCGCAGCACCAGGGCCAGCGCCAGCATGGACAGCACGAAGCTGATCCACACCGAGGGCTCGGCCTCCAGCGAAAACCACTGCGCCATCTTCTCGCCCAGGCCCACCCAGATCAGGTTGATGTAGGCGGCGGTGAGCAGGCCGATGAACAGGCGGTCGCCGCGCGTGGTGGAAATGGGCAGGAAGCCCTTGCGCTCCACCGTGGGGCATTTGATTTCCCACACCGTCATGCCGACCAGCATGAGCGCGATGCAGGTGAAGAACACGGCCACCGGGGTGGTCCAGGCCATCCAATCGAACATGGGCGTTTCTCCTTCAGACACGGCCCATCGCGAAGCCCTTCGCGATGTAGTGGCGCACGAACCAGATGACGATGGCGCCGGGCACGATGGTCAGCACCCCGGCGGCGGCGAGCGTGGCCCAGTCCATGCCGCTGGCGCTCACGGTGCGCGTCATCGTCGCCACGATGGGCTTGGCGTTCACGCTGGTGAGCGTGCGCGCCAGCAGCAATTCGACCCACGAGAACATGAAGCAGAAGAACGCCGCCACGCCCACGCCGGCCTTGATGAGCGGCAGGAAGATGGTGAGGAAGAAGCGCGGGAACGAGTAGCCGTCGATGTACGCCGTTTCGTCGATCTCGCGCGGAATGCCGCTCATGAAGCCTTCGAGAATCCACACCGCCAGTGGCACGTTGAACAGCAGGTGCGCCAGCGCCACGGCGATGTGCGTGTCCATCAGACCCACGGTGGTGTAGAGCTGGAAGAACGGCAGAAGGAAAACTGCGGGCGGCGTCATGCGGTTGGTGAGCAGCCAGAAGAACACGTGCTTGTCGCCCAGGAACTGGTAGCGGCTGAACGCATAGGCCGCGGGCAGCGCCACGGTGAGCGAGATCACGGTGTTGATGGCCACGTAGATCAGGCTGTTGATGTAGCCCGAGTACCAGCTTTCGTCGGTGAAGATGGTCCTGTAGTTGTCCCAGGTGAAGTGCTGGGGCCAGAGCGAGAAGCTCGACAGGATCTCCTCGTTGGTCTTGAAGCTCATGTTGACCATCCAGTAGATCGGCAGCACGGCGAAGACGAGGTAGGCGATCAGGAACAGCGTGCGTTTCTGGAAGCGGGGCTCATTCATGGCCTGCGCCCTCCTTCGGCGTGGTGCCGACGCGCTGCATCCAGTTGTAGAGGATGAAGCACAGCAGCAGGATGATGAAGAAATAGATCAGCGAGAAGGCGGCCGCCGGGCCCAGGTCGAACTGGCCCACGGCCTTCTGCGTGAGGTACTGGCTCAGGAACGTGGTCGCGTTGCCCGGCCCGCCGCCGGTGAGCACGAAGGGCTCGGTGTAGATCATGAAGCTGTCCATGAAGCGCAGCAGCACCGCGATCATCAGCACGCCGCGCATCTTGGGCAGCTGGATGTAGCGGAACACCGCCAGCTTGCTCGCGCCGTCGATGCGCGCAGCCTGGTAGTAGGCATCGGGAATGGAACGCAGCCCGGCGAAGGCCAGCAGCGCCACCAGCGGCGTCCAGTGCCACACGTCCATGGCCAGCACCGTGAGCCAGGCCTGCGTGGCGTTGCCGGTGTAGCTGTACTCGATGCCCGCCGCCTTGAAGGCGGCGCCGAGCAGGCCGATGTCCGAGCGGCCGAAGATCTGCCAGATGGTGCCCACCACGTTCCACGGGATCAGCAGCGACAGCGCCACCACCACCAGCACGGCGGACGACTTCCAACCCTGCGCGGGCATGGACAGCGCCAGCAGGATGCCCAGCGGAATCTCCACCAGCAGCACGGCCAGCGAGAAGGTGATCTGCCGCAGCAGCGCGCTGTGCAGCTCCTCGTCGCGCATCACGGCGGCGAACCATTCGGTGCCCACGAACACGCGGCGCTCGGGGCTGATGATGTCCTGCACGGAGTAGTTCACCACCGTCATCAGCGGCAGGATGGCCGAGAACGCCACGCAGAGGATGACCGGCAAGATAAGGAACCAGGCTTTCTGGTTCACCGGCTTGGTCGTGGTGCTCATGGCAAAAGCTCCTCGTTTTGGTAGAAGCAGGTGTGCTCGCCCAGCACCTGCAGCCAGACAGTCCCCCCCTCACCGGGCAGCACCTGCTCGGGCGCGCAGCGCGCCTTGAGCACCTCGCCGCCGAGGGTGGCGGTCAGCATCTGGTGCGTGCCCAGGTCCTGCACGCGCGCCACGGCGCACGGCAGCGCACCGGCCTGCCCCGGCGCGGCCAGCGCCAGGTATTCGGGGCGCACGCCCAGGCGCAGCGCGCCATCGGGCAGCGCACGCGGCAGCGGCATGCGCTGGCCTGCCACCGCCAGCGCGCCGTCCTGCACCTGCGCGGGCAGGAAGTTCATGCCCGGCGAACCGATGAAGTGGCCGACGAAGGCGTGGCGCGGGCGCTCGAACAGTTCGTCGGGTGCGCCCACCTGCACGGCGCGCCCGCGCGTCATCACCACCACCTTGTCGGCGAAGGTCAGCGCCTCCACCTGGTCGTGCGTGACGTAGATCAGCGTCAGCTTCAGCTCGTGGTGGATCTGCTTGAGCTTGCGCCGCAACTGCCACTTCAGGTGCGGGTCGATCACGGTGAGCGGCTCGTCGAACAGCACCGCCGCCACGTCCTCGCGCACCAGGCCGCGGCCGAGCGAGATCTTCTGCTTGGCGTCGGCCGACAGGCCGGCCGCGCGCTGGTCGAGCTGGCCACTCATCTCCAGCATCTCGGCGATCTGGCCCACGCGCTGGCGGATGCGCGCCTCGGGCACCTTGCGGTTCTTCAGCGGGAACGCCAGGTTCTCGGCCACCGTCATGGTGTCGTAGATCACCGGGAACTGGAACACCTGCGCGATGTTGCGCTCCTGCGGGCTGGCGCGCGTCACGTCGCGTTCGTCGAACAGCACGCGCCCCTGCGAGGGCACGAGCAGGCCCGACATGATGTTCAGCATGGTGGTCTTGCCGCAGCCCGAGGGGCCGAGCAGCGCGTAGGCGCCGCCGTCATCGAACACCATGCTCAAGGGCAGCAGCGCGTAGTCGCTGTCCTGCTGCGGGTTCGGCCTGTACGAGTGCGCCAGATCGAGTGTGATGCGTGCCATCGCTCAGTTCCTTCCAGGCCGTGCCGGGGCCAGCAGCAAGGCCCCGTCCGCGCCGAATACGTAGGCCTGGGCCGGGTCCAGGTGCAGCGCCACGCTGCTGCCCAGCTCCAGGTAGTGCACACCGGTGATCTGCGCCACCAGCTCGCCCCAGGGCGTGGCGGCGTGCACGAAGGTGTCGGAGCCCGAAATCTCCGCCAGCTCCACCGTGCCCTGCACCGCCACGTCGCCGGGGCGTGCGTGCAGGCGCAGCGCGCTCGCGCGCAGGCCCAGGGTCACGTCGCCGCGATCGTTGCCGTGGCCGCCGGGCAAGGCCACCGGCAGTTCGGTGCCGCCGGGCAGGCGCAGGCCGCCGAGGGTGGCCTGCGCCCGCACCAGGTTCATCGGCGGGTCGCTGAAGGCGCGCGCCACGCGCAGCGAGTTCGGCGCGTGGAACACCTCGGCCGTGGGGCCGTACTGCAGCAGCCGCCCCTCGTGCAGCACGGCGGTGTAGCCGCCCAGCAGCAGCGCCTCGCCCGGCTCGGTGGTGGCGTAGACCACCGTCGAGTCGCCCGTGGCGAAGAGCTGCGTGAGCTCCTCGCGCAGTTCCTCGCGCAGCTTGTAGTCCAGGTTCACCAGCGGTTCGTCGAGCAGCATCAGCGGCGCGCCCTTGGCCAGCGCGCGCGCCAGCGCCACGCGCTGCTGCTGCCCGCCCGACAGCTCCGACGGGTAGCGCTGCAGGAACATCTCGATGTGCAGGCGCTCGGCCAGTTCGCGCACGCGCCGGGCCACGCCCTTTTCGCCGCGCAGCTTCAGGGGCGAGGCGATGTTGTCCGCCACCGTGAGCGACGGGTAGTTGATGAACTGCTGGTACACCATGGCCACGTTGCGCTCGCGCACCGGCATGCCGGTCACGTCCACACCATCGACGCGCACCCGGCCCTCGGTGGGTTCGTCCAGTCCTGCCATGATGCGCATCAAGCTGGTCTTGCCGGCCTGCGTGGCGCCCAGCAGCACCGTGACGGCGCCCGGCTGCAGCGCCATGCCGATGCCATGCAGCCACACCTGCGCGCCAACCCGCTTGACTATGCTGTCCAGAACCAAATCCATCTGTGTCTTTCCTGCCCCCGGGGAGCGGCCAATGCCTGCGCGAATCCGGCACGATACCAGAGACGAATTGCGTATCCGTTCATTTTTGTTCCTTATTGATCGAATGTCCTTCGGGATAACCCTCGGTTTTTTCGTTTTGGTTCGCTTTTAAAGTCAACGCTCTCATTGGGAGTCCATCCGCGTGAACAATCCCCGCCAACTCCAGCTGCTCGAAGAAGTGCGCCAGCGCCACACGGTCAGCGTCGAACAGCTCGCCGACACCCTGGGCGTGACACTGCAAACCGTGCGCCGCGACGTACAGCGCCTGGCCGAACAAGGCCTGCTGATGCGCTTCCACGGCGGCGTGCGCATGCCCGGCTCCACCGTGGAGAATCTGGCCCACACCCAGCGCGAAACGCTGCACGCCGAGGGCAAGGCGCGCATCGCGCGCGCCGTGGCGGCGCAGGTGCCGCACGGCTGCTCGCTCATCCTGAACATCGGCACCACCACCGAGGCCATCGCGCGCGCGCTGCTGCACCACCGCGGCCTGCGCGTGCTCACCAACAACCTCAACGTGGCCGCCATCCTCAGCGGCAACCCCGACTGCGAGGTGATCGTGGCCGGCGGCGTGGTGCGCCCGCGCGACCGCGGCATCGTCGGCGAGGCGGCGGTGGACTTCATCCGCCAGTTCCGCGTGGACATCGCGCTCATCGGCATCTCCGGCATCGAGCCCGACGGCACGCTGCGCGACTTCGATTACCGCGAGGTGAAGGTGGCGCAGACCATCATCGAGCACGCGCGCGAAGTGTGGCTGGCCGCCGACCACAGCAAGTTCAACCGCCCGGCCATGGTGCAGCTGGCCACGCTGGAGCAGATCGACCGCCTGTTTACCGACGCCGCGCCGCCCGAGCCCTTCCCCAGCCTGCTGCAGGCGGCCGAGGTGGTCTGCACCGTCTCCGGCTGAACGCCCCCCCTTCCACCCCCACCGCCTTTCCCGCCATGACCTACCTCCTCGCCCTCGACCAAGGCACCTCCAGTTCGCGCAGCATCGTCTTCGACGCGCACGGCCACATCGTGGCCCAGGCCCAGCAGGAGCTGCCGCAGATCTACCCCCAGCCCGGCTGGGTGGAGCACGACCCGATGCTGATCTGGCGCACCCAGCTCGCCACCGCGCGCCAGGCGCTGGCACAGGCCGGCATTGCGGCCGGCGACGTGCGCGCGCTGGGCATCACCAACCAGCGCGAGACCACCGTGCTGTGGAACCGCAAGACCGGCGCGCCCGTGCACCACGCCATCGTCTGGCAGGACCGGCGCGCCGAACCCGCCTGCGCGCAACTGCGCGCGCAGGGCCACGCCGACGCCATCCAGGCCAAGACGGGGCTGCTGATCGACGCCTACTTCTCCGGCACCAAGCTGCAGTGGCTGCTCGACAACGTGCCCGGCGCGCGCGCCGCCGCCGAGCGCGGCGAGCTGGCCTTCGGCACGGTGGACAGCTGGCTCATCTGGCAGCTCACCGGCGGCCAGCGCCACGTCACCGACGTGAGCAACGCCAGCCGCACCATGCTGCTGAACGTGCACACCAACCAGTGGGACGACGAACTGCTGGCGCTGCTGCGCATCCCGCGCGCGCTGCTGCCCGAGGTGCTGCCCTCCAGCGGCGACTTCGGCCGCACGGACGCCGGGGTGCTGGGCGCTTCGGTCGCCATCGGCGGCGTGGCCGGCGACCAGCAGAGCGCGCTGTTCGGCCAGGCCTGCTTCAAGGCCGGCATGGCCAAGAACACCTACGGCACGGGCTGCTTCATGCTCATGCACACGGGCCAGACCTTCCAGACCTCGCGCAATGGCCTGCTGACCACCAGCGCCGCGCAGCCCGGCCACACGCCCGAATTCGCGCTCGAAGGCAGCGTGTTCGTCGGCGGCGCCGTGGTGCAGTGGCTGCGCGACGGGCTGCGCGCCATCTCGGCCAGCTCCGAGGTGCAGTCACTGGCCGAGAGCGTGCCCGACTCGGGCGGCGTGATGATGGTGCCCGCCTTCACCGGCCTGGGCGCGCCCTACTGGAAGCCCGACGCGCGCGGCACCATCACCGGCCTGACGCGCGGCACCACGCTGGCGCACATCGCGCGCGCGGCGCTCGAATCCATCGCCTACCAGAGCGCCGCGCTGCTCGCCGCCATGGGCCGCGACGCCGTGGCCGCGGGCGGCGCCCCGGTGAGTGAGCTGCGCGTGGACGGCGGCGCCTGCGTGAACGACCTGCTGATGCAGTTCCAAGCCGATCTGCTGGGCATCCCCGTGGTGCGCCCGGCCGTGGTGGAAACCACCGCGCTGGGCGCGGCCTACCTGGCCGGGCTGTCGTGCGGCATCTACGCCGACACCGAGGAACTGGCGCACCTGTGGCGCGCCGAGCGCCGCTTCCTGCCCACGCTGGAGCGCGCCTGCGCCGCCGAACGCATGGCGCGCTGGGAGCATGCGGTGGCGCAGACCGCGCTCGGCCATGGCTGAGGGATATTCACGCTCATAAAAGAATAGCTTCTAGCGCTTGCTGGCCTTTGGTTTTTGGCTGTTTTTATGCTTGTGGTGGGTTTGCTTCCCGGAGCCGGGACTCGCCCCGGCGGGCGACCTCCTTTCTTGTCGCGCGACAAGAAAGGAGGCAAAGAAACGCGCCCCGCAGTCTGCGACCCCCACGCTGCGCGTGGGGGCACACCTGGGGCGAGACGCTGGCGGGGTGCGCTGCGGAACTCGCTGCGCGCTACGCGCTTCGCTCAAACAGCCGCAGCGAGTCAGTTCACGAAGCATGCGCGACTTCGCGCATGCCACCCCACCACCGCCTCGCCCCAGGCGCAGCCTGAAAGGGGGTGGAGACCGACACGGGCCATCGCTGCGCTCGGCCTCGCGGGCGCGGGCGCTACGCGCCGCGAAGTCCAGGCCGAGCGCAGCGATGGCCCGTGTCGTCTTCAACCCCCTTCTGGCCGTACCGAGGAGCGCAGGGCGTGGGGCGGGCGCGTGTGCCGAAGGACACACGCGCTTCGTGATCTGACTTGCCGCGTCTGTTTGAACGGAGCGCCGCAGGCGCGCAGTGAGTTACGCGGCACCGCCCCACGCCCGAGCACCGCAGGCTGCCCCGGAGCGAAGCGCAGGGGATACGGACAGCAGGGGCGTGCTTCTTTTGCCTCCTTTTCTTGCACGAGCAAGAAAAGGAGGTCGCCCGCCGGGGCGAGTCCCGGCCCCGGGAAACAAACCCACAAAACCACTACAAAAAAGAGAGCTACCAGCGCAATCCCCACGGGGATTTTGCACCCTATATACCCGCAATTTGCGCACAGACGCGCGCGGGCTGCTCCGTTTTTGGTAGTCTGCCGTCCGCAACCATCCACGGACCCGCCCATGACCACCCCCTTCACCATCGAAACCCCCATCGCCTTCATCGGAGGCGGCAACATGGCCAGCGCCATCATCGGCGGCCTGCTGCGCCAGGGCCTGCCGGCCGAACGCATCGACGTGGTCGAACCCTCCGCCGAGGCCAGCGCCGCGCTGCAGCGCCAGTTCGGCATCACGGCGCAGGAAAAGGCCGGCCCGCAGCTGGCCCGCGCACGGCTGGTGGTGTGGGCCATCAAGCCGCAGAACTTCCAGGAGGCCGCGCGCCAGGTGGCCGCGCACACGCCCGGCGCGCTGCACCTGAGCGTGGCCGCCGGCATCCGCACCGGCAGCATCGCCCAGTGGCTGGGCAGCGAGCGCATCGTGCGCGCCATGCCCAACACGCCGGCGCTGATCGGCCAGGGCATGACCGGGCTGTTCGCGCGCTCGGGCGTCAGCGCGGGCGAGCGCACCCTGGTGGAGCAGGTCGTGGCCACCACCGGCGCCTACCTGTGGGTCGAGGAAGAGGCGCTGCTGGACGCGGTGACGGCGCTGTCCGGCTCGGGTCCGGCCTATGTGTTCTATTTCCTCGAAGCCATGGCCCAGGCCGGCGTGGACATGGGCCTGACGCGCGAGCAGGCGCACCAGCTCGCGGTGGGCACCTTCGCCGGCGCGGCCGAGCTGGCGCGCCGCTCTGACGATCCGCCCCAGGTACTGCGCCAGCGCGTCACCTCCAAGGGCGGCACCACGCACGCGGCCATCGAGTCGATGGAGGCCGACGGCGTGGCCCAGCGGTTCATGCGCGCGCTCGACGCCGCCGAGGCGCGCGCGCACGAACTCGGCGACGAATTCAAGTAAAAAAGCCCTCCAGCGCTTTCCAGGCAAGCGCTGACAGCTATCAAAACAGGAGTTACTGCAGGGCGTAGCCGAGCGCCACACCGGCGAACAGGGCCACGCCGATCCAGTGGCTTTTGCTGAACGCGGTGAAGCAGCCCGCGCGCGTGCGTGCGCGGATCAGCGTGTAGTGCCATGCCACCTGCGCCGCCGCCGCGCCCAGGCCCAGCGCCAGCGGCCAGCCGGGCACCAGCGGCCACAGCGCCCAGGCCGTGAGCGCCAGGCACAGCGCGAAGAACACCATGATGCCGGCCACGTCGAAGCGCCCGAGCGTGATGGCCGAGGTCTTCATGCCGATCTTCAGGTCGTCGTCGCGGTCCACCATGGCGTACTCGGTGTCGTAGGCCAGCACCAGGAACAGGTTGGCCAGCCACAGCACCCAGGCCGTGGCCGGCACCTGGCCCTGCACGGCGGCGAAGGCGATGACGATGCCGAAGTTGAACGCGATGCCCAGGAACGCCTGCGGCATGGCGAAGAAGCGCTTGGTGAACGGGTACAGGATGGTGAACAGCACCGCGGGCACCGCCCAGGCGACGGCCTCCCAGCGCGTGGTCAGCACCAGCGCCAGGGACACCAGCGCGAGCGCGGCGCCCAGCAGCGCGGCCTCCTTCACCGACACCTGCCCGCTGGTGATGGGGCGCGCCTGGGTGCGCTTGACATGGCGGTCGAAGTCGCGGTCGGCGATGTCGTTGATGCAGCAGCCGCTGCTGCGCATCAGCACCGTGCCTGCCACGAACACCACCAGCAGGTGCCAGCCCGGAAAGCCGCCCGCCGCCACCCACAGCGCCACCAGCGTGGGCCAGACGAGCACCAGCCAGCCAGCGGGGCGGTTGAAGCGGACCAGGTCGAGGTAGAGCGAGAGGCGGCTGCGCCGCGGTGTATCCGGCATGTGCGTGATCCAAAGAAAAAAGGGCCGAAGCCCTTTTGCAGCTTGCGCTGACTGCTATCAATCTTCCAGCAGCGAGCGCAGCATCCACGCCGTCTGCTCGTGCACCGTCAGGCGCTGGGTCAGCAGGTCGGCGGTGGGCTCGTCGCCAGCCTTGTCGGCCAGCGGGAACAGCGCGCGCGCGGTGCGCGCCACGGCCTCGTGGCCTTCGACGAGGATGCGCACCATCTCCAGCGCATGGGGCGGCTTGACGGGCGCGTCGGCCAGCGAGGTCAGCTTGCCGAACTCGGCGTAGGAGCCGGGCGCGGCGTGGCCCAGCGAGCGGATGCGCTCGGCCACCGGATCGACGGCGTTCCACAGCTCGGTGTACTGCGCCATGAACATGGCGTGCAGCGAGTTGAACATCGGGCCGGTGACGTTCCAGTGGAAGTTGTGCGTGGTCAGGTACAGCGTGTAGGTGTCGGCCAGCAGGCGCGACAGGCCCTGGGCGATGGCGGCGCGGTCCTTGTCGCCGATGCCGATGTTGATGCGCGGCGCGCCGCCCTTCGCGGTGGCTGCTGCGGCGGCCGATTTGCTGCTGGATTTGGCCATGGGGTTACCTCCTGGTTGGGTTGCGGGACTTCAAGACAAACGGGTCACGCCAGGCAGTTCGCAGGCGTAGATGGCGTTGCGCAGCGCGGCGATGGCCTCGTAGCGCGTGAAGCTGCGGCGCCAGGCCAGCACCACGCGGCGCATGGGCGGGCCGGCGCCGTCGGCGTCCTGGATGGGCAGGTAGCGGATGTGGTTGTCGTCGCTCTTGCGGCGGCGCACGCCGCGGTGCAGCGCGTCGCGCGGCACCGACAGGCGCGGCACCAGCGTGACGCCCATGCCGGCCGACACCATGTGCTTGATGGTCTCCAGCGACGAGCCCTCGAAGGTGCGGCGGATGCCCTCGGCGTTGCTGGCGTAGCGCGCGAACTCGGGGCAGACCTCGAGCACGTGGTCGCGGAAGCAATGGCCCGTGCCCAGCAGCAGCATGGTCTCGTTCTTCAGCTCCTCGGTGGAGACGCTGTCGCGCTCGGCCAGCGGGTGGCTGCTGGGCACGGCGGCCATGAAGGGCTCGTCGTACAGCGTCGCCATGGCCAGGCCGGTGTCGGGGAAGGGCTCGGCCAGGATGGCGCAGTCGATCTCGCCGGTGCGCAGCATCTCCAGCAGCTTGATGGTGAAGTTCTCCTGCAGCATCAGCGGCATCTGCGGCGTACGCGCGATGGCCTGGCGCACCAGCTCGGGCAGCAGGTAGGGGCCGATGGTGTAGATCACGCCGAGCGTGAGCGCGCCGGCCAGCGGGTCCTTGCCGCGCTTGGCGATCTCCTTGATGGCCGCGGCCTGCTCCAGCACGCTCTGCGCCTGGCGCACGATGTCCTCGCCCAGCGGGGTGACGGTGACTTCGCCCGCGCTGCGCTCGAAGATCTTCACGTCCAGCTCGTCCTCGAGCTTCTTCACGGCCACCGACAGCGTGGGCTGCGACACGTAGCAGGCATCGGCAGCGCGGCCGAAGTGCTTTTCACGGGCCACGGCGACGATGTACTTGAGTTCGGTCAGTGTCATGGGTGCCATTGTGCCGCCTCGGAACGCTGGCACATTCTCAGGCTTTCAGAAAGTCGGATTTACCACCAAGCCAGCGGGCGATATGCCGCTGGGCCAGCGCCGGGTGGCGGTCCAGCATCAGCGGGGCGGTTTCGCGCGCCCATTCGAGCAGGGCCTTGTCGGCCTCCAGGTCGGCGAAGCGCAGCAGCGGCGCGCCGGACTGGCGCGCGCCGAGGAATTCGCCGGGCCCGCGGATCTCCAGGTCGCGCCGCGCGATCTCGAAGCCGTCGCTGGTCTCGGCCATGGCGCGCAGGCGGTCCCGGGCGGTCTCGCCCAGGCGCCCGCTCTCGCCCGTGGCGTACAGCAGCACGCAGGCCGACGCGGCGGCGCCGCGCCCCACGCGCCCGCGCAGCTGGTGCAGCTGCGACAGGCCGAAGCGCTCGGCATGCTCGATCACCATGAGCGAGGCGTTGGGCACGTCCACTCCCACCTCGATCACGGTGGTGGAGACCAGCACGCCCATGGCGCTGCTGGTGAACTGCGCCATCACGGCCTTCTTCTCGGCGCTGGGCATGCGCGAGTGCAGCAGGCCCACCTGCACGCCCGGCAGGGCTTCGCTCAGGTCGGCGTGCGTGGCCGTGGCGTTGGACAGGTCCAGCGCCTCGCTTTCCTCGATCAGCGGGCACACCCAGTACACCTGGCGACCCTGCGCCACCTGGGCGCCGATGCGCGCGATGACCTCGTCCTTGCGGCTGTCGGCGATCAGCTTGGTGACCACGGGCGTGCGCCCGGGCGGCAGCTCGTCGATGGTGGAGACGTCAAGGTCGGCGTAGTAGCTCATGGCCAGCGTGCGCGGAATGGGCGTGGCGCTCATCATGAGCATGTGCGGCTCCATGCGCTGGTCTTCGAGCTTTTGCCGCAGCGCCAGGCGCTGCGCCACGCCGAAGCGGTGCTGCTCGTCGATCACCGCCAGCCCCAGGCGCGCGAACTGCACCTGCTCCTGGATCACGGCGTGCGTGCCCACCACCAGCGCCGCCTCGCCGCTGGCCACCAGCGCCAGCATGGCGGCGCGCTCCTTCTTCTTCTGCGCGCCCGCCAGCCAGGCCACGCGCAGGCCCCGGGGCGCGAGCAGCGGCTCCAGCCAGCCCACGAGCTTGCCGAAGTGCTGCTCCGCCAGGATTTCGGTGGGCGCCATGAGCGCGCACTGCCAGCCGGCGTCGATGGCGATGACGGCCGCGAGCGCCGCCACCACGGTCTTGCCCGCGCCCACGTCGCCCTGCAGCAGCCGGTGCATGGGGCGGCTGCGCGCCATGTCGTGGGCGATTTCGCCGCACACGCGGCGCTGCGCCGCCGTGAGCGCGAACGGCAGCGCCGCCAGCAACTGCTCGTGCAGCGCCAGCCCGGGCGCGTCCTGCGCTGGCGCGGGCCGCAGCACGGGCGCGCGCAGGTGGTCGCGCTCGCGCTTGGCGGTGAGCTGCGACAGCTGCTGCGCCAGCAGCTCCTCGGCCTTCAGGCGCTGCCACGCCGGGTGGCTCTGGTCCTCCAGCGTGGCCAGGGCCACGTCGGGCGTGGGGTGGTGCAAAAAAAGGAGCGCCTCGCGTAGATCCCACGGGCGCTGCAGGCCGTTTTGGCCCCAAAAACAGGGCGGCGCCACGCCGGCCGGCAGGGTCTCGGACAGGTCGGCGCGCTGCAGCCCGCCCACCACCGCGCGGCGCAGGTAGGCCTGCGGCAGCTGCGCCACCGTCGGATACACCGGCGTCAGGGCCTGGGGCAGCTCGCCCTCGGCCTTGCGGAAGGCCGGGTGCAGCATCTGCCGCCCCCAGAAGCCGCCGCGCACCTCGCCACGCAGGCGCAGGCGCGCGCCCACGGCCAGGGTTTTCTGGTGCGAGGGGTAGAAGCTGAAGAAGGTCAGCTCGCAGGTGCCGGTGCCGTCGTCCACCACCACCTTGAGCAGGCGGCGCGGGCGCAGTTGCACCTCGCACGCGGTCACCGTGGCCTCGATCTGCGCCGCCTCGCCATCGCGCAGCGCGCGGATGGGAGTGATGCGCGTCTCGTCCTCGTAGCGCAGCGGCAGGTGCAGCGCCAGGTCGATGTCGCGCACCAGCCCCAGCTTGCGCAGGGCCTGCTGGGCGGGGCTGGGCGCGGGTTTAGGCTTGGCGCCCGTCGCGGGCGCGACGGGACCGGAGGGGGGCGATTTCTGGCGGGGCACGCAAAAAGGCTACCATGGCTTGTCGCGCGATTTGCCGATTTCCGTTTCGTTTCGTTTCCGCCATGCTCAAGCGCATCCACGTAGAAGACCTCACCCTGGGCATGTACCTCCACGAATTCTGCGGATCCTGGATGGAACACCCGTTCTGGCGCACGCGCTTCCTGCTGGAGGAGCCCAGGGACCTGGAGCGCATCCACAGCACCGCGGTGCAGGAGGTCTGGATCGACGTCTCGCGCGGCAAGGACGTGGCCGTGGGCAAGCCGTCCCTGTCCCCCGAAGAGGTGGAGGCGCGCATCGCCACCGACTTCGGCGCGCTCGACGGCCTGGCGCCGCTGCACGTGGTATCGCCCGAGCTGCCGCCCCCGCCGGCGCACGACCTGGATCCCACCTGCACCCAGATGGAGATCCGCCGCGCCGCGCAGATCTGCAGCAACGCCAAGCAGGCCGTGGTTTCGATGTTCAAGGAAGCGCGCATGGGCAAGGCCATGGACGTGGCCGCGGCGTCCAGCCTGGTGGAGGAGATTTCCGACTCGGTGCTGCGCAACCCCGGCGCGCTCATCAGCCTGGCGCGGCTGAAGACCGCCGACGACTACACCTACATGCACTCCGTGGCCGTGTGCGCGCTGATGGTGGCGCTGGCGCGCCAGATCGGCCTGAGCGCGGGCCAGGTGCGCACCGCCGGCCTGGCCGGGCTGCTGCACGACCTGGGCAAGGCCGCCATTCCGCTGGAAGTCCTGAACAAGCCAGGCAAGCTCACCGACGAGGAGTTCGAGCTGGTCAAGAGCCACCCGGTGGAGGGCTGGAAGATGCTGCGCCGCGGCAGCGACGTGGAGCCCGCCGTGCTCGACGCCTGCCTGCACCACCACGAGAAGACCGACGGCACGGGCTACCCCGACCGCCTGGGCAACGACAAGCTCAGCACCATCGCGCGCATGGCCGCCATCTGCGACGTGTACGACGCCATCACCTCCAACCGCCCCTAAAAGAATGGCTGGGACCCTGCCGAATCCATCCGGCGCATGGCCGACTGGACGCGCGGGCACCTCGATTCGCGGCTGTTCCAGGCCTTCGTGAAAAGCCTGGGCATCTACCCCATCGGCTCGCTGGTGCGCCTGGACTCGGGGCGCCTGGGCGTGGTGGTGGAGCAGAATCCCGCCACCCTGGTGTCGCCGAAGGTCAAGGTGTTCTTCTCCACCCGGTCCGGCCTGCGCATCGTGCCCGAAACCGTGGACCTGGCCACCCCCGGCTGCAGCGACCGCATCGCCGCGCGCGAGGACCCGGCCAAGTGGCACTTCCCGGACCTGGACGAACTCTGGTCCGGGCTGCCCCAGCAGCCCTGGTAAGACACGCGCACACATCCTAAGAACAATTATCATTATTGTTTTAGGCTTTCGCGCTGCCGTGCCCGCACGGCGCGCCCGACACCCATGTCCCTCGTTCCCGCCGCCGCGCTGGCCCTGCTGCTCGCCAGCCTGGCCGCCATCTTCGCCACCGAGCGTGCCGCAAGCCGCATCACCGGCCCGCTGGGCTGGAGCCTGTTCCTCCTGCTGGCCGCCGGTGCCGCCTGGCTGCTGCGCGGCCCGGTGGGCACGGGCGAAGCCCTGGCCGTGGCCACCGTCGGCCTGATGGCCGTGGTGCCCGTGTGCGCCACGCTGCTCGGCTGGCGCCGCCGCCAGAAAGGCCCCCATGGCCGCCGCTGATCCCCGTCCGGCCCGCCGGGCCACGCCGCCGCTGGACCTGCTGCACCACGGCCTGGTGGGCGCCCTGCTGGGCTTTCCGCTGGCGGTCTGGCTCAGCGGCGCGCTGGTGTACCACGCGCCCTACGCGGCCGGCACGCTGAACGACATTTCCACCTACCAGGTGACGATGTGGGTGGTGCCGCCGCTGTGGGCCACGGTGATCGCCCTGGCCTTCCTCGCGCCCGGCAAGCGCGCCTGCTGGGCCGCGCTGCTGGCGGGCAATGCGCTGGCCTACGGCCTGCTGCGGGCGGTGCAGGCATGAAGGCCGCGACGCTGCGCGACTACCTGTCGGTGCACACCTGGACGGGCATCCTGGCGGGCACGCTGCTGTTCATCGCGTTCTACGCCGGCGGGCTGTCCATGTTCGCGCCCGAGATCACGCACTGGGCGCGCGCCGAGCCCGCGCGCGTCGGCGCCAGCCAGGACGCCGACGCGCTCGCCACCGCGTTCTTCGCCGCGCACCCGAAGGTCGAGCGCGCCACGCTGGTGCTCGCGTCCGACACCAACGCCGCCCCGCTGATGCGCTGGGGCAAGCGCGGCGAACCGCCCCAGCAGGTGGAGCTGGACGCCCAGGGCCAGTTGCGCCCCGTGGCCGCGCCCGCCGGCGAGGCGGGCCACTTCGTGGACTACCTGCACCGCAAGGGCGGGCTGCCCGTGGCGCTGGACACCTCGGAGCCCGTGATCGGCATCGTCTCGCTGCTGTACGCGCTGGCGCTGATCTCGGGCGTGGTCGTGCTGCTGCCCTCGCTGGTCAAGGACCTGCTGGTGGTGCGCTTCGGGCGCAACGTCAAGCGCCTGTGGCTCGACCTGCACAACCTGCTGGGCGTGGCCAGCCTGCCGTTCCACGTGGTGATGGCGCTGTCGGCCGCCGTGTTCTGCCTGCACGACTGGATCTACGACGCCCAGGGCGCGCTGATCTACCCCCAGGGCCTGCGCCCCGTGGTGGCGCGCACCGAGGTGCCGCGCCCGCCCGTGGCGCTGGAGCGCGCCGCCTGGCGCACGCCCACGCAGCTCGCGCAGGACGCGGCGCGCGCCGTGCCCGGCTTCGCCGCCACGGCGCTGGACTACCGGGGCCTGGGCACGCCGAAGGCCAGCGTGTTCATGGCAGGCACGGATGACACGCACTTCAAGCGCCGCCCGCGCGAGGGTTTCGCCGTGCTCGACCCGGCCACGGGCGCGCTGGTGCAGGACACCATGGCGCCGGGCCAGGGCTCGGGCATGGCGCGCGCGGTGGTCAGTTTCTTCGCGCTGCACTTCGGCGCCTACGGCGGCGAGCCCGTGCGCGTGCTCTACGCCGTGCTCGGCGTGATGGGCGCGCTGCTGTTCTACACCGGCAACGTGCTGTGGATCGAGAGCCGCACCAAGCGCCTGCGCCAGCCGCCCGGCGCCGTGGAGCAGCCGCGCCACGTGCGCTGGATCGCCGCGCTCAACGTGGGCGCGTGCCTGGGCTGCGTGGCCGGCCTCTCCGTGGCGCTGGTGGCCGCGCGCTGGCTCGGCGCCACGGCGCTCGCGCCCGACACGGTGCTGCACGGCGCCTACTACGCCGTCTTCGCCGCCTGCCTGGGCTACGCCTTCGCGCGCGGCGCGCAGCGCGCCGCCGTGGGCCTGCTGGCCTGTGCCGCGCTGGCCACGGCGCTGATCCCGCTCACCAGCGCGGCGCTGCCGCTGCTCGCCACGCTGGCGCCCTGGGCCGAGGTGCTGGACAAGCCTTACACGCGCGGCCTGGCCTACGTCGATGGCCTGTCCGCCGCCGGCGCGGCGCTGCTCGCCTGGATGGCTTGGCGCACGGCACGGCGCGCCGCCGCGCCCGCCGGCCAGGCCGGTTTCTCCACACCCGCACTGACGACATGACGATCTCCACAACCCCACGGCAGCGCCCCCTGGCGCGCGCCGCGCTGCGGGCCGGCGCGCTGGCGTGCGCCGCCCTGGCACTGGCCGCCCCGGCGGCCGAGCCACCCCTGGACGTGGGCGCCGCGCCGCACGGCACGCTCGCCCCGGGCCAGGCGCTGCGCTGGCCGGTGGCCGTGCCGCCCGGCCACGTGGTGCAGGGCGACTTCGACGCCCCCGGCGCCGTGCTCGACCTGCTGGACGCCGAGGGCCGCCACCTGCGCCGCCTGGTTGCCGAGGGCAGCAGCCCCCAGGGCTTCACCTGGCAGGTGGCCCCCGGCCAGCAGCTGCAGGTGCGCGCAGGCGCCGAGGGTGGCCAAGGCAGCGAAAGCGGCAGCTATGCGCTGCACCTGCGCCGCGCGCTGGCCCCTGCTGCTGCTGCCCCGGCCGGCGCCGCGCCCGAGAGCCAGCGCCTGCGCGCGCTCGCGCAGGCGCTGGCGCAAGGCGGCGGCACGGACGCTTTCTGGGCCGAGCGCGCGCGCGAGGGCACGCCACTGGTCGAGCCACTGCCGGGCCGCGAGGCGCTCGTCACCTTCCTGTGGCGCGGCACGCCGCACACGCGCAGCGTGCGCCTGTTCGGCAGCCCCTCGGGCAACCACGACCCGCTGCAGCGCCTGGACGGCAGCGACGTGTGGTGGGCAAGCTTTCGCATGCCGCTGGGTGCGCGCCTGTCCTACCGCCTGGCGCCCGACGTGCCGCAGGTGCAGGGCTCGGCGCAGGACCAGCGCCGCATGGTCCTGGCCACGGCGCAGCGCGACCCGCTGAACCCGCGCGTCTTCCCCGCGCGCGCCGATGCCGCGCTCGATGCCTTCCAGGGCTTTTCCGTGCTGGCGCTGCCCGCGGCGCCAGCGCAGCCCTGGGTGGCGCCGCGCCCCGGCGTGGCACCAGGCCAGCTCACGCGCCACGTGGTGGACAGCCGCATCCTGGGCAACCAGCGCCCGGTCTGGCTCTACCGCCCGGCGGGCGCCGCGCCCCAGGCGCTGCTGGTGCTGTTCGACGCGCACGCCTACCGCGAGGACGTGCCCACGCCGCGCATCGTCGACAACCTGCTGGCCGATGGCCTGATCCCGCCCACGGCCGTGGTGCTGGTGTCCAACCCCAGCCCCGAGGCGCGCGCCGCCGAGCTGCCGCCCAACCCGGCGTTCGCGCGCTTCCTCGACGAGGAACTGATGCCCTGGGTGCAGGCGCAAGGGCTGGCGCAGCCACCCGAGGCCACGGTGATCGCCGGGTCGAGCTACGGCGGCCTGGCCTCGGCCTACGCCGGCCTGGTGCTGCCGCAGCGCTTCGGCCGCGTGCTGAGCCTGTCGGGCTCGTACTGGTGGGCGCCGCCGGGCGAGCTGCCGGGCTGGATGATGCGCGCCTACGCCGGGGCGCCGCCGCGCGCCGTGCGCTTCTACCTCGACGCCGGGCGCTACGAGGGCGCGCGCGGCGGGCAGGACGGCATCCTGGAGACCAACCGCCACCTGGGCGACGTGCTGCGCGCCAGGGGCTACGCCGTGACCCAGCGCGAGCACGCCACGGGCCACGACTACCTGCACTGGCAAGGCGCGCTCGGCTGCGGGCTGGTGGCGCTGCTGAACCCGGCGCGCTTCGCGCAGGGGCTGGCGGCGTGCGATGCGCCCGCAGCCACGCCCGACCCCGCTATGTAATCAATAGCTGGGAGCGCGCGGCAGGCGGACGATTCGGGGTTAAAACCCATGGAATCTATCGCCAGCAAAGCGCAAGAAGCTATCGTTTAAGTAGCAAAAGCAGGCTGTCATGCGCGTGCGGGGCGAATACCCTTACATTTGCACACATTGGTGGTTTTGCCGAAGGACCGACACATGGGGCTGAACGATGTCTGCGCACCGCACACCGCCCGGGCAGCCCGGGGCGGGCCGCCGCCATGGCGGCCGCGCGGAGCCTGACCCGGCCATGGCGCCCCCGCCCACGACCACGCCCCCCGGGCCGCGCCGGCTGCGCCGCGCGCTGTCCTGGCTGGGCCACCGCAGCAACCGCTCGGCGCTGGCGCTGTCGGTGCTGCTGGGCGTGGTGTTCGCCGTGTCGTCGGTGTACCTGGCGCGCGTGCAGACGCTGGACGAATACCGCGCCATCGCCGTGCAACTGGCGCACTACGCGGTGCAGCGCACCGACCGCATCCGCGAGCACACCTTCCACGCCTTCCAGGTGCTGCGCACCCAGGGCACGGCCGACCCCTGCGCCAACGCCAACCTGGCGCTGATGCGCCGCCTGAGCTACGGCAGCGACCTGGTGGTCGACATCGGCTACGTGCGCGACGGGCGCCTGCTGTGCTCCACGGCCGGCCGCCACGGCGCGGGCATCCCCCTGCCCGCGCCCGACTACCTCAGCCCCTCGGGCGCACAACTGCGCCTGGGCGTGCAGCTGCCGTTCGCCGGCGAGGCGCGCTACACCCTGTCCACGCTCGACGGCTACACCACGATCATGCGCGCCGAGTGGTCGGAAGACGTGCTGGGCTGGATGCCCGACGCCGGCATCGCCATCGGCACGCTGCACCCGCGCAGCCGCAAGCTGCTGTTCTCGCGCGGCGCACTGGATGCGCAGCTCATCGACGCGCTCAGCGCCACGCCGCCGCGCGTGAACGAGCACGAGCGCCTGGTGGTGCTGCAGGGCTCGGCCTTCGATTACGTGGGCTTCGCCGTGATCCCCACGCGCGAGCTGCAAAGCCGCTGGCGCGCGCGGGCGCTGCAGATGATGCCGGTGGGCCTGCTGCTCGGGCTACTGCTGGCGGGGCTGGTGTTCTGGGTCATGTGGCGCCAGACCTCGATGCCCGCCATGATCCGCTCGGCGCTGCGCCAGGACGAGTTCAGCATGGTCTACCAGCCCGTGGTGGAGCTGGCCACGGGCCGCTGGGTGGGGCTGGAGGCGCTGATGCGCTGGCGCCGCCCCGACGGCACCATGATCTCGCCCGACGTGTTCATTCCCGCCGCCGAGCGCAGCGGCCAGATCAGCGCCCTCACGGCCTGGGTGGCCGCGCGCGTGCTAGCCGAGACGCGCCCGCTGCTGCAGGCGGACCCGCAGTTCCACCTGGCCATCAACGTGACGGGCGACGACCTGCTGGACGGGCGCTTCCACGCCAGCCTGTCGGCGCTGCTGCAGCGCCACGGCGTGGCCGCGTCGCAGCTCATCGGCGAGATCACCGAGCGCGTGTTCATGCACACCGGGCAGACGGGCGAGCAGATCCACGCGCTGCGCGCGCTGGGCATGCGCATCGCCATCGACGACTTTGGCACCGGCTACTCCAGCCTGGCGTACCTGACGCGCCTGGAGCTGGACTACCTGAAGATCGACAAGACCTTCGTCGATCCGATCGGCACCGGCGCGGTGACGGCCAACGTGGTCAGCCACATCATCGCCATGGCCCAGTCGCTGGGCCTGACCATGATCG
Organism: Acidovorax sp. YS12; assembly: GCA_021496925.1. Classification (NCBI taxonomy): domain Bacteria; kingdom Pseudomonadati; phylum Pseudomonadota; class Betaproteobacteria; order Burkholderiales; family Comamonadaceae; genus Acidovorax; species Acidovorax sp. YS12. The sequence goes on from CP053915.1 coordinate 2,657,070, forward strand.
CCGAGGGCGTGGAGACCCAGGCGCAGGCCGACTTCCTGCGCGCCCAGGGCGTACAGCAGGCGCAGGGCTGGCTGTTCGCGCGGCCCATGCCGATCGACGAGGTGCGCCAGCGCATGGCCGGGGGCGCTACGTAATCCATAGCTGGCAGCGCTTGGCTGGCCTGGTTTTAGAAGAATAAAGTGCCGCGATCCGGCATTGGTCAAGCGCTACCAGCTACTTTTTCAGGAGCACTCAGCTACCACCGCGCGGTTGCGGCCCTGGTGCTTGGCCGCGTACAGCGCCGCATCGGCGCGGGCGATGAGCGCGGCCGAGCCGCTGGCGCCGCCCGGGGCCGCGTTGGGCACCTGGCTGCACATGCCGGCGCTGATGCTCACCCAGGGCCCGGCCAGCGAGTCGGCGTGCGGCAGGTCGAGCGCGCGCACCGCCTGCACCATGCGCTCGGCCATGGCCTGGGCGCCGGCCGCGTCGGTCTCGGGCAGCACCACGGCCAGTTCCTCACCGCCGTAGCGCGCCACCAGGTCGGTGCCGCGGCGCACGCAGCCGGCCACGGCGCGCGCCACGGCCTGCAGGCAGGCGTCGCCCTGCTGGTGGCCGTAGCGGTCGTTGTAGCGCTTGAAGCAGTCCACGTCGATCATCACCAGGCCCACGGGGCGCTGGGCGCGCCGCGCCAGCGCGCAGGCCTGCTCCAGCCATTCGTTGAAATGCGCGCGGTTGGCGATGTTCAGCAGCGCGTCGGTGCGCGAGAGCGTGCGCAGGCGCTCGTTGGCCTCCTCCAGCTCGCGCGTGCGCTGGGCCACGCGCGCCTCCAGGTGCTGGTTGGCCTCGGCCAGCTGCGCGTTCTGCACCGACAGCGCGGCGTACAGCTTGCTGATCATCTTGAGCAGCGCCTGGATGCCGTTGTCGTGCGTCTCGCGCTCGCGCTCGAACGCCTGGGCCGCACTCAGCCCCTGGCGCACCGAGACGATCTGCCGCGCCATCGACTGGTCGATGCCCAGGATGTGCAGGCCCAGCCAGGAGGTGAGGAAATCGACCAGCGTGGTGCCCGCGTCGGCCAGCGAGGCGCGCTGCGTCCACAGCATGCGCACCTGGTCCACGAACTGCTGGTGCAGCATGCGGTGCGCTTCCAGGTGGCGCGGGTCGAGCCCGGCGGCGGCCATCATCTCCTCCTCCTCGCGGAAGTGGTAGGCGGTGTAGGCCAGCAGGCGCGCATACACGTCGGCCAGCACCGGCTCGCTGTCGGCGGTTTGCGAAAACAGCGCACGGCTGAGCTCGTTGAACAGGTCCACCAGGGCGCGGTGCTGCTCGTCCACCGCATCCAGGCCGGTGACGAAGCCGTCGTCCCAAACAAAAGAGGTATCCATGGCACATAACCACGTCATGACAGGGGCTGTGAGTGTAAGGCGGGCACTTTTCGCGGCGTTGACACCCATCAAGCGCGCAGGGGCACCCCTATGCCAGCGCCCGCGCCAGCACGCCCAGCAGCCCGATGACGGCCAGCCCCAGCAGCGTGGCCACCGTCTGCCAGAACGCCACCGGGTCGCGCTCGGCCAGCGGCGGCGCGCGGCGGCGGTGGAAGTCGGGCCCGGGCGCGCGCAGGTCGTGCACGAACTCGGCCGCCGCCTGCTGGCGCCGGGCGGGCTGCGGGTGCAGGGCCTTGCGCAGCACGGCGTCCAGCCAGGCGGGCAGGTCGGGGCGGTGGTGGGCGAGCGGCACGTAGCGCAGGCGGCGCGGGTCGTCGCCGGGGCGCAGGCGCGCGGGCTGCAGGCCGTAGGGTAGTTGGCCGGCGAGCATCTGGTAGGCGATGGCGGCGAGCGAGAACAGGTCCGAGCGTTCGTCGCCGCCCTGGCCGGCGAGGTATTCGGGCGCGGTGTACTGCAGCGTGCCTTCGATGGCCATGGGCCGCGCCTCATCGGCGGCGTACAGGCCGGGCACGTGGGCGCTGGCCAGGTCGATGATGCGCGCCGTGCCCTGCGCGTCGATCACCACGTTGGCCGGGCGCAGGTCCTGGTGCAGCATGCCGCGCCGGTGCAGCGCCTGCAGGCCGCGCGCCACCTGCTCCACGATGGCGCGCACCTCCTCCAGCGCGGGGCGCGGGTGGTCCACCATCCATTGCGCCAGGGTCTGGCCGGGCACGTATTCCAGCGCCGCGAACAGGTGGCCGCGCGGGCGCCGGGGCGCGCGGGCGCGCACCACGTGGGGGCTGTCGATGCGGCTGGCCACCCATTCGTCGAGCAGGAAGCGGTCGAGGAAGGCCGCGTCGTCGTGCGCGCTGGCGGCGGGGGTCTTGAGCACCACGGTCTCGCCGCTGGCGTCGTCGGTGGCCAGGTGCACGTGGCTGCGCGCGCCCACGTGCAGCGCGCGCACGATGGTGTAGCCCTCGAAGGCCATGCGCGGCGCCAGGGCGGACGGCAGGCGCAGGCCGTCGCGCGGCAGCAGGGTGCTCAAGCCGGTTTTCTCGGGCAGCGTGTCGATGCGCAGCAGTTGCACGGTGGCGTCGTCGTCGCTGCCGTGCGCGCGGGCGTGTTCGCACAGGGCGCGGGCGGCGGCGTCCAGGTCGTCGCCATGCTGGTGCAGCGCGGCGTGCACGGCGGGGGCGTCGATGTGGCCGTGCGCGCCGTCGGTGGCCAGCAGGTAGAGCGCGCCCGCCTCGGCGGGCCAGCAGCGCGTGTCGATCTCGACGTGCGCGTGCAGGCCCAGCGCGCGCGCCAGGTACGACTGGCCCGCGCCCACGTGCAGGCGGTGGTCTTCGGTCAGCGGCTCCAGCGCCTGCGGGTGCACGCGGCAGATGCGCGCGTCGCCCACGTGCAGCAGGTGCAGGTCGTGCCCGTGCAGGATGAGCGCGCTGAAGGCGCAGACATAGCCGCTGTCCTTGTCGAAGCGCGCCGCGCCGCGCTGATTCTGCGCATGCAGCCAGGCGTTGGTGGCGGCCAGCACCTGCTGCGCGGCGCGGCGCACGGGCCAGGCATCGGGCGTGGCGTAGTAGTCCTCCAGGAAGCCGCGCACCGCCGCGCTGCTGGCCACCTGGCTCACGCGGCTGGACCCTATGCCGTCGGCCACCGCCAGCGCGATGCCGCGCGCCACGCGCGCGTGGCCGGTGGGCAGCATGGCGCCGTGGAAGTCCTGGTTCGGACCGCCGGGCTTGGCCAGGGAGTGCTGGCCCAGCGTGACCTTCATGCCGCGCGCTTGGGTGCGGTCTTGTAGTGCGTCGAGTAGAGCGTGGCGCCGACGAACGTGAGGCCGCCGACGAGGTTGCCGAGCACGGTGGGAATCTCGTTCCAGATCAGGTAATCCATGATCGTGAAGTTGCCGCCCAGCATCAGCCCCGTGGGGAACAGGAACATGTTCACGATGGAGTGCTCGAAGCCCATGTAGAAGAACACCATGATCGGCATCCACATGCCGATGGCCTTGCCCGAGACGCTGGTGGACATCATGGCCGCGACCACGCCGGTGGAGACCATCCAGTTGCACATGACGGCGCGCACGAACAGCGTGAGCATGCCCGCCGCGCCGTGCGCCGAGTAGCCCAGCGTGCGCCCCTCGCCGATGTGGCCGAGCTTCTGGCCGACGAGGTTCGGCGCCTCCGAGAAGCCGAAGGTGAAGATGATGGCCATGAACACCGCCACGGTGAACGCGCCGGCGAAGTTGCCCACGAACACCAGCCCCCAGTTGCGCAGCACGCCGGCCGAGGTGGCGCCGGGGCGCTTGTCGATGACGGCCAGCGGCGCCAGCGTGAACACGCCGGTGAGCAGGTCGAACCCCATCAGGTACAGCAGGATGAAGCCGACCGGGAACAGCACCGCGCCGAGCAGCGGATTGCCGGTGTTGACGGTGACGGTGACCGCGAAGGCCGCCGCCAGCGCCAGGATGGCGCCGGCCATGTAGGCGCGGATCAGCGTGTCGCGGGTGGACATGAGCAGCTTGGATTCGCCGGCATCGACCATCCTGGTGACGAATTCGGCGGGGGCGACGTAGGCCATGAAGATTCTCCTTGGGTGAGAAAACGAAAAAAGGCGTCCCTGCGCACGGCCCTGCCATGCAGGGGGTGCGAGGGGACGCCTTCATCCCGGAAAACGCGGCCGCCTTGGGCCCCGTTGCGAGGGAGAGAGCAGGTTCCGTGCCAGCGTGGTGCGATGCGCGCTATCCAAACAGGAGCTGCTTGCGCTTGCTGGATAAGGGCTGGAGGCCAAAAACACTCATATTTCCGCGGGCCGCGCGAACGCGATGTCGGGCAGCGCCAGCGCGGCCTCGGCCACGTCGAGCAGGCGGCGGTTCTGGTCCATCGAGGTCTTTTGCAGCATGCGGAAGGCGGCTTCCTCGCTGAGGTTCAGGCGCGCCATCAGCATGCCCTTGGCACGCTCGATCACCTTGCGCTCGGAGAGGGCGCGGCGCGCGGCCTGCAGCTCGGTTTCGGTGCGCGCCAGGCGCTCGGCCTGGGTTTGCAGCAGCGCGTGCAGCGCGGCGGCCTCGCCGGGTGCATCGGCGGGCGTGCTGCCGGGCGGCTGCGCACGCAGGCGGTGCAGCAGGCCCTCGGAATCGTGCAGCGCCTGGCGCGCCTCGGCGGCGTGGCGCACGCATTCGGTGCGCAGGTGGCGCACCAGCGCGCACTCGAAGCCGCCCAGCGCCCCGATGCGCGCGCTGGCAGCGGCGAACCAGGCCTCGCTGTCGGCGGCGTCCAGCACGGTGCCGGGGCGCGCGGCGCACAGCACGCGGCGCAGGCGCTCCAGGCGCACGGCGCCCTCGCCGTGCTGCAGCGCCTCCCAATCGGCGCGCAGCGCGGCGCCGGCGAAGTCGGCGAACACGCGCAGGCCACGCTCCTGCGCGTCGATGAGGTGCGCCAGGTGCTCCTGCTGCTGGGCGCCGCAGCCGCCCGAAGCGAACAGGTGCGCGCCCGCCGCGCGCTCCTGGCCCGCGGCCTCCTTGGCCTGCACCAGGTGCAGCAGCGCCACCAGCGGGCGCAAAACGCTGGGCACGCCGGGCAGCAGGCTGGCGTCGGCCAGGTGCGAGAGCAGCTGCACCAGGCTGGCGATGCGCGCGGTGTAGGCGGCGATGGCGTCCTGCGCGCTGGTCTGGCGCGCCTGCACGGCGGCGCGCTGCGCGGGCAGCGCCTCCAGCCCCAGCAGCACCCAGGCCATGCGGCAGAGCATGGGCGCATCGACCTCCGCGTCGGCCTGGGCATTGTCCTCATCGGCCTCGCCCTGCGCGGCCAGCAGCGCGGCCAGGCGCGCCAGCGCGGGCGCGCCGGCGGCAATGGCATCGAGCCGCTCCTGCGCGAAGCGCTCGCCGCCCGAGGCCAGGTAGACGCTGCTGGCGCCGCGCTCGTGCTGCAGCGCGTGGATGCACTCGCGCAGCGCGTCCACCAGCGCGATGCGCTCGCCCAGGCGGTGCGCGGCCTGCATCTCCAGCCGCTTGGCGCGCAGCACCAGGCGGCTGACGGCGCCGGCGGGGGGCGGCACCGTGCTCATGCGCGGGCCACAAGCACCCGGCCGCCATCGACGCGCACCGGGTAGGTGCGCACCGACTGCGCGGGCGCTTCCAGGCATTCGCCGGTGGCCAGGTCGAAATGCTGCTTGTACAGCGGCGAGGCGACCACGGTGCGCCCGCCCAGGCTGCCCACCAGCCCGCGCGCGAGCACGCTGGCGCCGGACTGGGGGTCGATGTTGTCGATGGCGAAGAAGCCTCCGGTGCCGATGCGGAACACCGCCACGTGGCGGTCCTCGACGCGGGCGCACACGCCCGTGTCGGGCACGATGTCGTCGGCCTGGCACACGGTGGTCCAGGGGTGGGTCTTGGCGAGCATGGGGTGGTTCTCCTGTCAGGCGGGGATTTCATCGGCGCGCGCGGGGCGCTTCTGGCCGCGCTCGGGCACGAAGACGATGTGTTCGTCGGGCGCGTCGCTGTTGACGAAGCTCCTGAAGCGCTGGCGCACGGCGGGCGTGGTGACGGCGGTCTTCCACTCGCACTGGTAGGTGCCCACCACGTGGCGCATCTGCGCCTCCAGCGCTTCGCCCAGGCCCAGGCTGTCGTTCACCACCACGTCCTTCACGTAGTCCAGCCCGCCTTCGAGCGACTCGCGCCAGGTGCTGGTGCGCTGCAGCCGGTCGGCGGTGCGCACGTAGAACATCAGGAAGCGGTCGATGAGCTGGACCAGGCGCTCCTTCGTCAAGTCGCTGGCGAGCAGCTCGGCGTGGCGCGGCTTCATGCCGCCGTTGCCGCAGACGTAGAGGTTCCAGCCCTTTTCGGTGGCGATCACGCCCACGTCCTTGCCCTGCGCCTCGGCGCATTCGCGCGTGCAGCCGGAGACGCCGAACTTGATCTTGTGCGGCGCGCGCAGGCCCTTGTAGCGGTTCTCCAGCTCCACGGCCAGGCCCACGCTGTCCTGCACGCCGTAGCGGCACCAGGTGCTGCCCACGCAGCTCTTCACGGTGCGCAGGCTCTTGCCGTAGGCGTGGCCGCTCTCGAAGCCGGCGGCGATCAGTTCCTCCCAGATCAGCGGCAGCTGCTCCAGCCGGGCGCCGAACATGTCCACGCGCGCGCCGCCCGTCACCTTGGTGTACAGGCCGTACTTCTTGGCCACCTGGCCCACGGCAATCAGGCCGTCGGGCGTGACTTCGCCGCCCGGCATGCGCGGCACGACCGAATAGGTGCCGTCCTTCTGGATGTTGCCGAGGAAGTAGTCGTTGCTGTCCTGCAGCTTGGCGAGCTGCGGCTGCAGCACGAATTCGTTCCACACCGAGGCCAGCACGTTCGCGGCCACGGGCTTGCACACGTCGCAGCCCAGGCCCTGGCCGTGCCTGGCGAGCAGTTCGTCGAAGGTCTTGATGCCGCCCACGCGCACCAGGTGAAAGATTTCCTGGCGCGAATGGGCGAAGTGCTCGCACAGGTGGTTGTTCACCGCCAGGCCGCGCTTGCTCATCTCGGCCTTCATCACCTGCGTGACCAGCGGCACGCAGCCGCCGCAGGTGGCGCCCGCTTTCGTGCAGGCCTTGATCTCGGCGATGGTGCAGGCGCCTTCGCCCACAGCAGCGCAGATGGCGCCCTTGCTCACGTTGTTGCATGAGCAGATTTGCGCCGTATCGGGCAGCGCATCCACGCCCAGGCCGGGCCGGGCCTTGCCGTCGCTGCTGGGCAGGATGAGGAATTCGGGCTCCTCGGGCAGCGCGATGCCGTTCAGCGCCATCTGCAGCAGCGTGCCGTATTCGTCGGCGTTGCCCACCAGCACGGCGCCCAGCAGGCGCTTGCCGTCCTCGCTCACCACGATCTTCTTGTAGATCTGCTTGCGTTCGTCGATGTACTGGTAGCTGCGGCAGTGCGGCGTCTTGCCCTGCGCGTCGCCGATGCTGGCCACGTCCACGCCCATGAGTTTCAGCTTGGTGCTCATGTCGGCACCGGCGAAGCTGGCCTGCGCATCCCCGGCGATGTGCCGCGCCGCCACGCGCGCCATCTCGTAGCCGGGCGCGACCAGGCCGTAGAGCTGCTCGTTCCACGACGCGCATTCGCCGATGGCGTAGACGTTGCGGTCGCTGGTGCGGCAATGGTCGTCGATGGCCGCGCCGCCGCGCGGGCCGGTGGCCAGCGCGCACTGGCGGATCAGGTCGTCGCGCGGGCGGATGCCGGCGGAGAAGACGATCATGTCCGTCTCCAGCCAAGTGCCGTCGGCGAACACCATGCGGTGGCGCGCCGTGGCGCCGTCGGTGATCTCCACCGTGTTGCGGCCCGTGTGCACGTGCACGCCCAGCGCCTCGATCTTGGCGCGCAGCACGCGCCCGCCGCCTTCGTCCACCTGCACCGCCATCAGGCGCGGGGCGAATTCGACCACGTGCGTCGTGAGCCCCATGTCGCGCAGCGCCTTGGCACATTCCAGCCCCAAGAGGCCCCCGCCCACCACCACGCCGCTTCTCGATTTGGCGCCCGCCGCCGTCATGGCCTCCAGGTCCTCGATGGTGCGGTAGGTGAAGCAGTACGGCCGCTCGCGCCCCGGCACCGGCGGCACGAAGGGGACGGAGCCCGTGGCCAGCACCAGCTTGTCGTAGGGCAGCACCTCGCCGTCGGCGGTGGTGACGGTGTTCTTGCGCCGCTCCACGGCCACGGCGCGCGCGGCCAGGCGCAGCGAGAAGCCGGTCTTGTCGAAGAAGCCGGGCGGCACCAGCGAGAGGTCGTCCGCCGTCTTGCCGGCGAAGAATTCGGACAGGTGCACCCGGTCGTAGGCCGGGCGCGGCTCCTCGCACAGCACGGTGACCTGCGCGCCCGCGATCTTGCGTTCATCGAGCTGTTCGAGAAACTGGTGGCCCACCATGCCATGGCCGATCACGACGATTTTCATGTCTAACTCCTGCTGCATCAGTTGGGATCAACCGGGCCGCCAGGGATGCCATGCATCCCGCAGCCCGTTCGTCCGCCGTCGTTAGCGGAGTTGCCACCTGCCCGGCCACGCTACCGGCCAGATGGCATGGCAGAGCTCAGCAAATGCCATGCCAGCGTGCCGCACCATTTTGGTGCGTGCGCAATTTGCGAGAATTCGGGGCTTTTTTCCGGCCCCGCCCCGCATGCACACCCTCAGCGACTTCGACTTCGTGCTGCCCGAGCAGCTCATCGCCCAGCACCCCGCGCCCGAGCGCAGCGGCTCGCGCCTGCTGGACGGGCGCGCGCCCACGCCGGTGGACCGCGTCTTCCGCGAACTGCCCGCGCAGTTGGCGCCCGGCGACCTGCTGGTGTTCAACGACACGCGCGTGCTCAAGGCGCGCGTGTTCGGCGAAAAGGCCAGCGGCGGCAAGCTGGAGCTGCTCATCGAGCGCGTGCTCACAGGCAATGAGGTCGTGGCGCACATGAAGGTCAGCAAGAAGCCGCTGCCCGGCGCCACCGTGCACATGGCGGGCGGCGCGGCGGCAGGCGGCTTCGACGCCACGCTGCTGGCGCGCTGGCCCGACGCCGACGGCCCGCTGTTCCGCTTCGCCCTGCGCGGCCCGGCCGGCGAGACGCCGTGGGAACTGATGGAGCGCCACGGCCACCTGCCGCTGCCGCCCTACATCGAACGGCAGCAGAACGCCGCCCACGATCCCGACGAAGCCGAGGACAGCGAGCGCTACCAGACCGTCTTCGCCCGCGCGCCCGGCGCCGTGGCCGCGCCCACGGCGGCGCTGCACTTCGACGAAGCGGTGCTCGCCGCGCTGGCCGCGCGCGGCGTGGAGCGCGCCAGCGTGACGCTGCACGTCGGCGCCGGCACCTTCCAGCCCGTCAAGACCGAGAACCTGGCCGAGCACCGCATGCACAGCGAGTGGTACGAGGTGCCGCCGGCCACGCTGGCGGCGCTGGAGCGCTGCCGCCTGCGCGGCGGCCGCGTGGTGGCCGTGGGCACCACCACGGTGCGCACGCTCGAATCCTGGGCCCGCAGCGGCCAGACCACGGGCGAGACCGACATCTTCATCACGCCGGGCTTTCGCTTCCAGGTGGTGGAGCTGCTCATCACCAACTTCCACCTGCCCAAGAGCACGCTGATGATGCTGGTGAGCGCCTTCGCCGGGTACGCGCACACCATGGGGCTGTACCGCCACGCCATCGCCCAGGGCTACCGCTTCTTCAGCTACGGCGACGCGATGCTGCTGCAGCGCGCCGCGCCCGCCGCCCCAGCGGACTGAGCGGGGCCGTTTTCGAGCGTTTGCCCTAGGCGCCCGGCGCGGGCGCTGTGGCACAGTGCCGGCACCCTTCTCCACCCCGCCGCGCCGCCATGCTCCCTCCGCCCCCGCCCTCCGCCCCGCGCGGGTTCGTTGCCGTGCAGGCCGTGCTGCTGCTGGCCGGGGCCACGGCCTGGGCGCTGCAGGCCGGCCAGGCGCCGTGGGCCGCCAACGCCCTGTGGCTGGCCGTGCTGCTGGCCTGCGCCACGGCGCTGGCGGCCGTGCGGCACGGGCGCCTTGGCTGCTGGGCGGCGCTGATGGTGCAGTGCGCCGCGCTGGCCACCGCCACCAGCGCGCTGGAGCTGACCGCCTGGCACTGGCTGTTCAAGCCCCTGGCCATGCTGTGCGCTATCGTTTGGGTAGCTGCCAGCGCTCACCCAGCAAGGGCCGGAGCCACTTTTTTCTCTCCATCCACCCCGGCGCTCGACGCCACCGGGCGGCGCTGGCTCACCGGCGCGCTGGCGGCCTCGCTGGCGGGCGATGCGTTCCTCATGGTGGAAGGCTTCTTCGTGCCCGGCCTGGCCTCCTTCCTGCTGGCGCACCTGGCGTACATCGCCGTGCTGCGGCGCGGGCAGCGCTGGTTCGCGCACCGGGGCGCGCTGGCCGCCACGCTCGCCATCGGCCTGGGCATGTACCTGTTCCTGTGGCACGGCGGGCTGCCGCCCGCGCTGCGCCTGCCGGTGGCGGTGTACGTCACGGTCATCGCCCTCATGGCGGCCCAGGCCCTGGGCCGCGCGCACCAGTTGCGCACGCGCGGTGCCACGCTGGTGGCGCTGGGCGCGTGCAGCTTCCTGTGCAGCGATGCCGTGCTGGCCACGAACCGCTTCGTCCAGCCCCTGCCCTGGGCCGCGCTGTGGGTGCTGGCCAGCTACTACCTGGCGCAGGGGCTGATCGTCGCCGGCCTGCTGCGCCCTGCCGCGCGGCCCGGCACCTGAAAGGCACCCCGGCCGGCGTGCGGGCCGCGCCCTTTGGGTAACATCACACCCCCTTTCCACGGGGCGCGCGCCCGCGCCGCCAGGTGCGCGCGGCCCCCTGCCATGCCATGACCCCATCGACCCCACCCTCCTTCCTCAGCCGCGTGGCCATTGCCCTCGGCAGCTTCTTCGCCCTCCTGGGCAACGGCCGCCTGGCCGCCGACGTGCAGCGCCTGCGCGCGGGCGAGCCGCTGGCCGCCGACGCGCCGCCCAAGGAGGTGCGCGTGGAGGTGCCGGTGGAGAAGATCGTCGAAGTGCGGGTGGAAGTGCCGGTGGAAAAAGTCGTCGAGAAAATCGTCGAGCGCCGCATCGAGGACACCACGCCCACCGCCGCGCTGCAGCTGCTGGGCCTGCTGCAGCGCCAGGCGCGCTTCGTCGATTTCGTGCAGGAGGACGTGGCGCAGTACAGCGATGCCGAGATCGGCGCCGCCGCGCGCGTGGTGCACGAGGGCTGCCGCAAGGTGCTGGCCGAGCACTTCACCCTGGCCCCGGTGCGCACCGAGCCCGAGGGCAGCCGCATCACGCTGCAGCCCGGCTTCGACGCCGCGCGCGTGCGCGTGACCGGCAACGTGGTGGGCCAGCCGCCCTTCACCGGCACGCTCGCCCACCGCGGCTGGCAGGCCAGCGACGTGCGCCTGCCCCAGCTCACCGACGCCCAGGCCGCGCGCACCCTGGCGCAGGCGGAGGTGGAGCTGTGAGCGCTCTGGAATCCATAGCTGCCAGCACAGGCCAGGAAAGCGCTGAAGGCCAAAATGGCCCGCAATTCAGCATCGGCATCGACCTCGGCACCACGCACTGCGCCTTGTCGTGGATCGACCACGCCGCCAGCGACGGCGAGCGCGTGGCGCAGGGCGTGCTGGACGTGCCCCAGCTCACCGCGCCGGCCAGCGTGCAGGCACTGCCGCTGCTGCCCTCGTTCCTGTACCTGCCGCACGAGAGCGAGCTGACGCCCGCCGACCGCACCCTGCCCGGCCAGGCGCCGCAGGACGGCGTGGTGGGCGAGTTCGCGCGCACGCGCGGCGCGGCCACGCCGATCCGCCTGGTCTCCAGCGCCAAGAGCTGGCTGTGCCACCCCGGCGTGGACCGGCGCGCGCCGCTGCTGCCAGCCGATGCGCCGGAGGACGTGGCGCGCCTGTCGCCGCTGGCCGCCAGCATGCGCTACCTGGAACACCTGCGCTGGGCCTGGGAGCAGGCCCACCCCGGGGCGCCGCTGGCGCGCCAGCAGGTGACGGTGACCATTCCCGCATCGTTCGACCCCGCCGCGCGCGCGCTGACGGCCGAGGCCTGCCAGGCCGCCGGGCTGGCGCACTTCACGCTGCTGGAGGAGCCCCAGGCCGCGCTGTACAGCTGGATCCAGGCCAGCGGCGGCGCCTGGCGCAAGCAGGTGGCGCACGGCGACATGCTGCTGGTGGTGGACGTGGGCGGCGGCACCACCGACTTCTCGCTCATCGCCGTGCTGGAGCAGGACGGCCACCTGGCGCTGCAGCGCGTGGCCGTGGGCGAGCACATCCTGCTCGGCGGCGACAACATGGACCTGGCCCTGGCCTACGGCGTGGCGCGCAAGCTGGCGCAGGAAGGCAAGCCGCTGGACGCCTGGCAGACCCGCGCGCTGGCGCACGGCTGCCGCGCCGCCAAGGAACAGCTGCTGGCCGACGCCCGCCTGGCCGCCGTGCCCGTGGTGGTGCCGAGCCGGGGCAGCAGGCTCATCGGCGGCAGCATCCGCACCGAAGTCACGCAGGCCGAGGTGCAGCAGGGGCTGGTGGAAGGCTTCTTCCCGCGCGTGGACGTGTCCGACAAGCCGCAGGCGCGCGCGCGCGCCGCGCTCACGCAACTGGGCCTGCCCTACGCGCAGGATGCCGCCGTCACGCGCCACCTGGCGGCCTTCCTGGCGCGCCAGCTGGACGCCACCGCGCAAACCGGCGGCCTGCAGCCGCGTGCCGGCGCCAGCTTCGTGCACCCCACGGCGGTGCTGTTCAACGGCGGCGTGCTCAAGGCGCCGCAGATCGCGCAGCGCATCCTGGACGTGCTCGGCGGCTGGCTGGCCGCCGAGGGCGCCCCGGCGCCGCGCGTGCTCGAAGGCGCGCACCTCGACCTGGCGGTGGCGCGCGGCGCGGCCTACCACGGCTACGTGGCGCGCCAGGGGCGCGGCGTGCGCATCCGCGGCGGCACGGCGCAGAGCTACTACGTGGGCGTGGAGAGCAACATGCCCGCCATTCCCGGCATGGAGCCGCCCGTCTCGGCCCTGTGCCTGGCGCCCTTCGGCATGGAGGAAGGCAGCGAGGTGGCGCTGGACGCGCAGCCGTTCGGCCTGGTGGTGGGCGAACCGGTGCGCCTGCGCTTCTTCGGCTCCAGCGTGCGCCGCCACGATGGCGTGGGCACGCTGCTCGACTTCTGGGGCCCCGAGGAGCTGGTCGAGCTGCAGGAGATCGAGGCCCTGCTGCCCGCCGAGGGCCGCAGCCCCGGCGAGGTGGTGCCCGTGCACCTGCACGCGCGCGTGACCGACATCGGCACGCTGGAGCTGAGCGCCGTGCCGGTGGGCGGCAATGCGCGCTGGAAGGTCGAGTTCGACGTGCGCGCCCCGGCCGCCGCCTGACCGAGCCCTAAACCCCACGGCTGGAGAGGCCTCCCCACACAAACGCCGCGCCTGCGGGCACCATACCGCGCCGTGCCCGTGGCGGGCCTGCGCGCAGGCTCCGCCACGGGCACGGTTTTCGCTTATGTCCCGGCCGTCCAGACCCGAATGGCCGGACAACCCGCCAGCGGCCACCCGCCCTGGCACCTGGCGCCCTCGACCCGGGGGCGTCCATCCCACGCTGAATCACCGTTTCAGGAGGTTTCACCCATGCACCCGCTCTCCACGCGCGCGCTGGCCGGCGCGCTGGCCACGGCCCTGGCGCTGCCCGCGCTCGCCGCCGACCCCACGCTCTCCAAGATCCAGTCCAGCGGCACGCTGACCATCGGCTACCGCAAGGACGCCTCGCCCCTGTCCTACGTGGACGCCAGCGGCCAGCCCATCGGCTACGCCATCGACCTGTGCCAGCAGCTGGTTGCGCGCATCCAGAGCCAGCTCAAGCTGCCCGCGCTGCAGGTGCAGTACGTGCCGGTGACCATCGCCGAGCGCTTCGACCGCATCGCCGAAGGCAAGATCCAGCTCGAATGCGCCGACTCCACCAACTCCAAGGCGCGGCGCGACCTGGTGAGCTTCGGCCTGACCTACTACTACGCCGGCGCCCGCATGCTGGTGCGCAAGGACGACAAGCGCGAGCAGTTGTCGCAGATGGCCAGCGCGCGCATTGCCGTCATCACCGGCTCCACGGGCCAGACCGTGGCCGAGCGCCACAAGGGCGCCACCCTGGTGCCCGTGGCCAGCACCGACGAAGGCGCCCGGGCCGTGGCCGAGGGCCGCGCCGACGCCTTCGTGTCCGACGACATCTCCCTCATCGACCAGGCACGCATGCTCAAGGGCGCGGTGAAGGTGGTGGGCCCGCGCATGTCGGTGGAGCCGCTGGCGCCGATCGTGCCCAAGAACGCCCCCGACTTCCAGCACCTCGTGGCCCAGGCCATGAAGGACATGTACCGCGACGGCACGGCGCGCCAGGTGTACCGCAAGTGGTTCGAGCACCCGCTGCCGGTGCGCGAGTACTCGCTCGACCTGCCGCCCGACCGCCTGCTGAGCGACACCTTCCGCCGCCCCGATACCTTCGTGACCGACTGGACGGTGCTGTAAGAACGTGTTTACGGTCTTTTCATGGAGCCCGCAAGGCAGCAAAAAGCCGCAATCTAGGCGCGCGCCGCAGGCCATGCTGGCGGCCTGGCCGAGGCGCGCAACGACGAGTGCGGCTTTTTGCTGCCTTGCCCGAAGGGTTGCCCCGCAAAAGTGGCATCTGCGGCGTTGCAAATGCTCGCCGGGCCACCAGCCCGGCTGCGCTTTGCGCCTTGCACCTGCCACTTTTGCGGGGCAACGGGCTCCATGAAAAGACCGTAAACACGTTCTAAAGCCCCCCGGCGGTTTCGGGGTAACAATCGCGGCAGCGGCCCCGCGCCGCCTGCCCCGTCCCTGAACCGCCGCATGACCACCGCCCCCACACCGCACCCCGCCACCGCCCGCTACGCCGTCGGCATCGACCTGGGCACCAGCCACACCGTGGTGGCCTGCGCGCCGCTGCACGGCGGCCCCGGGGACATCGCCCTGCTGCCCATCCCGCAGCGCACCACCGCCAGCGAGGTGCAGGCCCTGCCCCTGCTGCCCTCGGTGCGCTACCAGGCGGCCCCCGGCGAGCTGGGCGAGGCCTGGCGCCAGCCCTGGCCGCCGCTGGGCGCCAGCGACGCAGCCCCGGCCATCACCGGCCGCTGGGCGCGCGAGCTCGGCGCCAGCGTGCCCGGGCGGCTGGTGGCCAGCGCCAAGAGCTGGCTCTCGCACCCGGGCGTGGACCGCGGCGCGCCCATCCTGCCCTGGGGCGCGCCCGAGGACGTGGCGCGCATCTCGCCGCTCGACGCATCCGCCGCCACGCTGGCCCACGTGCGCGCCGCGTGGGACCTGGCCCACCCCGAGGCCCCGCTGGCCCGGCAGGCCGTGGTGCTCACCGTGCCCGCCTCGTTCGACGAAGGCGCGCGCGCCCTCACGCTGGAGGCCGCGCAGCGCGCCGGCCTGCCCCCGGTGCAATTGCTGGAGGAACCCAAGGCCGCCTTCCACGACTGGCTGGTGCTGCAGGGCGACGCCCTGGCCGCGCAACTGGCGCACAGCCGCCTGGTGCTGGTGGCCGACGTGGGCGGCGGCACCACCGACCTGACGCTGATCCGCGTCGCCCCCGGCACCGGCGGCGCCCTGCCCACGCTCACCCGCGTGGCCGTGGGCGAGCACCTGATGCTCGGCGGCGACAACATGGACCTGGCCCTGGCGCACCGGCTGGAGCCGCAGTTCGCCGGCGCCGGCCAGCGCCTGGCGCCGGGGCGCTTCGCGCAACTGGTGCAGCGCTGCCGCCAGGCCAAGGAGCTGCTGCTGGCCGAAGGCGCACCCGCGCACACCACCATCACGCTGCTGGGCGGCGGCTCGCGCCTGCTGGCGCAAACCCGCTCGGCCCCGCTCACGCAGGCCGACGTGCACGCCTGGGTGGTGGAAGGCTTCCTGCCGCCCGCGCAGCCCGGCGACGCCCCCACGCGCCGCCAGGGCGCGCTGCGCGGCCTGGGCCTGCCCTACCCGGCCGACGCCGCCATCACGCGCCACCTGGCGCAGTTCCTGGCGCAGCACGCGGGCGGCGAATGGCCCGACACCGTGCTGCTCAACGGCGGCGTGTTCCACGCCCACGCACTGGCCGAGCGGCTGACCGGCCAACTGGCGCAATGGCGCGGCGCGCCCGTGCGCGTGCTGCACAACCCCCACCCCGACTGGGCCGTGGCACGCGGCGCGGCCGCCCATGGGCTGGCGCAATACAAGGAAAAAACGGCTCTAGCCCAGGAGGGACAAGCGCCAGCAACTCCCAAAACCATAGTGCCGCGCATCGGCGGCGGCTCCGCGCGCAGCTACTGGCTGGTGCTGCCCGGCCCCCAGGGCGGCGCACGCCAGGCCCTGTGCCTGCTGCCGCGCGGCACCGAGGAAGGCGTGCGCCTGGTGCTGTCCGGGCGCCGCTTCGCGCTGCGGCTCGGCCAGGCCGTGCGCTTCGACCTGGTGGCGCGCAGCCAGGGCCAGGCCCAGGCCGGGCAGATCGCCGCGCTCGAAGGCGAGGGCTGGACCGAGCTGCCCCCCCTGGCCACCGTGCTGCCCGCGCCCGAGGGCCGGGCCACCGCGCAGGTGGAAGTGCAACTGCAGGCCTGCATGGGCGAGGTCGGCACGCTGGAGGTGCGCTGCGTGGCCGCCCACGATCCGGCGCACGCCTGGCTGCTGCCCTTCGCCGTGCGCGGCGCCATGGCGCATGACGCTTCTGAATCCATAGCTGCCAGCGCAGACCCTGCAAGCGCTGGCGCCGAAAAACGCCTGCAAGCAGCGCTGGCGCTGGCCGAGCGCATCTTCGGCCACCAGGCCCAGGAGGTGGCGCCGAAAGACGTGCGCCAGTTGCGCACCGCGCTGGAGCGCCAGATCGGCCCGCGCGAGGACTGGGACGTGGCCACCTTGCGCACCCTGTTCGACGCGCTGCTGGCGCGCGCCAAGCGCCGCCGCCGCACGCCCGAGCATGAGCGCGTGTGGCTCAACCTGGCGGGATGGTGCCTGCGCCCCGGCGTGGGCGCGCAGCTCGACGCCTGGCGCATCGGCCAGGTGTGGCAGCTCTACCCGCAGGGCCTGGGCCACGCGCAGGACAGCGCCAACTGGACCGAATGGTGGGTGTTCTGGCGCCGCGTGGCCGCCGGCCTGGACGAGACCCAGCAAATGGAGGTGCTCGAAGCCGTGGCCGGCTGCATGCAGAAAACCGTGCAGCGCGCCAGCGCCAAGGGCGCCAAGGCGCCCTGGGGCAGCTACGACGACATGCTGCGCCTGTTCGCCGCCATGGAGGCCGTGCCCTGGCAGTACCGCCAGGAGATGGGCCAGTGGATGCTGCAGCGCCTGCGCCGCCCGGACGAACCGGCGCACACCTGGTGGGCCATCGGCCGCCTGGCGGCGCGCCAGCCGCTGGCCGCCAACGCGCACCGCGTGATGCCGCCCGAGGCGGCGCAGGAATTCCTCGACGCCACGCTGGCGCAGGACTGGCGCAAGAACGAACACGCCATGTTCGCCGCCGTGCAGATCGCGCGCATGACGGGCGAGCGCACGCTCGACCTGCCCGGCGCCGCGCGCGCCGCGGTGCTCGGCAAGCTGCGCGCCAGCGGCGCGCCGCAGCGCTGGGTCGACCAGGTGGAGCAGGTGCAGGAAATGAGCCGCGAGGACCGCCAGCGCAGCCTGGGCGACAGCCTGCCGCCGGGGCTGGTGCTGGTGGGGTAGCCGCCCGGCCCGGGCTCAATACCCGTGCTGCTCCCGGAACGCCCGCGCCTGGCCGAAGTGCCCACAGCCGATGAACGGCACCGGCGGGCGCAGCGCCGACAGCGGCGAGGGGTGGTTGGCCGTGAGCACCAGGTGCCCCCGGTCACGCGGGATCAGCGCGCGCTTGGACTGCGCGTGGCTGCCCCAGAGCATGAAGACCACGGGCCGCGGCCCCTCGGCCACGGCGCGGATCACGGCGTCGGTGAGCAGCTCCCAGCCCTGGCCGGCGTGGCTGGCGGGCTGGCCCTCCTCCACGGTCAGGCAGGTGTTGAGCAGCAGCACGCCGTTCGTGGCCCATTTCACCAGGCTGCCGCCGGGCTGCGGAAACGGCGGGAAGGGCACGCCCAGGTCGCGCTGCATTTCCTTGAAGATGTTCTGCAGCGATGGCGGCAGGCGCACGCCCGGCGCCACGGAGAACGCCAGCCCCTCGGCCTGCCCCCGGCCGTGGTACGGGTCCTGCCCCAGGATCACCACGCGCACCTTGTCGGGCGGCGTGAGCTGCAGCGCGCGCAGCGGCTGCGGCGGGAAGATGGCGGCGCCCGCCTGCAGGCGCTGGTGCAGGAAGTCCAGCAGCGCCTGCCCGCGCGGGCTGGCGAAGAAGCCGTCCACCTGCGGCTGCCAGCCGGGCGCGACGGGCCACCCGGCAGGATCGGCGCTTTGCAACTGGGTCGGGTTCTCATGCATCGAATAGGCCTCCAAGGCGCTTGCATCATGCGCAAGCAGCTATTTTTACGATAGCGCACCCGTGCCATCGTCGGCACGGTTGCGGCCGCGCTGCTTGGCGCGGTACAGGTGGGCGTCGGCCTGCGCCAGCAGCGCCTCGGGGGTGGAGTCGCCGTCGGGCACCTGGCTGGCCACGCCGGCGCTGATGGTGACCACGCTGGCCACCAGCGAGCCCTTGTGCTCGAGCCCCAGGGCCTGCACGGCGCGGCACAGCGCCTGCGCCTTGTGCCGGGCCCCGGCCAGGTCGCACTCGGGCAGCAGGCAGACGAACTCCTCGCCGCCGTAGCGCGCCACCAGGTCGTGCGGGCGGGCCAGGCCCGTGCGCAGCGCCGTGGCCACGGCCTTCAGGGCCTCGTCGCCCTGCTGGTGGCCGTAGCGGTCGTTGTAGAGCTTGAAGTGGTCGATGTCGAGCATGACCAGGGCCAGCGGCTTGCCGCTGCGGCGGCAGCGGCGCCACTCGGCCTGCAGCGTCGTGTCGAAATGGCGGCGGTTGGCCAGGCCGGTCAGCCCGTCCATGTAGGCCAGCTTGCGCAGCGCCTCGCTTTGCGCCTGCTGCTCGGTGCGGTCGACGAAGGTGGCCAGGAAGTGCTTGCCGAAGACCAGGCCGCCGATGGCCATGGTGCGCAGCGTGCCGTCGCGCGCGACGATGCGGTAGTCGCGCACCGGGATTTCGCCGCCGCCCTGGGCGGCCAGGGCCATGGCCTCCTTCCAGGTGCTGCCCACGACGCGGCGGTAGTCGTCCTCGGGGTAGGCGCGCAGCGTCCATTCGTGCAGCGTGGGCGTTTCGGCCTCGGTATGGCCGAAGTCTTCGAGGAAGCGCCGGTTGCGGAAGTAGATGCGGTGCGCCTCGTCGACCATGCACAGGCCGATGGGCATGTCGTTCATCAGGTGGCGCAGCACGCGCTCGGTCTCCTGCAGCTTCAGGGCCTGCTGCGTGGCGTCGGTGACGTCGCTGTAGGTGCCGACGAGCCGCGCCGGGCGGCCCTGCGCGTCGTGCGCGATGGTGCGGCCCCGGTCATGGATCCAGCGGTAGCTGCCGTCCTTGCAGCGCACGCGGTGCGTGCTTTCGTAGAACGGGGCCGCGCCGTCCAGGTGGCGCTGCAGGGCGGCCTGCACGCGGGCGCCGTCGCTGGGGTGCAGGCGGGAGGTCCATTCGTCGAGGCGGCCTTCCAGGTCGCCATCGGCATAGCCCAGCATGGCTTTCCACACGGGCGAGAAATACACGCGGCCACTGGCCACGTCCCAGTCCCACACGCCCTGGTTGGTGGCCTGCAGCACAGCCAGCCAGCGCGCCTGCGCGTAGCGCCAGGCCTCCACGCGCCGGCGCTGCAGCAGGTGCAGCCCCGCAGCGGCGGCCAGCCCCAGCAGCACCCAGGCGCCCCCCAGGCCCCAGGCGACGGTGCGCCAGCCAGAGAAGATGGCCTGCCAGTCGCGCCCCGCGGCGACCACCAGCGCCTTGTCCATGTGCAGGCCGGGCGGCTGGATGGTGTGGATGGCGATGAGGCGCTGCGCGCCGCCCGGCTGCGTCACGCCCCGGTACACGCCCGCCGTCTGGCCGCGCGCGCGGTGCTGCATGAACACCGTGCCGGGCTGCGCCAGGTCGGCGCCAGGCGGCTCGGGATGCTCGGCCATCATCAGGAAGCGCAACCCATCGCCATGCGCCAGCCCGGCCAGCATGTCGGGCGCGTAGCGCACCGATTCGAGCAGGGTGGTGAATTCCTCGGGGTCGAGCGTCGCCGTCACCACGCCGCCAAAGGCGCCCGTGGCGTCCAGGACGGGGCGTGCCAGGATGATGGCCCACACCCCCAGCTCGGTGCGGAACGGCGGGCTGACCACCAGGGTGTCGGCTGCGGCCGCGCGCGCGGCCTGGAAATAGGCGCGCGCCGCGAAGTTCTTGCCCACCAGCGCGGTGCGGTTGACGGCGCGCGCCGTGCCCTGGGCATCGAGCCACGCCAGCGTGCGCACGCCGGTCATGGCATCGCTGAAAGCGGCCAGGCGCTCGTTGAGCCGCTGCGGATCCACCGTGGGAGTGCCTTGCAGGTCGCGCGCCAGCGTGGCCAGGACCTGGCTCACCGCGTCGAGCTGGCGCGCCAGGTTGGCGTGAACGATGCGCGCCTGGTGCGCCAGGCGCAGGCGTTCGCGCGCCTCGATGTCCTGGCGTTCCAGCCACAGGCCGCCGGCCAGCAGCACGCCCAGCGCGAGCCAGCCCAGCGCCAGCGCGTACCAGGCGCGGCGCAGCAGCGTAGCGGGAGGGCGCTGGTGCGCGGGCAAGCCAGCCTCCGTGCGCGCGCTCAGCCGAACAGCCGCGCCAGCGCCAGGCCGGGGTCGTCGGCGCGCATGAAGGCTTCGCCCACCAGGAAGGCGTGGATGCCCGCGTCGCGCAGCGTCTTCACGTCGGCGGGCGCGAGGATGCCCGACTCGGTGACCAGCAGCCGGTCTGCCGGAACGCTTTTTTGCAGGTCCAGCGTGGTCTGCAGCGTGACTTCGAAGGTGCGCAGGTTGCGGTTGTTGATGCCGACCAGCGGCGTCTTGAGCGCGAGCGCGCGCTCCAGCTCGGCGCCGTCGTGCACCTCCACCAGCACGGCCATGTCCAGGCCATGGGCGATGGCTTCGAGGTCGCGCATCTGCGCGTCGTCGAGGCAGGCCGCGATGAGCAGGATCGCATCGGCCCCCATGGCCCGGGCCTCGTAGACTTGGTAGGGGTCGATCATGAAGTCCTTGCGCAGCACCGGCAGGCCGCAGCTGGCACGCGCCTGCTTGAGGTAGTCCACGCTGCCCTGGAAGAACTGCCGGTCCGTCAGCACCGACAAGCAGGCCGCGCTCACGCGGCCGTCGCCTTCGGCATAGCTCTGCGCGATGTCGGCGGGAATGAAGTCGGCACGCAGCACGCCCTTGCTCGGGCTGGCCTTCTTGACCTCGGCGATCACGGCGGCCTGGCCAGCGGCGATCTTGGCGCGCAGCGCGCCCTCGAAGTCGCGCGTGAGCACGCGGCTCTCGGCGTCGGCACGCAGCGCGGCCAGCGAAACGCGCCTTTGCGCGGCGGCCACTTCCTCGCGCTTGACGGCGACGATTTGGTTCAGGATGTCACTCATGGGAATCTGCCTTGTCCGCCGCTGGCGGCGGCTGCTTGAGTATCTTGACGAACACGTGGTGCATGGCGAAGCCGACGACGATGAACAGCGCCGAAATGCCCAGCGCGATCCACAGGCCGGGGTCTTGCCACATCGTGCTCAGGCGGCCAGGGCGTGGGTGCGCATGACCAATTGTTCCAGCTTGGCCTGGGCCGCGCCGCTGTCGATGGCGGCGCGCGCGCGCGCGATGCCTTCGGCGATGCCGCCCACGACGTTGGCGGCATACAGCGCCACGCCCGCGTTCAGGCAGACGATCTCGCGCGCCGGGCCTTCCTCGCCCGCCAGCACGCCCAGCAGCAGGGTGCGCGACTGCTCGGGCGTATCGACCTTGAGCGCGCGGTTGCTGGCCATGGCCATGCCGAAGTCCTCGGGGTGGATCTCGTACTCGGTGATTTCGCCGTTCTTCAGCTCGCCCACGATGGTGGAGGCGCCCAGGCTGACTTCGTCCATGCCGTCGCGGCCATAGACCACCAGGGCGTGCTCGGCGCCCAGGCGCTGCAGCGCGCGCACCTGGATGCCCACGAGGTCGGGGTGGAACACGCCCATCAGAATGTTCGGCGCGCCGGCCGGGTTGGTGAGCGGGCCGAGGATGTTGAAGATGGTGCGCACGCCCAGCTCCCGGCGCACCGGGGCCACGTTCTTCATGGCCGGGTGGTGGTTGGGCGCGAACATGAAGCCGATGCCCACCTCGGCGACGCACTGGGCGATCTTCTCGGGCGGGAGGTTGATGTGCACGCCCAGCGCCTCCATCACGTCGGCGCTGCCGCTCTTGCTGGAGACGCCGCGCCCGCCGTGCTTGCTAACCTTGGCGCCCGCCGCCGCCGCCACGAACATGGCGCAGGTGGAGATGTTGAAGGTGTTGGCGCCGTCGCCGCCGGTGCCCACGATGTCTACCAGGTGCCGCGTGTCGGGCACGTGCACCTTGGTGGAGAACTCGCGCATCACCTGCGCGGCGGCGGTGATCTCGCCGATGGTTTCCTTCTTCACGCGCAGGCCGGTGATGAGCGCGGCCGTCATCACAGGCGAGAGCTCGCCGCTCATGACCATGCGCATCAGGTGCAGCATTTCGTCATGGAAGATTTCGCGGTGCTCGATGGTGCGCTGCAGCGCCTCCTGGGGGGTGATCTTGTGCATGGCGGTCTCTATGGTTTTGATAGCGGCAGGCGCTGGCCGGGTGGGCGGCGCGGTCCGATGGCGCACGATTATCGCGCGGCCATGGCGATACAGGCGAAAAACGCCTCCAGCCCTTGCCTGGCAAGCGCCAGCAGCTACCAAAAAAAGAGCGCAGCCACGCAGCAAGCGGCGCGTGCCGGCGCCCGGGTCACTTCGCCGCGGCGCGGTCCATGGCCTGGCCCGACTCCAGCAGCGCCGCCGCTTCGCGCGCCGCCACGCGGCCTTCGTCGGTGGGCACGACCCAGATTTCCACGCGGCTGTCGGGCGCGTGGATGGCCCAGGCGGCGTGGCCGTCGGCCTGGCGGTTGCGCTGCGGGTCGATGCGCAGGCCCGTCCACGCCAGGCGGTTGCACACCTGCTCGCGCAGCACGGCGTCGTTCTCGCCGATGCCGCCGCTGAAGGCCAGCACGTCCAGGCCGTCCAGGCAGGCGATGAGCGCCCCGGTCTCGCGCACCACGCGGTGCGTGAACTGGGCGATGGCGCGCTGCGCATCGGCGCTGCCGTCGGCGCGCAGCGTGCGCATGTCGGCCGAGATGCCGGACACGCCGAGCAGGCCGCTTTGCTTGTACAGCAGCTTCTCGATGCGCCCGTGGTCCCAGCCCTGCTCCAGCAGGTACAGCAGCACGCCGGCGTCGAGCGAGCCACTGCGCGTGCCCATCATCAGGCCGTCGAGCGCGGAAAAGCCCATGGTGGTGGCCACGCTCACGCCGTCCTTGCAGGCGCACAGGCTGGCGCCGTTGCCCAGGTGGGCCATGACCACGCGGCCACGCCCGCGCAGGGTCTGCGCGTGCAGCACCGACATGACGTACTGGTACGACAGGCCGTGGAAGCCGTAGCGGCGCACGCCCTGCTCGCGCAGCGCGCGCGGCAGCGCGAAGGCGTAGTCCACCTCCGGCATGGCGGCGTGGAAGGCGGTGTCGAAACAAGCCACCTGCGGCAGCTCGGGGAAGGCGGCGCGGAACTGGCGGATGCCCGCCAGGTTGTGCGGCTGGTGCAGCGGCGCCAGCGAGTTGAAGCGCGCGAGCTGCTCCAGCACCGCGTCGGTGACGTACACGCTCTCGGTGAACACGCCACCGCCATGCACCACGCGGTGCGCCACGGCCTCGATGTCGGCGCCCTGCAGCGACTGCACCAGCACGCGCAGGCGCTCCAGCGCCACGGCGAAGGGGGAAGCCGCCCCGGCGGGCACGGCCAGCGCCTCTTGCTGCTTCTGGCCCTGGTACTTCCAGTCCATGGCCGGGCTGCCGCCCGGCTCCAGGCCCTGGACGCAGCCGGAGAGCACGTGGGGCTGCACCTGCCCGTCCTTGAGCGGGTGCAGCGAGAACTTGAGCGAGGAAGATCCGGCGTTGACGGCGAGGATGGCCATGGTCGATTCCTTGGATGCTTTTAAAACAATAGCTGCCAGCGCTTGCCCCTCAAGGCTTTTCGGTTGAAAAGTACCGCAAAGCCTTGAGGGACGAGCGCCAGCAGCTCATCTTTTTGACGGATCAGCCGTGCTTCCAGGCATTCTCGGCCTGGCGCTTGCGCTGGTCGTGCGCCGCCAGCAGCGCCAGCACGGCCGAGGCCACGCGCGCCATGGGGCCGTCGGCGCGGCTGGTCAGGGCGATGGGCACGCGCGCGCCCAGCACCAGGCCCGAGCCGCTGGCGCCGGCCATGTATTCGAGCTGCTTGGCCACCATGTTGCCGCTCTCCAGGTTGGGCACGGCGAGGATGTCGGCCTGGCCCGCCACGTCGGAGGCGATGCCCTTGATGCGCACGGCTTCCATGGAGATGGCGTTGTCGAAGGCCAGCGGGCCGTCGAGCAGGCCGCCCTTGATCTGGCCCCGGTCGGCCATCTTGCACAGCGCGGCGGCGTCGATGGTGGAGGGGATCGACGGCGTGACGGTCTCCACCGCCGAGAGGATGGCCACCTTGGGCTGCTCGTTGCCCATGATGCGCGCGAACTCGATGGCGTTCTGGATGATGTCGGCCTTCTCGGCCAGCGTGGGCTGGATGTTGATCGCCGCGTCGGTCACGATGATGGGCTTGGGGTACAGCGGCACGTCGAAGCGGAACACGTGCGACAGGCGCCGGCCGGTGCGCAGCGCGGGCTGCGCCAGGATGGCCTTGAGCATCTCGTCGGTGTGCAGGCTGCCCTTCATGACGATCTCGACCTCGCGGCGCGCGGCCATGGCGGCGGCCAGCTCGGCGGCGGCGTGGCTGTGCTCCACGGAGACGATCTCGGCGCCTTCGAGGCTGATGCCGGCCTCTTCGGCCACGCGGCGGATGCGGCCCTCGGGGCCGATCAGCACAGGCTTGATGAGGCCGTGGCTGGCGGCGTCCATGGCACCGGAGAGCGAGCCCTCGTCGCACGGGTGCACCACGGCGCAGCGCACGGCCTCCAGGCCTTCGGCGCGCGCCAGCAGGTCGTTGAAGCGCGCCTCGGGGTCGAACAGCTGGATCTGCGGCGCGTTCACCTTGGGCACGCGCACCTTCTGCGTCGGCGGCATCAGGTTGGCGTCGCCCTTGAGCACGGTCTCGCCCTTCTGGTTGGTGACCAGGCAGCCCATCTTGACGCGCTTCTTCTCGTCGTCCTTCTCGGTCACGGTGGCGACCACGGTGAGCGTGTCGCCGATGCGCACCGGCTTGGTGAACTTCAGCTCCTGGCCCAGGTAGATGGTGCCGGGGCCGGGGAACTGCGTGCCGAACAGCGCCGAGATCAGCGCCGCGCCCAGCATGCCGTGCGCGATGACGCCGTGGAACATGGTGGCGTCGGCGTACTCGGGGTTCAGGTGGGCGGGGTTGATGTCGCCCGAGACGGCGGCAAACGCCTGAATGTCCTCCAGCGTCACCGTGCGCAGCAGGCGCGCGCTGCTGCCCACGCTCAGCTCGTCATAGGTGACGTTTTCCATCCACTCGATATCGCTCGCATTGGTATTCATATGCACTGCTCCGATTACAAAAACTCAAAAAGACACACACCCTCAAAAACCGGCGCGTCCCAAACCAGTGGACACCGAGCAAGGGCCGCCCCGCAGCGAGGGTGTCGTCCCCCTGCCCGCAGCGCTGCGCGCTGCGAGAGCGGGGGGAAGGCGCGCAGCGCCTCAGGGGGGTGCCGTCAGTCCATCGCGTGGACGCCCGCGTCCACGTAGATGGTCTGGCCGGTCATGCCGCTCGATGCCGCCATGCACAGGAAGGCGCTGAGCTGGGCGATTTCCTCCAGCTTCACCAGGCGCTGCAGCGGCGCCTTGGCCTGGGCCGTGGCCATCAGCTCGTCGAAGCTGGCGATGCCCGAGGCGGCGCGCGTCAGGATGGGGCCGGGCGAGACCGCGTGCACGCGGATGTTCTTGCTGCCCAGCTCCAGCGACATGTAGCGCACCACCGACTCCAGCGCCGCCTTCACCGGGCCCATGAGGCCGTAGTGCGGCACCACCTCGCCCGAGCCCAGGTAGGTCATGGCCAGCATGGCGCCGCCATCGGGCATGTGCGGCGCGCACAGCTTGCCCAGTTCGGCGAACGAGTGGCACGACACGCTGACGGCGCGCGCGAAGCCGTCGCGCGAGCTGTCCACCACGTCGCCGTGCAGGTCCTGCAGCGGCGCCCAGGCGATGGAGTGGATCACGAAGTCGAGCTTGCCGAACTTCTGCACGGCATGCTGGACGATGGCCTCCAGCTCGCCGTCGGCCTCCACGTCGCAGTTCACCAGGTCGATGCCCAGGGGCTGCGTGTGCGGCTCGACGAACTTGCGCGCCTTTTCGTTCAGGCACGACGCGACCACTTCGGCGCCCATGGCGCGCATCAGGCGGGCGCAGCCGAAGGCGATGCTGCTGTCGTTGGCGATGCCGAGGATCAGGCCTTTTTTGCCGGCCAGGCTGAACAGGTTGGTGGAGTTCATGTGTTTCCTAGAAAAACCATCGATTGCCAGCGCACAGGCCGCGCGGAACCGGCTCCATCCCTGTCGGCGAACGCCGCGCAAGGGCCGGGGCCGGCCACACTGCCACGCCGCGCTGGCGGCGCTCCTCGCCCCGCAGCACGCCGCGGGAGAGGGTGGAAGCGGCAGAGCCGCTCGGCGGGGTGTCTCAAGCCCTCAGTCTTCTATACCGTCAAAAAACGGGCGCAGGTTCATGCCCGGCGCCTCGGCCGGGAAACCCTTGCACAGCAGCCGGTCGTTGGCGCTGAGCAGGATGTCGCGCGCGGCCTGCGGGCCGACGTCGACGTTGTAGGCGAGCTGCTCGAACGCGTGGTAGCGCAGCACCAGCAGGGCGCGCAGCTCCTCGCGCATGCGCGCCTCGCGGCCCTGGTCGCGCGCGCCGTCGCACTGCAGCGCGGCCTCGATGTCCGAGGGCGTGCGCAACGGCACGCCCAGGGCCTGGGCCAGCATGGTGATGCGCGCGCCCATGGTCTCGAACTGCTTCACGAAGTGCCGCAGGTGCCGCTCGATGACGTCGCGCTCGCTGGTGTGCTTAATCGGCATAGCGCGTCATCACGTAGGTGCCGGGGGCGTCGCACACCGCATGTTCGGCCGGAATGGCCTTGGCGGCCACCGGCTTGCCCGAGCGCTCGGTGACCCAGGCGTGCATCGCCTCCCACCAAGAGCCCTGCTGCACCGGCGCCTGGGCCTTCCAGTCGTCGGGGTCGATCCAGCCGGTGTTGTCCTCCACGCTGGCGATCTGGTAGCTGCGGCGCGGACGGCCGGGCTCGCTGACGATGCCCGCGTTGTGCCCGCCCTCGGCCAGCACGAAGGTGACGTGCGTGTCGGTCTGCAGGTGGATCTTGTAGACCGACTTCCACGGCGACACGTGGTCGCGCGTGGTGGCCACGACCATCATCGGCGCGTTGATGTCCATCAGCGCCACGGTGGCCCCGGCGAAGCGGTACTGGCCTGCGGCCAGCGCGTTGTTGAGGAACAGCGAGGCCAGGTATTCCGAATGCATGCGCGCGGGCAGGCGCGTGGTGTCGGCATTCCAGCTCATCAGGTCGAAGCTGGCGTCGTCCTCGCCCAGCAGGTAGCGGCGCGTGTTGCGCCCCCACAGCAGGCCGCGCGAGGCCAGGTAGACGAACGAGCCGCCCATCTGCTTGCCCGAGAGGTAGCCGCGCTCGTTCATGGTCTGGCGCAGCGTGGCGAGCTGGTCTTCGTCGATGAACACGCCCAGCTCGCCGGGCTCGGTGAAGTCGGTCTGCGCCGCCAGCAGGATGACCGAGGCCAGCTCGGGCATGTCGGCCGGGATCAGCGCCTGTTCCTTGGCCGTGCGCTCGGCCTTCTTCTTGCGCGCCAGCCGGCCCAGCGCAGCAGCGGCGATGGCCAGGAAGGTGCCACCCAGGCAGTAGCCCACGGTGTGCAGGCGCTCGGCGCCGGTGCGCTCCTTGCACGCGGCCATGGCGGCGAGCACGCCGGTGCTCAGGTAGTCCTGCATCTTCAGGTCGCGGTCGGACGCGTCGGGGTTGCGCCACGAGATGATGAACACCGTGTGGCCCTTGTCCACCAGGTACTTGACCATGGAGTTGTGCGGCGACAGGTCCAGGATGTAGTACTTCATGATGCACGAAGGCACGATGAGCACCGGCTCAGGCAGCACCTTGTCGGTGGACGGGCTGTACTGGATCAGCTCGATCAGGTGGTTGCGGAACACCACCTTGCCCGGCGTCACGGCCACATCCTTGCCCACGGCGTATTCGAGCGGCGCCAACGATTCGGCGGGGGTGTCGGCGTTGGCGCCCAGGTACTCGCGGAAGTCCTGCAGGAAGAACTTGAAGCCCTCCTGCAGCGAACGGCCCTGGGTCTCGCGGGCCACGCGCAGCACTTCGGGGTTGGTGACGGCCCAGTTGGACGGCGACAGCGCATCGAGCGCCTGCCCCGTGAAGAAGTCCACCATGTGCTGGTGGTGGCGCGACACGCCGCCGCCCTGGTGCGCCACTTCACGCCACCAGGCGTCGGTGGCCTTGAAGCCTTCCTTGACGGCGCTGTAGGGCCACTGGCTCCAGCCGGCGTCGGCGAAGCGGCCATCCTTCTCGGGCGTGCCCTCCTCGGGCGTCACGCCGGTATTGCGCCAGGCCTGCAGCGACAGCTCCAGCGCACGCTGCGCCAGCTGCGTCTGGCGGCCCGGCGAGGCCAGCATGTGCAGGGCCCAGTCGGCATGGGCCAGGGCCAGGGCGATCGGCGACAGGCCGCTGAAGGCGCGCGCCATCTGCGCTTGCACCGACTCGTCGAGCGCGCGTGCGGCAGCGCGCTGGCGTTCCTGGAAATACTCAGATCCGGACGAGGTTTCCGTGGCCATGACCAACTCCTTGATGTAACAAAAACAACAATTGACGGCATTGTGATGACTTCCATCAAGAATTCACTTGATTGATGTCAAAACGGCAGTCCATGCTCTATAAATCCCTTTGAACGGATATGAAATTATACATACATGCATGAATGTATATTTCTGTAGCCCCATTCTGGGTTCACAATATAAAAAACCCCACCCCGGGGACGGTCACCCGCGCGTCACCGGCCGCACTGCCGGCAAGGGAACGATCCCCTGCGAGGGCCCCTATCACATGCTGGAATGAATGTAATCATTCTTTACAGACAGTAACTGACCCATAGCAACCAACCCTTTCACTCCACCATGACCTTCTCCTGGAACCAGCTGCGGATCACCCAGCGCTTCATCGTCGTCCTGTGCGCTTTCGTGCTGTCGGTCGTGGCCGTGGCCGCCACCGGCCTGTGGGGACTGTCCTCGGCACGCGACAGCCTAAAGTCCTTGCATGACGAAGCGATGGCGCGCTCCCTGCTGGCCAGCCAGTCGATCGAGCGCACGCTGCAAAACCGCATGCAGGTGCTGCTGGCCTTCCAGCACGCCCCCGCGGGCGGCCTGGCCAGCATCCACGACCATCCGGCCACCATGCACCTGGAGGCCATCGCCGCCAACCAGAGCGCCAGCAACGCGCTGCACAAGACCATGGAGCAAGGCATGGCCGACCCGCGCGAGCGCGCGCTGTACGACGCCGCCATGGAAGCGCGCAAGCCCTGGCGCGCGGAGCTGGAGAAGGCCGTGCAGGCCATCCGCAAGGAAGACTACGCTGCCGAGACCATGGCCGCCTTCCTGGCCGCGGGCCGCAAGGAGGGCGAGGCCGTGGTGAAGACCATGGACGCCCTGCGCAACTACCAGGTGGAGCATGCCAACGCCGCCTACCAGGCTGCGCAAAAGCGCTACGAGCTGGCGCTGTGGATCTTCGTGCTGGCCGCCGCGCTGTTGGTGCTGCCCTCGGTGCTGCTGGCCCTGGCGCTGCTGGTGCGGCTGAAGAATGGCTTCATGGCGGCCAACACCGCCGCCGCACACATCGCCGCGAGCGACCTCACGCACGACATCGCCTGCCAGGGCAGCGACGAGATCGGCCACCTGTGCGCGGAGATGGAAACCATGCGCAGCCACCTGGCCGAGGTGGTGGGCCACGTCAAGGCCGGCACCAGCGCCATCGCCGGCGCCTCCACGCAGGTGGCGGCGGGCGCGCTCGACCTGTCGTCGCGCACCGAGCAACAGGCCAGCGCGCTGGAGCAGACCGCCTCGGCCACCGAGCAGCTTTCGGGCACCGTGCAGCAGAACGCCGACAGCGCCGCCCAGGCCAACCAGCTCGCGGCGCAGGCCAAGGAGGTGGCGGCGCACGGCGGCGCCGTGGTCACCCAGGTGGTGCAGACCATGCAGGCCATCAACCAGTCGGCCGCGAAGATCGTGGACATCATCGGCGTGATCGACGGCATCGCCTTCCAGACCAACATCCTGGCGCTGAATGCCGCCGTGGAAGCGGCGCGCGCAGGCGAAGCCGGGCGGGGCTTCGCCGTGGTGGCCTCGGAAGTGCGGGCGCTGGCCGGGCGCAGCGCCGAGGCGGCGCGCGAAGTCAAGACGCTGATCACCGACTCCGTGGCCAAGACCCAGGCGGGCAATATCCAGGCGGCACAGGCGGGTACGGCCATGCAGGAGATCATGGACGGCATCCAGCGCGTGGCCGGCATCGTCGATGAAATCGCCCTGGCCAGCCGCGAGCAGGCCTCGGGCCTGTCGCAGATCAACCAGGCCGTGGCCCACCTCGACGGCGTGACGCAGCAGAACGCCGCCCTGGTGGAAGAGGCCTCGGCGGCATCCAGCGGGCTGCAGCAGCAGGCCCACGACCTGGCCGCGCTGGCAGGCACGTTCCGGCTGCCGCAGCAGGGCCTGCGCGCATCCGCCGCGCCTGCGCTGCCGCGTTGAGAGTTTGAATGAAATTAGTGCCGAAGCCTTATGCATAAAGCGCTGGCAGCTATTGTTTTCGTAGTTTGATACAGGGAGTCCCATGCTCGACAAGCACTACCTCACGCCCTTGTTCGCCCCCAGCTCCATCGTGGTGCTGGCGGGCCGCGCCGACGCGCCCGAGACGCTGACGCCGCAGGCCGCGGCGCTGCACGCCGCGCTGCGCGCGCAGCGCTACAGCGGCACGCTGGCCTTCCTCGACCTGCAGAACACCAGCGGCACGCTGCAGGACCTGAAGCAGACGCGCGCCGACCTCGCCGTGATCGCCCTGCCCCCGGCCGAGCAGGCGGCGGCGCTGGAGGTGGCGGGCCACCTGCACTGCCGCGCTGCGCTCATCGTGAGCAGCGGCATCGAGGCGCAGCAGGCCGCGCAGCTGCAGCGCATCGCGCGGCGCGAAGGCATCCACCTGCTCGGGCCGAACTCGCTGGGCATCCAGCGCCCGTCGCTGCAGCTCAACGCCAGCACCGCCGGCGCGCTGGCGCGCGAGGGCACGATGGCGCTGGTCAGCCAGTCGGGCGCGCTCACGGCGGCCACGCTCGACTGGGCCAACGGCAACGGCGTGGGCTTCTCCAGCGTGGTGTCGTTCGGGCCGCACGCCAGCATCGGCCTGACGGAAGCGCTCGACTTCCTGGCCAACGACCCGCACACGCACAGCATCGCCGTGTGCATGGAAGGCATCTGCAACGCGCGCCGCTTCATGAGCGCGCTGCGCTCGGCGGCCTACTCCAAGCCGGTGGTGGTGCTCAAGTCCGGGCGGCGCACCGCCGGCAGCGCGGCGGCGCTGACGCACAGCGCCACCATCGTCGGCAGCGACGACGTGTTCGACGCTGCGCTGCGCCGCGCCGGCGCGGTGCGCGTGCACTCGTTCGTGGAACTGTTCTCGGCCACCAAGTGCCTGGCCTCGCGCTACCGCCCCGTGGGGCGGCGCCTGGCCGTCATCACCAACGGCGGCGGCCCGGGCGTGCTGGCCGCCGATGCGGCCAACGACATCGGGCTGGAGCTGGGCGTGCTGTCCGAGGCCGGGCGCGCCGCGCTGGCGCCGCAGCTGCCGGCGCAGGCCACGCTGCAGGAGCTGTTCGACCTGTCGGAAGACGCCACGCCCGCGCAGTACCGCGCGGCCATCGACGCCGCGCTGGCCGAACGCCAGATCGCCGGCGTGCTGACCCTGTTCTCGCCCAAGCCCGGCAACGACGCCAGCGCCGTGGCCCAGGCCCTGGCCGACGCCAAGCGCCAGGCCGAGAAGCCGCTGCTGTCGTGCTGGCTCGGCGACGCCACCGTGGGCGAAGCGCGCGAGGTGCTGCGCGACGCCAGCATCCCCACCTTCCGCACGCCCGAGGCCGCCGTGGGCGCCTTCGGCAACATCGCCAACTACCACCAGAACCAGCAGTTGCTGCAGCAGACGCCGCCGTCGCTGGCCAACAGCCTGGCGCAGCCCGACATCGAGGGCGCGCGCCTGGTGATCGAGGGCGTGCTGGCCGAGCGCCGCAGCGTGCTCACCGAGATGGAGTCGAAGACGCTGCTGGCGGCCTTCCACATCCCAGTCACGCGCACGCTGCTGGCGCGCAGCGCCAACGAGGCCATGATGATCGCCACGCAGCTGGGCTTCCCGGTGGCGCTGAAGATCGACTCGCCCGACATCACGCACAAGTCCGACGTGGGCGGCGTGATGCTCAACGTACAGAACGCCACCGCCGCGCGCGATGCCTACGAGGCCATGGTGCAGCGCGTGGCGCGCGCCGCGCCGAACGCCCGCATCCACGGCGTCACGGTGCAGCCCATGGCGCGCGCCACGCGCGGGCGCGAGGTCTGCATCGGCCTGGTGCGCGACGACCCGTTCGGCCCCGTCATCACCTTCGGCGCGGGCGGCACCATGATCGAGCTGATCGGCGACCGCGCCATGGAGCTGCCGCCGCTGAACCAGTTCCTGGCGCGCCGCCTGATCGAGCGCTCGCGCGTGGCGCAGACCCTGGGCGAATGGCGCGGCGCCAACGCGGTGGACCACGCGGCGCTGGAGCAGGTGCTGCTGCGCGTGTCCGAGATGGCCTGCGCGCTGCCGCAGCTGCGCGAGATGGACATCAACCCGCTGATCGTGGACGAGCACGGCACGGTGGCGGTGGACGCGCGCATCGTCGTCACCGAGATCGGGCAGACCACGGGCACCGGCCACCACGGCTCCTACGGCCACCTGGCCATCATGCCCTACCCCGAGCGCCTGGAGCAGACCTGGCCGCTGCGCGGCGGCGGCGAGTACCTGGTGCGCCCGATCCACCCGAGCGACGCGCAGATGATCCAGCGCCTGGTGCGCGAGCTCTCGCCCGAGAGCCGCTACATGCGCTTCGCCTCGCGCATCGCCGAGCTGCCGCCGTCGCTGCTGGCGCGCTTCACGCTGATCGACTACGACCGCGACATGGCGCTGGTGGCCGTGCACCGCGAGCGCACCACCGGCGAGGACGGCGAGGTGCGCACCACCGAGCGCATCGTCGGCGTGTCGCGCTACGCCATCAACCCCGACCCGAGCAGTTGCGAATTCGCGCTGCTGGTGGCCGACGACTTCGCCAGCCAGGGCCTGGGCGCGCGCCTGATGTACAGCATCATGGACGTGGCGCGCGAGCGCGGCCTGGCCGAGATCCAGGGTCTGGTGCTGGTGGAGAACGCCAAGATGCTCAAGCTCATGCGCCGCCTGGGCTTCGACGTCCGCGCCTACCCCGAGGAGCCGGAGTTCAAGCTGGTGGTGCACGCGCTGTAAAGGCAAACACCGGGCGGGCGAAGCGGCACAATCGGCGCCATGCCCGCCCCCTTGCTGTTCGAAGCCCGCGACCTGCGCAAGCGCTACGGCGCCACGACCGTGGTCGATGGCCTGTCGTTCGCCATCGCCGCCGGGGAATGCCTGGGCGTGATCGGCCCCAACGGCGCGGGCAAGACCACCACCGTCCGCATGTGCCTGGGCCAGACCGCGCCCGACGCGGGCCAGGTGCGCTACCACCCGCCGCAAGGCGGCGCGCCCCTGGAGATGCCCCGCGACGCGCTCGCCATCAAGGCCCGGCTCGGCGTGGTGAGCCAGTTCGACACGCTCGACCCCGACTTCACCTGCGCCGAGAACCTCGAGGTCTTCGGCCGCTACTTCGGCCTGCAGCCCGCCGCCATGCGCGCGCGCATCCCGCGCCTGCTGGAATTCGCCGCCCTGGCGCACAAGGCCCAGGCGCGGCCCGGCGAACTGTCGGGCGGCATGCGGCGGCGCCTGTCGCTGGCGCGCGCGCTGGTCAACGAGCCGCACCTGCTGTTGCTGGACGAGCCCACCACCGGTCTCGACCCGCAGGCGCGCCACCTGATGTGGGAGCGCCTGCAGCAGTTGCTGCAGCAGGGCTGCGCCATCCTGCTGACCACGCACTTCATGGACGAGGCCGAGCGCCTGTGCGGGCGCCTGCTGGTGCTCGACCACGGCCGCAAGATCGCCGAGGGCCGGCCGCGCGAACTCATCGCCGAACACCTCGAACCCGAGGTGGTCGAGGCCTACGGCAACGGCGCACTGGCCCTGGCGCAGGACGCCACGCTGCGCGCGCTGGCGCAGCGCGTGGAGGTCAGCGGCGAAACCGTCTTCTTCTACACGCAGGACGCGCGCCCGCTGCTGCAGGCCCTGGCCGCGCACGGCCACCTGCGCACCCTGCACCGGCCCGCGAACCTGGAGGACCTGTTCCTCAAGCTCACCGGCCGCCAAATCCGCGAGGATGGCTAGGCATGAAGAAACATCCCCCTGAGCGGCTGCGCCGGTTTCATGGGCTGCGGAGAAACTGACATGGATACGCCTGCCTCGATCTGGCGCCCGCCCGACCTGTCGTGGCGCTGGTGGCCCGTGTTTCTGCGCAATCTGCGCGTGTGGCGCAAGCTCGCCATCCCCAGCCTGGTGGGCAACATCGCCGAGCCGCTGATGTGGCTGGTCGCCTTCGGCTACGGCATGGGCGCGCTTGTCGGCCAGGTCCAGGTGGGCGGCCGGAGCGTGCCCTACATCTTGTTCCTGGCCAGCGGCTCGATCTGCATGAGCGCCATGAACGCGGCGAGCTTCGAGGCGCTGTACTCCGCCTTTTCGCGCATGCACGTGCAAAAGACCTGGGACGGCATCATGAACGCGCCCATCGGCCTGGACAACGTGGTGCTGGCCGAGATGCTCTGGGCCGCCTTCAAGGCACTGTTCACCGCCACCACCATCCTGGGCGTGATGCTGGCGCTCGGCATCAGCCACGCGCCGAAGCTGCTGGTGGCCTGGCCGGTGCTGCTGTGCGTGGGCATCATGTTCTCCAGCATCGCGCTGATCTTCAACGCCCTGGCCAAGGGCTACGACTTCTTCACCTACTACTTCACGCTCGTGCTCACGCCCATGATGTTTCTCTCGGGCGTGTTCTTCCCGCGCGAGCAGCTGCCGCCGCTGGTGCGCGCGGTGTCCGACTGGCTGCCGCTGACCAACGCCGTGGAACTGGTGCGCCCGCTGTTCATGGACCAGTGGCCACAGCACCCGCTGCGCCATGGCCTGGTGATGGTGCTGACCACCGCCGCGGCCTACTGGGTGGCGCTGGCGCTCACGCGCCGGCGCTTCCGGGGCTGAGATGAAACAACACCCCCCTGAGGCGCTTCGCGCCTTCCCCCCGCTCTCGCATGGCTGCGCCATGCGGGCAGGGGGACGCCACCAGCGCGGCGGGGCGGCCCTTGCGCGGTGGCCCGCGCATGGGCCGCGCCGGTTTCATGGGCTGCGGGGCGGCCCTTGCGCGGCTGCCCGCGCTTGGGGCGCGCCGGTTTCATGGGCCGTGGGTGGCGCGCAGCAGATCCACCGCCTTCTCGGCGATCATCACCGTCGGCGCGTTGGTGTTGCCGCTGACGATGCGCGGCATGATCGACGCATCGACCACGCGCAGCCCCTCCAGGCCGTGCACGCGCAGCTGGCTGTCCACCACGTCCAGCGGCCCCGGCCCCATGCGGCAGCTGCCCACGGGGTGGTAGATGGTGTCGGCGTACTGGCGGATGTACTGCGCGATCTGCGCCTCGGTCTGCGCCTGGGCCAGCGCTTGCCCCTCGCGCCCGCCGTACTGGGCCAGCGCGGGCTGCTGCAGGATGGCGCGCGAGATCTGGAAGCCCCGCACCATGCGCGCCATGTCGTCGGGGTCGGCCAGGAAGTTCGGATCGACCAGCGGCAGTTGCAGCGGGTCGCCGCTGGCCAGGCGCACGCTGCCCCGGCTCCTGGGCTGCAGCAGGCAGACGTGGCAGGAGTAGCCGTGGCCGAACACGGTCTTGCGCCCATGGTCCACCAGCTTGCCGATGACGAAGTGCAACTGCAGATCCGGCGCCTCCTCCTCGGTGCGGCTCTTGAGAAAGCCCCCGGCCTCGGCGAAGTTCGACGTGAGCAGGCCCGTGCGCTGGCTGCGCCACTCGCGGATGCCGCGCAGCACGTTGAGCCCGCCGCGCAGCGACAGGCCGAACAGGTCGGTGAGCCCGGGCGCGTTCACCACCTGCACCACGTCGGGATGGTCGTGCAGGTGCCGGCCCACGCCGGGCAGGTGGTGCAGCACCGCGATGCCGTGGCGCTGCAGCTCGTCGGCCGGCCCCACGCCCGAGAGCATGAGCAGTTGCGGCGACAGCAGCGCGCCCGCGCTCAGCAGCACCTCGCGTCGCGCGCGCGCCTGCTGCAGTTGCCCGCCCTGGCGGTATTCCACGCCCACGGCGCGGCGCCCTTCGAACAGGATGCGCGTGGCGTGCGCGCCGGTGACGACCTGCAGGTTCGGCCGCGTGAGGTGCGGCGTCAGGTAGCCCTTGGCCGTGCTGTGGCGCTCGCCGTTCTTGTGCGTGACCTGGTACAGGCCCACGCCCTCCTGCGTGGCGCCGTTGAAGTCGCGGTTGTGCGCGTGGCCGGCCTGCACCGCGGCATCGACGAACACCTGGCTGAAGCGGTTGGGCGAGCGCAGGTCGGCCACGTTGAACGGGCCGCCCTGGCCGTGCCAGGCATCGGCGCCGCGCTCGTTGTGCTCGGCACGCTGGAAATAGGGCAGCACGTCGCTCCAGCCCCAGCCGGGGTTGCCCTGCGCGGCCCAGTGGTCGTAGTCGGCGTGCTGGCCCCGTATGTAGACCATGGCATTGACCGAGCTGGAGCCGCCCAACACCTTGCCGCGCGGCTGGTAGCCGCGCCGCCCGCCCAGCCCGGGCTGCGGCACGGTGGAGAAGCCCCAGCCGAACATCTCGTACTTGGCCATGGCGGCCAGCCCGCCGGGGCAGTGGATGAGCACGCTCTTGTCGGCCCCGCCAGCCTCCAGCAGGCACACGCGCACCTGGGGGTCCTCGGTCAGCCGGCCCGCGAGCACGGCCCCCGCCGAGCCGCCGCCGATCACGATGTAGTCGAACATGGGAAACCGTCTCCTTCTCGGTGTCAGGCGCAAGACATTGCCCGACTGATCGATTCACGATAACCGAAGCTCCCCGCGAATGCCGGTACCATGCCCGGTGTTCGTTTCACTTTGAAGAGAGTTCTCTATATGACGATCCAAACCGTCGGCATCATCGGCGCAGGCACCATGGGCAACGGCATCGCCCAGGCCTGCGCAGTCTCTGGCATCAACGTGGTCATGGTGGACATCTCCGATGCCGCCGTGCAAAAAGGCATCGCCACCGTGGCCGGCAGCCTCGACCGCCTGATCAAGAAGGAAAAGATCACCGCCGCCGACAAGGACGCCGCGCTGGCGCGCATCAAGGCATCGACCAGCTACGACGACCTGAAGGCCGCACAGCTCGTCATCGAGGCCGCCACCGAGAATCACGAGCTGAAGCTCAAGATCCTCAAGCAGGCCGACGCGCTGCTGGCGCCCGAGGTCATCATCGCCTCGAACACCTCGTCCATCTCCATCACCAAACTGGCCGCCGCCACCAGCCGTGCCGACAAGTTCATCGGCATGCACTTCTTCAACCCGGTGCCGATGATGGCGCTGGTGGAGATCATCCGCGGCCTGCAGACCTCCGACGCCACGCACGACGCCGTGAAGGCGCTGGCCGAGCGCCTGGGCAAGAGCCCCATCACCGTGAAGAACGCGCCGGGCTTCGTGGTCAACCGCATCCTGGTGCCCATGATCAACGAGGCCTTCTTCGTGCTGGCCGAGGGCCTTGCCACGCCCGAGGACATCGACGCCGGCATGAAGCTGGGCTGCAACCAGCCCATCGGCCCGCTGGCGCTGGCCGACATGGTGGGCCTGGACGTGTGCCTGGCCGTGATGGACGTGTACCTGGCCGAGTTCGGCGACAGCAAGTACCGCGCCTGCCCGCTGCTCAAGGAATACGTGGCCGCCGGCCGCCTGGGCCGCAAGACCGGGCGCGGCGTGTACAGCTACTGAGCGCGCCACCGCTCCTGATTAGATAGCTGCTGGCGCTTGCCTACTCCGGGTTTGAGATGGTTTTTCATCTGAAACCCGCGAATGGCAAGCGCCAGCAGCTCTTTTTTTGATAGTACCCGTTGACCCCTTTCGTTTCATGGCCTCCTGCAATTGAATTGCACACAATTTAATTGCCAGCAATAATTCACCCATGCACACGACGCCCTCCCCCTCCGAACTGCTGCGGCTGGACAACCAGGTCTGCTTCGCGCTGTATTCGGCGTCCCTGGCCATGACCAAGCTGTACAAGCCGCTGCTCGACGCGCTCGGCCTGACCTACCCGCAGTACCTGGTGATGCTCGTGCTGTGGGAGCAGGACGGCCTCGGCGTGTCCGAACTGGGCGAACGCCTGTACCTGGACTCGGGCACGCTCACGCCGCTGCTCAAGCGGCTGGAGGCAGCCGGCCTGGTGGCGCGCCAGCGCGACGCGCAGGACGAGCGCCGCGTGCGCGTCGCGCTCACGGCCCCGGGCCGCGCGCTGCGCCAGCAGGCCGAAGGCATTCCCGCCTGCATGCTGCAGCGCATGCAGTGCAGCCCGCCGGAACTCATGGAACTCAAGACCCGGCTGCACACCCTGCGCAGCCACCTCGCCGGCGCGTAGCCCCGCGCGCGCCGGCCCCTCCCGCCCGCACCGGGCACTCCCCTGAAAGGAAAGCACCATGGCATCGCTCGACAAAGTCCTCTACACCGCCCGCGCCCACACCACCGGCGGCCGCGACGGCGCCTCGCGCACCGACGACGGGCGCCTGGACGTGACCCTCTCCTCCCCCGGCACCAGCGGCAGCGGCACCAACCCCGAGCAGCTCTTCGCCGCGGGCTACTCGGCCTGCTTCATCGGCGCGCTCAAGGCCGTGGCGGCGCGCCAGAAGCTGGCGCTGCCGCAGGACGTGGCGATCGACGCCGAGGTGGACCTGGGCACCATCCCCAACGCCTACGGCATCGCCGCGCGCCTGACGGTGCACCTGCCCGGCATGGAGCGCGCCGCCGCCCAGGCACTGGTGGAAGCAGCGCACCAGGTCTGCCCCTACTCCAACGCCACGCGCGGCAACATCGACGTAACCCTCACCGTCGCCTGAGCCGCACCCAGGTTTTCCCTAGGTGCCGGCGCAAGATTGCGCTCAGCTTGGCGCGCCATGATGGGGGCTGGAGCCCCCCATGAAAATCGCCCTGCTGTCCGACATCCACGCCAACCGCCAGGCCCTGGACGCCTGCCTCGCACACGCCCGCGCCCAGGGCGCCCGGCAATTCGCGCTGCTCGGCGACCTGGTGGGCTACGGCGGCGAACCGGCGGCCGTGCTGGACCAGGCCATGGCCCTGGCGCAGGAGGGCGCGCTCATCGTGCAGGGCAACCATGACGCTGCCGCCGTCACCCCGCCCGCGCAGGCCGAGCAACTGGGCGAGCAGAGCGCGCAGTGGACGCACGCGCAGCTCAGCGCCGCGCAGCGCGAATTCCTCGCCAGCCGCCCGCTCACCGCGCGCCTCGGGCCCTACGCGCTGCTGGTGCACGCCAGCGCCGACCAGCCCGGGCGCTGGCACTACATCAGCGACGGCAGCGCCGCCGAGCGCAGCATGTCGGCCGCCAGCCTGCTCGACCCGTCGATCCGCTACGTCTTCAGCGGCCACGTGCACGAGCAGGCGCTGTACTTCCTCACGCCCACAGCCAAGCTCATGCGCTTCACGCCACAGCCCGGCGTGCCCGTGCCCGTGCCCATGCACCGGCAGTGGCTGGCCATCGTCGGCTCGGTGGGCCAGCCGCGCGACCACGACGCGCGCGCCATGTACGCGCTGTTCGACGAGCAGGCCTGCAGCCTCACCTTCCACCGCGTGCCCTACGACCACGCGGCTGCTGCCGCCGCCATCCGCGCCGCGCCGCTGCCCGCGTTCTTCGCCGACCGGCTGGAGGCCGGCCGATGAAGCTGCTCGACCCCGGCACCGAAGTCGATGGCTTCGTGGTGCGCGAGTGCATCCACGCCGGCGGCATGGCGCACATCTACGCCGTGGCCTACGCGCAGCAGGCGCGCGACCCCGGCTTCTCCCTGGCCATGAAGATCCCGCGCATGACGGCGGGCGACGGCGCCGAGAACATCGTCAGCTTCGAGGTCGAGCTGCAGATCCTGCCCGTGCTCAGCGGCCCGCACGTGCCGCGCTTCGTCGCCGCGGGCGATCTGCTGCGCCTGCCCTACCTGGTGATGGAATACGTACCCGGCCAGACGCTGCAGCACTGGCTCGACCAGCCCGAGCGCCCCGGCGCCACCACCGTGGCCCAGCTCGGCGCCGCCATGGCGCTGGCCGCGCACAGCCTGCACCAGCAGAACTGCTGCCACCTCGACCTCAAGCCCGGCAACGTGCTCATCCGCCCCGACGGCAGCGCCGTGCTGCTCGACTTCGGCCTGTCGTGCCACGCGCACTACCCCGACCTGCTGGCCGAGGAAATGCGCAAGGCCGTCGGCTCGCCCGCCTGGATCGCGCCCGAGCAGGTGGTGGGCGTGCGCGGCGACCTGCGCAGCGACATCTTCGCCATCGGCGTCATGCTCTACGAGCTGGCCACGGGCGAACTGCCCTTCGGCGCGCCCACCACGCAGGGCGGGCTGCGCCAGCGCCTGTGGATGACGCCCGCGCCGCCGCGCGAGCACCGCCCGGACCTGCCCGAGTGGCTGCAGGAAATCATCCTGCGCTGCCTCGAGCCCGAGGCCGCGCAGCGCTACCCCTCGGCTGCGCACCTGGCGTTCGACCTGGCCAACCCCGGCCAAGTGGCCATCACCGAGCGCGGCCGGCGCACACGCGGCCCCGGCGTGCGCGCGCACCTCAAGCGCTGGATCAAGGCCGCCGGCATGCACTACCAGCCCAGCCCGCTGCCCACCAGCCAGATCGAGGAGGCGCCCATCCTCATGGTCGCCGTGCCACACCAGGACGTGCAGGACGCCACCCTGTACTCGCTGCGCGAGGCCGTGGCGCGCTCGCTCGGCATCCGCCCCGGCGCGCGCCTGGCCTGCGTCACCGTGCTCTCGCCCTCGGCCAGCAGCGCCTCGGACGCCGAGCGCAGCGAAACCACGCTGCACCGCACCCACCTGGCGCGGCTCAAGGCCTGGGCGCAGCCCCTGCCGCTGGCTGGCCACAGCGTGAGCTACCACGTGCTGGAGGCCAGCGACGTGGGCCAGGCCCTGGTGCGCTACGCCGAAGGCAACCGTGTCGGCCTGATGATCCTGGGCGCGGCCACGCACGGGCTGCAGCTGCAGCGCTTCATCGACACCGTGCCCATCCGCGTGGCGCGCGAGGCGCCG
Source organism: Acidovorax sp. YS12 (assembly GCA_021496925.1). NCBI lineage: Bacteria > Pseudomonadati > Pseudomonadota > Betaproteobacteria > Burkholderiales > Comamonadaceae > Acidovorax > Acidovorax sp. YS12. Next base: position 2,698,624 of record CP053915.1, read on the forward strand.
TGCACCGTCATCCTGGTCAAGCAGCAGTTGCCGTTCGAGCAGCTCCACGCATGAAGCGAAGCACCTCGGGCCTGCACGTGCCACAGCCACCCAGGCGCAGTGGACGCAGGAGCAGGCCACCAGCGGCGGTTGATCGCCTTGCTTCTTTTCCGGCGCCTACAATGAAGCGGCCTCTGCACGAAGCCCGACAACATGCTTCTCGACCAGCTCCACGCCCGCAAGGACACCATTGCCGCACTGGGCAGCCGCTACGGTGCCCGGCGCATCCGCGTGTTCGGCTCCGTGGCGCGCGGCCAGGAGCGGCCCGACAGCGACGTGGATTTCCTCGTGGCGTTCGACCCCGGCTATGACCTGTTCGCACAGCGCCTGCCGCTGACGCGGCAGTTGGCCGATCTGCTGGGGCGCCCGGTCGATCTGGTGCCCGAGCACGAACTGAATCGCCATCTGCGCGACAGCATCCTGCAGGAAGCCGTCGAGCTATGAGCAAGAACGAGAGCTGAACCCGCTGCTTCACTCCGCCACATTGGCCGCCGCATAGAAGCAGTAGCCGCTGCCGCGCAGCGTCTTCACCGGCAGCCTCTGGCCGCTTTCTTCCAGCACCTTGCGGCGCAGGCGGCGCATCTGCGTGTCCAGGCGGCGCTGGTCGTAGTCCAGTACGTTGCCACCCAGCGCCTGCACGATCTGGCGGCGGCTCACGCTCCGGCCCTCGGCGCGCATCAGGCACTGCAGCACCAGCGCGTCCTGGTGCGACAGCGCGATGGGCGGCACGCCCGGCGGCTGCAGGCGCTGCGGCCCCAGCTCCAGCAGCCAGCGCGCCTGGCTGCTCTGCAGCCCCAGGCGGCGCGCCAGCGCGGCCAGCGTGGCCTCCAGCTCGTCGAGGTCGCAGCCCTTGCCCAGGTAGTGGTCGGCGCCGGTGGCCAATCCGTCGATGCGGTCGGCGCTAGTGTTGTGCGCGCTGAACACCACGATGCCCAGTTGCTGCCCGTCCTGGCGCAGCCGCTGGATCAGCGCCAGCCCGCTGCCGTCGGGCAGGCCGATGTCGATCACCGCCAGCCGGTGGCGTCGCGCGTCGAAGTGGCGCTCCCATTCCGCCAGGCTGGCCACGCACTGCGGCGCGTAGCCGGTCTGCTCCAGGAATTCGCCCAGCTCCGCGCGCAGCACGGGTTCGTCTTCGAGAAGGATGACTTCGATCATGGACAGGGGTGTTACGCTCGCGCCCACCTTGGAGCTTGAATGCCGGATTATCGTGCGCTGACCGCCGCCCTGGCCTTGCTGGCGGCCCTGTGGCTGGCCCTGCTGGCGCCGGCGCATGCGCAGGCGCCGCTGCGGCTGGCGCCCAATGCCCAGGTGCTGGGCACGGCGGGCCACCTGGAGCGCCTGGACGACCCCACGGGCACCCTGGACGCGGCGCAGGCCGGCGCCGCGCCCGGCTGGGCAGCGCTGCCCGGCAGCCTGAACGCGGGCTACACCAGCACCACCGTGTGGCTGCGCCTGCGCCTGGAAGCGCCGCAGCCCGGCGCGTGGATGCTGCAGGCGGGCAACGCCGTGATCGACGACATGCATGTATACGTGCAGGCGCCCGGCGGCGGCGGCTGGCGCAACGCCGGCAGCAGCGGCGAGGACATTCCCCGGCACCTGTGGCCCGTGGACTACCGCAGCCCCGTCCTGCAACTGGAGCTGGCGCAGGCGGGCGAATACACCGTGCTGGTGCGCCTGGCCACGCGCAACGCGCTCAAGACCCGGCTCGAAATCTGGCAGCGCCTGGCGTTCGACAACCACTCGCGCCGCGAGGGCCTGCTGTTCGGCCTGTACTTCGGCTTCTACCTGCTGCTGATCTGCCTGCACGCGCTGTTCTGGCACTTCACGCGCGCGCCGCTCAGCGGCCTGTTCGTGGCCTACCTCGGCACCTGCGTGTCCAACGAAGCGCTCTCGCTCGGGCTGGTGCAGCAGATCACCGGCATGAGCGGCGCCGTCAGCGACCGGCTGCTGGGCACCGGCATCGCCTGCGTCATGGCGATTGCCCTGCACCTCTCCAGCGGACAGTTGCTGCTAGCGCAGCAGTTTCCGCGCACGGCGCGCGCCCTGGCCCTGGGCAGCACCGCCGCCAGCGCACTGGCCGTGCTGGCCGTGCAGTTGGGCCACTACAGCGCGGGCACGGTGCCGATACAGATGCTGTCGCTGGCGCTCATCGGCGTCTTCACCGGCATGGCGCTGGCACTGCTGCGACGCGGCCACCGGCCCGCGCGCTTCTTCCTCATGGTGTTCGGCAGCTTCTACGCCAGCGTGCTCATCACCTACGCGCGCAACCTGGGCTGGCTGCCGGTGAATGCCTTCACCGAGAACATCTCCGCCATCGGCACCATGCTGCACATGGTGCTGCTGAGCCTGTGGATCGTGGGCGGCTACGAGCGCCAGCGCCGCGCGCGCGAACGCCAGCGCATGCAGCTCGAAGCCGAACTCGCGCAGCGCCAGCAGCGCGAGGACGAACTGCTGCACACGCTGGAGCTGGAGCGGCGCGTGCGCGAGGAGCAGCGCGACTTCGTGGCCATGGTGTCGCACGAATTCCGCACGCCGCTGGCCGTCATCACCACCAGCGCCCAGCAGCTCGGGCGCAACCTGGATGCACCGCCTGACAAGACCCTGGCGCGCAGCCGCAACATCCGCACCGCCGCCCAGCGCCTGCTGGCCCTGGTGGACGACTGCCTGGCCGACGACCGCATGGCCGAGCCCCACACCACGCCGCAGCGCGCGCCCTGCGACCTGCACGCCCTCACCGACGAACTGCGCCAGGACTTCGCGCCCGGCCGCATCGCCTGCACGCATGGCGAAGGCACCCGGCACCTCGCCACCGACGCCGCGCTGCTGCGCATCGCCCTGCGCAACCTGCTGGCCAACGCCGACCGCCACGCGCCCGAAGACGCCGTGGTGCAGCTCGACACCCGCCTGCACGGCGCGCACCTGCGCATCCAGGTCAGCCACCCCGCCGCCGCCATACCGCCCGAGGAGCAGCCCCACCTGTTCGCGCGCTACTGGCGCGGCAGCGGCGCGCAGCACCGCCCCGGCGCCGGGCTGGGGCTGTACCTGGTGCGGCGCATCGCCGAGAAGCTGGGCGGCAGCGTGGCCCTGGCCAGCGCCGGGGGCGATGCGCCGGTGTGCTTCCTGCTGGAACTGCCGGCAGCGCCGCACGCGCTTCCAAAAGCATAGCTGCTAGCGCTTTCCGGGCAAGGGTTACAGAGCGATTTTCACAAAAATCGCCCTGCACACGCTGACCCGTATCCGCTCAGATTTGCTCAGATTCGCGGGTGTTTCCGTTGGTAGCCTGTGGAGCCCAAAAACCCGGCTCACGAGATGCCCATGAAACCACTCCATTGGATTACCCGCCCGCTGGCCTGGGTCGCACTGTCACTGCCAATCACAGCCCTGTCTGCTACCTACACACTGGCCCCGCGCAGCTACGTGGAGTTCCAGGGATGCCCCGATGCCACTGCCGAACCGGGCTGCGCGGTGTACACCACGGCCATGGGCGCAGGCGGCCAGTTCACCGTGGCGGCCCCCCTCCCGTCCGGCCAGACCACCGCGGTCACGCCCACGGCCTTCACGTTCTCGGACGGGGTACGTACCTACGACGAAAACAATGCGTGGCTCAAGTTCTTTAACGTCTCTACGGATGCCTCGGGCGCCGTCACCAGCTTCTTCCTGGAAGCCAGAACCTGGCTGACCGGCGCACCGCCGCACGCGGTGGGTGACCGCCTTGCCACCCTCTACATGGACCAGACCCTGGTTTCCGCCACCAACAACGTCGTCTGCTACTTCATTCCCGTCGGCAAGACGGCACAAGCATGCACGGAGAGCATAGATTCCTGGAACAGGGTTCACAACGCCGCCGCTACCAACACGCCGGGCACGTTCACGACGATACCGGCCGTGCCTGGCGCACCCGCCAGCACCACTGCCGTGGGCGGCGACGGCGCCGTGCGCGTGGGCTGGACGCCGCCCGCGTCCGACGGCGGCTCGCCCCTCACCGGCTACGCCGCCAGCGCCTGGACGCTGGGGGACACACGCGTGGGCGGCTGCACGGCGGCGGCGGATGAGACGAGCTGCGTGATCAGCGGCCTGGACAACGGCACGCCTTATGTGCTCGAAGTGCGCGCTGTCAATGCCCAGGGCGAAGGCCCGGCGCAGGCCGCGCCCGGGCCGGTCACACCCTCCTGGATCGCCTTCCCCGCCACGGCGCCGGGCACCACCGGCACCACCAGCGTGACCATCCGCGGCGGCCAGCCTGGCTGCGCCATCACGGGCACGCCGCAGTTCAGCGGCACGGGCATCCCGCCCGGCGCGCCCGCCAACGCGGACTTCCCCGTGGGCGCCTTCAGCTTCAACGCCAGCGGCTGCAAGCAGGACACGCTCACCGTCTCCATCACCTACCCGCAACCCCTGGCGGACAACGTGCAGCTGATGAAGTTCGGTCCCAGGACCGCCCTGGCGCCCACCAGCGAGTGGTTCCCCGCGCCGGGCGCCAACATCAGCCCCAACCGCATGACGGTGACCTACACCGTGGCCGACAACGGCCCCGGCGACAGCGACTCCGCCGAGGGCGCCATCGCCGATCCGTTCGCCCCCATGGCCCTGCCACTGCCGCCGGCAACGCCCGCCAGCATTCCCACGCTGTCCGAATGGGGCCTGGCGCTGCTGTCGCTGCTGGCGGCGGCCTTCGGCCTGCGCGCGGCACGGCGCCGTCTGGTTTGAAACGATTTCTGGCCCTACCCCTTAACCAGAAAGCGTCAGCAGCTATCAAAACCATTGCAAAAGCCATGAAGTACGCACCAGCCCCCCTGCGCCGCTACGGTCTTGCCCTGGCTCTTTCCGCCACCCTGGCCGCCTGCGGCGGCGGTGATGACGGCCCGCCACCGCCACTGCCCCCGCTACCGGCCCCAGGCGCGCATCGCGTAGCGCTGCCGGGCGATGCCGACGTGGTGAACATCGAACTGGTCGACCTGCCCGACCTGGATCTGCCCGAAATCCCCCTGCAGTCCGGCGGGGCCTTTGCCGCCAGCGTGCCCGCGCAGTACCTGGACGAAGTGCTGCTGCTGCGCCTGCGCAAGCGCGACGCATCCGGCAGCGCCGCCGCGGCCGGGGCGGAAACCAGCGACGGCAGCCCCGGCACCACGCGCGCCTACCTGCTGGCCACGGGACGCGACCTGGAAGCGGGCAGCGTGGCCTTCAACCCGGTTACGGACTACATCACGCGCCAGTTGCTGGCATTCACCGACCGCCTGCCGCCCGAGCGCCTGCGCTACTACCAGGACACGCTGGCGGCAGCGCTGATCGCGCAGGACCTGACAGGCGACGGCATGGTGGACTACCGCGACGCGCTGGCCTTCGACCCCGGCAGCCGCGCGCACCTGGCACGGCTGGACTTCGACTACCAGGCCGCCGTGCAAACGCCACTGGACGGCGGCCCGAGCCTGCTGCAAACCTACGCCGCGCCGCCGGCCGGGCGGGAGGATCCGGCCGGCAACGCCACCGGACAGGCGCTCACTGCCGTGTTCGACCCGTTGGAGACGGTGCCCCTGCCCAACCCGAACGACCTGCGCGTGGCGGTGCTGGAATTCGACGCCGACTACGGCGGCAGCGTGGTCATCGACGAATTGCCGGGCATGCGGCTCGACGCCGAGAACCCGCGCCTGCTGCGCCGCGTGGAGATGGGCGATGCGCCCCCCGGTTTCACCCTGCGCGCCACGCCGCGCGCGGGCATGCGCTTCGCGCGCTGGGTGGGCTGCCCGCAAGAGCAGGCCGATGGCGCCTGCCGCGTCACCGCCGCGCAGGATGCGCGCGTGGGCGCGCAGTTCCAGCTCGACAGCGAGGCTCTCGGCCCCGGCATCGCCGGCGTGGTCAAGCTGGGCCAGTTTCCGGACGCCAGCTACACCGTGGACATGGACACGGCGGGCCTGCTGCGCGTGGGCCGGGTCACCGCGCCCGCGCTGGCGCAGCAGCTCGCCGCCGCCGTGCCGGGGCACGTGATCGCCACGCTGAACTGGCGCTACCCGCTGCGCCGCATTACTGCCGTGCAGGGCCGGGCCGCGGACGGCAGCATTGTCTTCGCCACCGCGCCGGTGGCCATCCATGAGGTGTACCAGGCCTTCTCCACGCTGGAGACGGGGCGCGCGCCCACAATCGACGACGTGCAGGCGGTGCGCCTGGATGTGGACGACGGCAGCCAGAGCAAGGCGGCCTTTCTGAAGTCGGCGCACGCGCCCGACGCCACCTCGGCCAGCGTGTGGATTCCCGGCTACGGCAAGGCACTGGAGGCGGGCGGAGGCTTCTACCTGGCGCAGAACCCCGCGGGCCGGGGCTTCGTGCTGGTGAACGCGCCGGGCGGCGGCCAGGCCGCCGAAGGCGCGCAGGCCGAACGGGCGCTGCGCGCGGCCTGCGCCGCCTCGGCCAGCGCCCCGGACTGCGCGGTGCTCAAGGAGGCCCTGCTGACGCGCCCGCTGGGCGAGATCAAGCTGGTCAAATACAAGGTGCTGACGGGCACCTTCAAGGTGACGCTGGAGGTGGACGTCACCGACTCGCACGGCTCCTTCACCTTCCTGTGGTCCACCATCGGGCCGGGGTTCGACCTCAGCGGCAACATGCGCGGCAACCTCACGGTGTCGCTGCTGGCGGAGGCATTCCTGGGCTTCCAGGGCGAGAAGGACTTCGCCAAGAGCCTGAGCACCAAGATGTGCGGCACGGGCCAGCAGATCGCGGTGAATAACCCCAAGGCCAGCTCGCCCGAGGCGCTGGCGGACAAGGTGAAGAACCCCGGCGGCGATGCGGACGCGCTGGGCCAGGCCGGCGCGGCGCTGGGCCAGGCGGCGGAGATCAACGTGTCGTTCTGCGCCGAGAACGGCCAGTCGGCCTCGACCGGCGGCCGGGGCGCCATGGACCTGATCGAGCCCGACAAGCTGCGCCTAGCGATCCAGCTCAACAACACCACGCCCGACGGGGTGGTGCTGCCGCTCAAGGTGGGCATCGGCATCACCGCCAAGGCCCAGGGCAAGCTAGGCCTGGACGCAGAGTACCGCGTGCGCCAGACCATTCCGTACGACGTGGACGTGGACCTGGGCAGCGCCTGCACCAAGGTGCTGGGCGTGACGGCCTGCACCCCGCCCGGCATAGCCGGGCTGGCGGGCCTGAAGAAGCAGCGCGCCGAGGGCAAGATGGGCTCGTACACCCACCAGAAGTGGCGCATGGGCCTGGTGGCCAATGCCGAATACGCGCCCGGCGTCGATCTCACGCTCACCTGGGGGCCGCGCGCCATCTCGGAGAGCCTGGTGACGATTGGCGCGGGCATCAGCATGCCCGTGAGCGTGGTGGGCCAGCTCACGCTGTTCCAGAATTCCAACTTTCCCGAGGACGTGGCCGCGCAGTTGCCGGGCGGCTGCAGCGAGGGCTACAGCTACGCCATCGGCCAAGCGCTGCGCGTGGGCGTGTACGGCAAGATCGTGCCCAAGATCGACGTGCCGCTGCTGGCGGGGCTGCGCTACGGCCTGGACGAGGTGACCATCTTCAGCAAGAGCCACGACTTCCCCATCAAGCCGCCCGTGCTGCACCTGCTGGGCTGGAACAGCGAGGGCGCGGACAGCGTTCACGCGGGCGAATCGTGCCGCTCGCTGGCCGAGCGCCCGGCGCGCTTCTTCCGGGAAAGCTATGCCTGGGGCCGCGGGGAGTTGAACTGGGACACGCCCAAGATCCTCTACACCCGCAACCGCAAGCTGGCGCTGCAAAGCGACGGCAACTTCGTGCTCTATGCGCTCCAGCGCACCAACGGCGGCCAGGGCGGCATCACCGGCGAAACGGCGCTGTGGTCCAGCAACACCTACGGCATGCCGGGCGCGCGCGTGGCCTTCAACGGCGCGGGCCTGCTTACGGTGCACGACCTGCGCGAGCGCCAGCGCTTCACCTCCGGCGTGCTGGGCGAACGCCTGGAACTGCGCGCCGACGGGGCGCTGGTGCTGCTGGATGGCGCCGGGCGCGTGGTCTGGCGCGCCGCAGGCACTTGATAGGCGCAGTCACGGCCCGTGGCCCGACAATCGGGAGCATGCACAACACCCCCTGCTCCCCCAGCACCCCTGGCTACGCGGGCCTCACGCCCGACGTGGTGCTCGACGCCCTGGCCAGCGCCGGCCTGTACGGCGACGGGCGCCTGATGGCGCTGGGCTCCTATGAAAACCGCGTGTACCAGGCCGTGCTGGAAGACGGCACGCGCGTGGTCGCCAAGTTCTACCGCCCGGGGCGCTGGAGCGAGGCCCAGATCCTGGAAGAACACGCCTTCGCGCAGGAGCTGGCCGCCGCCGAGGTGCCCATGGTGGCGCCGCTGCTGCTGGGCGGCCGCACGCTGCACCACCACGCGGGCTTCGCCTTCTCGGTCAGCCCCTGGCGCGGCGGGCGCACGCCGGAGCTGGAGGATTTCGAGACGCTGGAGTGGCTGGGCCGCTTTCTCGCGCGCATCCACAACGTGGGCGCGGCGCGCCCCTTCGCGCACCGGCCCGCGCTGGACCTGCGCCACTTCGGCCAGGCGCCGCGCGATACGCTGCTGGCCGGGCAGCACATTCCCCTGGACCAGCAGTCCGCCTGGCGCACCGCCTGCGACGAAGCTCTTGATTTGATAGCTGGAAGCGCTTGTTCCACGGGCGCTGAAGACCGATTTGGCTTGCAAGATGCAAACACTATCCGCCTGCACGGCGACTGCCACCCCGGCAACGTGCTGTGGACGCCCGTGGATGCGCACGGCGGCGGCCCGCATTTCGTGGACCTGGACGACGCGCGCATGGGCCCTGCCGTGCAGGACCTGTGGATGCTGCTGTCGGGCGAGCGGCGCCAGCGCACGCAGCAGCTCGCGGCGCTGCTGGACGGCTACGAGCAGCTGCGCCCGTTCGACCGGCGCGAACTGGCGCTGATCGAGCCGCTGCGCACGCTGCGCCTGATCCACTACAGCGCGTGGCTGGCGCAGCGCTGGAGCGACCCGATCTTCCCGATCAACTTCCCCTGGTTCGGCAGCAGCGCCTACTGGCAAGGCCAGGTGGACATGCTGCGCGAGCAGATCGAGGCCATGCGGGAGCCGCCGCTGGCGGCGTGAAAACGTGTTGACGGAAGCTCAGCGCCGGCGCGACGGCAGCACGGCGGCGGCGCTGGAGGAAACCTCGCCGCGCTGCGGCGCGGGCTGCGCCACCACCGGGGCCACGGCGGGCGGCGGCACCGGCGCGGCCACGGCGGGCGCGGGCGCCAGCGAGGCGCGCCAGGCGCTCACCAGCACGTCGTTGACGAAGCGCCGCTCCAGCCACAGCCAGACCAGCACGGGCGCGAGCGTGGGCACCACCAGCGCGCCGAGCTGGTAGCCGTAGATGATGGCCTCCATCTGGCCCTGCTCGACCTTGAGCACGCGCGCGTCCAGCCCCGTGGCCAGCAGCAGCTGCATCAGCAGGTACATCGCCAGGCTGAACGCCTGCGCCGGCTGCAGCAGCGCGTAGCCCGCCAGCACGCGCCATGCGCGCCCGCGCGAACGCTGCAGCACCTGCGCCGCCAGCATCAGCGCCAGGAAGATGGGCAGGCCGTAGGCATAGCGGCCCGGCTCGGCATCAAGCGTGATCTCGGCCTGGCGCCAGCCCGTCTGCGCGGTGGCGATGGCCACGGACGAATCCAGCGTCACCTGCTCGCCGGGCAGCACGTGCACCACGCGCACCCACTGCGGCGCCGCCTGCTCCAGCCCGGCCTTGGCCAGCAGCGCGGCGGGGTACGCGCTCACGCGCGCCACCTGGAGCCAGGCCAGCGTGAACAGAATCACGCCGAGGAAGGCCGTGAACGCGAAGCGCCACAGCGGTGGCAGACGGGTAAGCAAGCGCACCTTCGCCCCTCCCTCAAGCCGCCACGGCGGCCGGCGGCACGGGCGGCTCCTGCGGCGGCGCGGCCGGGGCCTTGCTGCCCGCGCGCACCCACACCAGCCAGACGACCAGCACGTCAAGCATGATCAGCGCCTGCCACAGGTACTCGTGCGCGAAGTTGAACACATCCATGTTCCACTGGCCCAGGTAGAACAGGCTGATGACGCGCACCACGTTCAGCGCCTGCACGGCGACGAAGCCCGCCACCAGCCCGACCAGCTTGTGGCGCCAGGAGGCCGGGAACGCCATGATGGCAGCAAAGAGCACGATGCAGGCCTCGATGCCGTTGCAGCCCGGCTCGATCGACACGCCAAAGCCTGTCTGCGCATTCCACAGCACCTTGCCCGCCGCCGTGGCCGTGCTGTCGAACCACGTCACCAGCCCGGCGCAGATGCGCGCCAGCAGCGCCGTCCAGGGCAGCACCAGATGCTGCTGCACCCACCCGAGCATGTTGATGCCGAACAGGGTGAGCTGCAGCGCCAGAAAGACCAGAAAGAAACGCAACATGGCGGGCATTATCCCCGGCGGCCACGCAGGGCGCCACTCACGGATGCGCACGCGGCCTGCCGCATCCCCGTACACTCTCGCACGCTTTCGACCGCCTCCATGAATTTCCCCCCGCCGCCGCGCCGGGCCGGCCCCCTGCCCATCGACCCCGACGATCCGCGCCACATGGCCTGGCTCACGCTCGGCTTCATCGCGCTGCACCTGCTGGTGTGGACGCTGCTGCCCGCGCTGAGCCACCGCGCGCCGCCGTGGGACAACATCGAGCAGTTGGTCTGGACGCAATCGCTGCAGTGGGGCTACTACAAGCACCCGCCCGCACCCACCTGGTGGATGGTTTTCTGGACCGAGCTGCTCGGGCGCCAGGTGTGGGTCACCTTCCTGGCCGCGCAGCTCAGCGTGGCGGGCATGCTGCTGTGCGTGTGGCGCATCGCCCTGATGGTGACCACGCCGCTGCGCGCCTTCGTCAGCGTGGTGCTCACGGCGCTGGTGGCCTACCACGGGCTGCGCGGCATCATGGCCAACCACAACACGCTGCAGCTGCTGCCGGTAGGGCTGCTGCTGTGGGCCCTGCTGGGCGCCGTGCGCGCGCCGCCGCACGGCGCCGCGCGCTGGTGGCTGTGGGCCGCCGCCGGGGCCGCGGGGGCGCTGTGCATGCTGTCCAAATACAGCGCGCTGGTGTGGTTCGCCGTGGCCGGGCTGTGGCTGCTGCTGGAGCCGCGCATGCGCAGCCTGCGCGCCTGGGGGCCGGTGCTGCTGGGCGCCGCCGTGTGCCTGGCGCTGCTGGGGCCGCACATCGCCTGGATGGTGCAGTCGGACTTCGCCACGCTGCGCTACGCCCAGGATTCGTTTGAAAACAGCGGCCCCGGCACCGCCGGCCTGCCCGGCTACTGGGCCGACCTGTGGTTCTTCGCCACCGCCCAGCTGGGCCGCCTGGCGCCGGCGCTGATCGCCCTGGGCGTGCTGCGCTGGTGGCTGCGCCGCGCGCCCGCCGCGCCGCAGCCCGGCCCGGATGGCGAGCGCCTGTTCGTGCGCCTGCTGGGCCTGGGCCCGCTGCTGCTGACGCTGTGCCTGGGCCTGGGCGGCATGCACCTGGCCTCCTCCTGGGCCACCACCTTCTTCGTGCTCGCGGGCCTGCTGCTGCTGCGCTGGGTGCCCGCCGTGGCGCCCGCGCGGCTGCTGGGCGCGACGCTGGCCGTGGGCCTGGCGGCCCAGCTGCTGCTGGCCGGCGGCCTGGCCCTGGGGCGCGGCGTGCTGGTGGACCAGCTGGGGCGCAACGCGCGCTCCAACTTCCCGGCGCCGGCCATGGCGCAGGCGCTGCAGCAGGTCTGGCGCCAGCACGCGCGCACGCCGCTGCGCGTGCTGGCGGGCGAGACCTGGCTGGCGGGCAACCTGTCGATCCACCTGCCGTCGCAGCCGCTGGTGTTCATTGACGCCGAGCCGCGCCACGCGCCCTGGATCGACACCGCCGCGCTGCCGCGCTGCGACCTGCTGGTGGTGGTGGACCGCAGCCCCGACGCGCCCGCGCCGAGCGCGCAGACGCTGCAGCTGCTGGCCCGCGCCGGCGCCCACGGCCAGCTCAGCGTGCCATGGACCTCCCAGCCCGGCGGGCCGCAACTGACGGTGGACTGGGGCATCGTGCCAGCCACGCAGCCGGGCTGCGCGCAGTAAAAACCATAGCTGCCAGCGCTTGCCAGATAAGGGTTAGCGCCATTTTTTATGTTTATTCGCTAGCGCACAGCCGACGCAGCTTGACGAAGGCCAGCGCCGCCATCACGGCGTCGTTGAGCGCGTCGTGCGCGTCGCGCTGCGGCAGGCCGAGGTCGCGCATCAGCGTGTCGAAGCGCAGGTCGATCTCGGGGTTCTGCTGCTGCAGCGGCGGCATGCGGTGGAATTTGTAGTCGTAGTACATCGCCGAGACCTCGATGCGCTGCTGCGGCAGCCCCATGCCCAGCAGCGGCCACACGGCGCGGTTGAGCATGGCCACGTCGAACTCCAGGTAGTAGCCCACCAGCGGGCGGCTGCCGATGAAGCGCATGAGCTGGCGCATGGCCTCGTGCAGCGGCAGGCCGCCGGCCAGGTCGCGCTCGCGCAGGCGGTGGATGCGCACGCTGTCGGCCGTCACGCCCTTTTCCGGGCGCACCAGCAGCTCCAGGCGCTCGCTGGTCAGGATGCGCTCGCCCACGATGCGCACCGCCCCGATGGAGACGATCTCGTCGCTGCGCGGGTTCAGGCCGGTGGTTTCGCAGTCCAGCGCCACCCACTCGCCCGGCGGCGGCGGCTCGAACATGAAGGCGAACTCGGGCTCGCCCAGGTGGTACAGCATCCATTGGCGGCGCAGGCGCGCCCACCATGCGGCGGCGGCGTTCATACCGCGTCCAGCCGCAGGCGGTGGTGCAGCACGGCCTTGAAGCGCTTGACGGCCGAGAGCGCGTCCTTCAGCAGGTCGCGCTCCAGCGTGCTCAGGCGCGCCGGATCGACGTTACCCGTGACCTCGCGCTTGAGCGCCAGTTCCGCCAGCCCGGCCTGCAGGCGCAGGCCCATGAGGAAGTGCAGGCCCTGCAGCAGCTCCTGGCCGAGGCCGGCGTCGAGCGTGCCGTCGGCCACCAGCGCGGTGATGCGCTCGGCCGTGCCGGTGGCCATGACGCGCCGCGCCAGCGCCAGGCTGCGCACGCCGTGCACGATGGGGAAGATGCCGGCCTTCTTCAGGTTCACCGGCCCCTCCTCGCCCAGGCCCAGCAGCCGGTTCCACCAGCCCGCCGGGTTGCCGAAGGCGTCCACGGCCATGGCGAAGCGGGCGATCAGCGCGTCGCTGTCGGTGGCCAGTTGCAGCAGGCGCTGGCGCACCTCGGCCAGCAGCGCGGCGTCGCCCGCGACGGCGTGGGCGTCGAGGAAGATGGCCAGGTGCATCAGGCTGTCGCCCTCGGGCTGCAGCAGCCAGTCGCGCACGCGCGTGCTCCATTCGCCGACCGTGCCGCGCCAGGCCGGGTTGCGCAGCATGATGCCGCCCTTGCACTCGGGGTAGCCGAAGCAGGTCAGCGCCTCGGAAAAGCGCTCGCAAATGTCCTGCAGGTCGGGCGGCGGCACGTAGCCGTCGCGCAGCATCAGGCCGTTGTCCTGGTCGGTTTTCAGCAGTTGCTCGCCGCGTCCCTCGCTGCCCATGACGAACAGGCAGCTGTTGGCCACCAGCGCGGGCGGGGCGATCATCTGCCAGGCGCGCTCGAACAGGCGCGCGTTGAGCTGCTGCACGAGCTGCGCCATCAGCGCCATGCGCGTGCCGCCGCGGTGCAGCACCGACACCAGGCGCGTGACCTGGGCGGCGGCGCGGTCGAGCATCTCCAGGTCGCGCGCCTGCTCGATCTGCACCGAGATCAGGTGCGACTGGTTGGCCACGAAGCTGAACAGGTCGAGCGCGCGCAGCAGCCCGAGCACGCGGCCCGCGCCATCGACCACCACCAGGCGGTGCACGCGCGAGCGCAGCAGCAGCGCCATGGCGTCGCCGATGGTGTCGCTGGCGCGCACGGTGACCACCGGGTACGCGGCCAGCTCGCCCACGGCCAGGGTGTGCAGCGAGCGCCCGTCGAGGATGGCGCGCTGCAGCGAGGTGGAGGTGAAGATGCCCAGGCCCTCGGGCGCGTTTGGCAGGCCTTCCACCAGCACGCTGGTGGTGCGCTCCTCGTGGAACAGGCGCGTCACCGACACGATGTCGGCCGCCGCGTGCACGCGGTGCGCCGGGCGCAGGTAGGCCTGGTCCACGCGCGCCATCAGGAGCGACTGCATCTCGTGCTGCTCGGCGCGTTGCGCCAGCGTGCTGAGCTTGTGCCCCAGGTCGGAGAACAGCAGCGCGCCGAAAGCGGCGTTGCGCGCGATCAGCTCCTGCACGGTGGCACGCGCGAGCTGGTAGGCCACCAGCTCCTCGGCCACCACGAAGCGGCTGCTGACGCGCCCGGCCACCAGGCCCCGGCCGTCGAAGCAGTCGTCCGGCCCGTAGGTGGCGAGCACTTCCTCGCCCTCGGTCTGGGTGACGTAGCCCTTGATGATGACGAACAGGTGCTCGGGCACGGCCCCCACGTCGAGCACCACGGCGCCTTCGGGGTAGTAGGCGATGTCCACGCTGGCGCGCACCAGCGCCTGTTCGTCGGGGCTCAGGCAGTCGAACGGCGAGGCGGAGAAATTGAAGGCATTGGGCATGGCGGGGTATTCAACCCCCCAGGCCTTGCTCCACGCTTGCAGCCCCGGCCCGCGACACGCCGGCCCTTGTCCACCGTCAAAATGAACACAGCGCCGCCGCATGCCCTTGCCACAGGAGTACTTCGCGGTAAGAATGCGGGCCCTTGCCTTGACGCAAGCGTGCACTCTGCTTCTGGCACTGTCCCTGGCCACCCGCTCCGCAACTCCATTCATGCGTTTGTCCCAGACCACACTGCGCACATGCACCGCCTGGCTGCTGGCGGCGCTGGTGTTTGCATGGCTGCATCCGGCGTTCGCGGCGATGGCGGTGTTGGCCCAAGGCCCCCAAAGCATGCTGGTGGAGGTCTGTACCCACCAGGGTGTGCGCTGGGTCAGCGTGGACAGCACCGAAAGCGCACAGGCGGCCGATACCGACGAGGACGGCAACGCCGCGTCGTCGCACTGCCCGCTGTGCCGCGTGCTGGGCGACCTGCCCCTGGATCTGGGACGGGACGACCTGCGCTTTGCGCCCCCGGCTTGGCTGCGCCAGCCACCACCCGACAGCCACCACCCCACCCAGGCCCTGCGGTGGGTGGTGCGCATCTCTCCCGCGCGGGCGCCGCCTGGCGCGTATTTCTTCGTCTGAACGCCCCGGTGCTGCGCCACATGCGCAGCGCCTGCCTGTGTTCGCCCCGCTGGCGGGGTACGGCCTGCCACGCCCCGCCCACACCTTGACGCCCATGGCCTGACGCACCTGCCGGTACGCCCCCGGCAGGATGGCCCCTGCCCGAACAAACCAGGCGGGTCACGGCGTGCGCGTCACTTTTTTAGAAGAAATACGCAAACCATGAAGCACCCCCAACTGAACCGTTTCCCCCTGCGCGCCACGGCGCTGACCGCTGTTCTGCTCCCCCTCTTCCTGACTGCCTGCGGCGGCGGCTCCGGCAGCGGCGCAGACCCTGCCCCCACCGGTCCGCAAAACATCGCCATCGAGTTCGCCGCCAAGGCCGGCAACGTGCCCGTGCAGTGCGGCAGCAAGATCGCCGGCCTGGGGACAGGGAACGTCGGCGCCGAGCTGCGCGACTTGCGCTTTTACGTGAGCAACGTGGCACTGATCAACGACAAGGGCGAAGCCGTGCCACTGACGTTGCAGGCCAACGACTGGCAAAGCAAGGAAGTGGCCCTGGTGGACCTGGAAGACGCCACGGGCACCTGCGCCGAAGCTGGCACTGCCGGCATGAACAAGCAGATCCTGGGCACCGTGCCTGGGGGCACCTACAAGGGCGTGCAGATGACCATCGGCGTGCCATCGAGCGTGAACCATTCGGACTACGCCGTGGCCGCCAAGCCCCTGGATATTCAGGCCATGGGCTGGTCATGGCAGGCGGGCCGCAAGTTCGCCAAGATCGAAATCAACCCCGACGGCGGCGTGGCACGCCCCGCCCCGGCTGCGGCGGGCAAGAGCTTCTTCGTGCACCTGGGATCGACGGGCTGCGCGGGCAATCCGGTCACCGGCGAAACCGTGAGCTGTGCCCGCTCAGACCGCATGGACTTCAAGCTCGATAGTTTCGATGCCACGAAGCAGAAAGTGGTGCTGGACATCGCGCAATTGTTCAAGGGCTCGGACGTAAGCAAGGACGAGGGCGGCGCCGTGGGCTGCATGTCGGGCGCCACTGACCCCGAGTGCCCTGCGATTTTCAACGCCCTGAAGATTGACCTTGCCTCCGGGCAGTCGGTCAGCCAGGGCGCGGGCCAAGCCGTGTTCCGCACCGAGGCGAAGTGATGCAAAGGCCCCATTCGCCCCTGCGGATGGCGGCCTGGGTTGTCGGCGCAAGCCTGGCCGGGGCCTTGGCCCTGGCCAGCTGCGGCGGAGGCGGGACCTCCGTCAGCGACACCTCGGGCCACGGCGCCAGCTGGACCTGGAGCCTGCCATCGTTCTTCCCGACCCCCAAGGTTCCCGCAACCAACCCGATGACGGCGGAAAAGGTGGAGCTCGGCCGTTTCCTGTTCTACGACCGCCGCCTCTCGGGCAACGGTACCCAGGCCTGCGCCAGTTGCCACCTGCAGTCCAAGTCCTTCACTGATGGCCTGCCCACGGCCATCGGCTCCACGGGCGAGTCCCACCCGCGCAACGCCCAAGGGCTGGCCAACGTGGCGTACCACGCCACGCTGACCTGGGCCAACCCGTCGCTGGTCACGCTGGAAAAGCAGATGGAAACCCCGCTGTTCGGCAATGACCCCATCGAGATGGGCGTCAACGACGCCAACAAGCAGGAGATCCTGACCCGCCTGGCAGCGGACACGGGCTATCCCGCGCGGTTTGCCAAGGCCTTTCCCGGACAAGGCGACACCATCAACTGGGCCAACGTGATCCACGCCATCGCCGCGTTCCAGCGCAGCCTGGTCTCGGGCAACAGCAAGTACGACCAGTACCTCCGTGGCGCGGTCCGGCTCAGCGCGGGGGAGGAGCGCGGCATGAACCTGTTTTTTGGCGAGAAGGCCGAGTGCTTTCACTGCCACAGCAGCTTCAACTTCAACGACCAGATCGTGCACGCCGGCAGCCGCCTGGTGGAAACGCCGTTTCACAACACCGGCCTCTACAACATCGGTGGCACCGGTGCCTTCCCCGAGCCCAACCGGGGGGTATTCGAGCTGACACACCTGGCCAAGGACATGGGCATGTTCCGTGCCCCCAGCCTGCGCAATGTCGAAGTCACCGGCCCCTACATGCACGACGGCAGCATCGCCACGCTGGAAGACGTGCTGGCGTTCTACGCAGCGGGGGGGCGCAACATCACCTCGGGCCCCCACGCGGGTGACGGACGCGCCAACCCGAACAAGAACGACTTCATCACCCAGATCGACCTGAACGCCCAAGAGCAGGCCGACATCGTGGCCTTCCTCAAAACCCTGACCGACCATGAATTCCTCACCAACCCGCGCTTTGCCGACCCGTTCGCCGCACAGCAGACGCCTTGACCGCCACGCCGTGGGAGCGGCGATGGCTCTGGCGCTGGGCACCTGGTGCTGCGCCACGGCCGACGCCCACGAAATGGGGGACGGAGGCATCCCCGACACGCCGGGCCTGCGTATCGACGCTACGGCGGCCGTCGCGGCCTACCACGCGGACACCCCCGTCCCCACCCAGCGCCTGGGCGGGGTACTGGGCCTGGGAGACACCCCCGCCGACCAGCGCGGCACCCAGTTGGAGCACGCCACACTGGGCATGGGCGTGCGCCTGCTGCCCCAAGTGGGCGCGAACGTGGCCGTAGGCTGGCATGGCAGCGAGCCTGGCCACGTCGAGGCCGCCTGGCTGCAGGCAAGGCCGTCGGAGGACTCGCCCTTCGCCATCGGCGCCGGCCGCAACCGGGTGCCCATCGGCACCGTGCTGCGCAACGCCGGACACCTGGACCGCTACGGACAGATGCCGCTGGCCAAGCGCGCCACCTTCAATGGCGACTGGATCGAAGACGGCGTCAACGCCGCCTGGCGCCCGCACCTCGACGGCCCACTGGCCTGGCTGGAAGCGGTGGACGTGGGGCTGTGGAAAGCGCAGCGTTTTCCCGGCAGCGCGGGGAGCGATTGGGCCCCGGTGGCGCACCTGCGCGGGGCCTGGAGCGACTGGGCCGTGGACGCCTTCTACAGCCGCCTGCGCCCCCAGGGACGCGGTGCCTACGTGCAAAGCACCACCAGCGGCCACGTCCACACCGCCCCCACGTGCGATGCCAGCCTGCGCGGCATTGCCTGCTTTGACGGCACCGTGGACCTGCTGGGCGGCAGTGCCACCTGGGCCACGCCGCTGCCCGGCGTGCAGCTCAGCGGGGCAGCGCTTTGGCGGCGCGAACGGGGGGCGCTGTACTCCCAAAACGGCGATACGCGCTACGAGGGAAAGACCCTCGGTGGGTGGCTGGAAGCCCTGTGGCAGCCCTCGGCCCGCTGGGACTTTGGCGTGCGCCAGGAATGGCTGCAAAGCACCCACGACGTGAACGGCCCTGGCGCCTACGCCGTGGCCACCGACGCCAACTTGCTGCCCAGCACGCCGGCACGCCGCTTCACCGCCATGGCCGGCTGGCGCCCCGCGCCAGGCTGGCTGGTGGCCCTGGAGGCCGGGCACGAACGCATCGCCGACCGTGGCAACACCATCGTGGGCCTGCGCCTGGTATGGACCCCTTCTGACGCACTCTGGAAAAGGAACTGGTAATGAACAACACCCCTGTCACCCGCCGCCGCACCCTGGCAACCCTGGGCAGCACCCTGCTGGCCGCCACGCCCTGGGCCCAGGCCCACGATTTTCGCGCTGGCGACCTGGTCATCGACCACCCCTATGCCACCCCGTCGATTCCAGGCGCCGCCAACGGCGCAGCGTACTTTCGCGGCATCCGCAACCGGGGCAGCGCGCCCGACCGCCTCATCGCCGCCAGCAGCCCGGTGGCCCAGCGGGTGGAGCTGCACGAGATGGCCATGGAAGGCGGCATCATGCGCATGCGCGAAGTGGACGGCATTGCACTGCCCCCTGGGCAAACCGTCTCCATGCGCCACGGCCAGGGCTACCACCTGATGCTCATGAACCTGAAGGCCCCGCTGGCCGATGGCGAGCGTTTTGACCTCACCTTGCGTTTCGAGCGCGCAGGCGAGGTCACGGTCAAAGCTTGGGTGCAACGCCCCAGCACCAAGGCACCAACGCACAGCCACGACCACTCGCACTGATCCGCGCCAGTTGCCATATAAAAAACCATAGCACCTAGCGCTCTCTGCATAAGGCTTGCAGCCCGAAAAGGCTGCAAGCCTTGTTACTTGGCCAAACCGTTCGGCACCTCGGCCGCCGTGTCCCACTGCGTGGCGAACCACGCATCGCCCAGCAGGCTGGCGCGCAGCATGGGCAGGCTGTCGTAGCCCCAGAACAAGCGGCCATCGGCCTCGAACGTGGGCACGCCGAACACCCCGCGCGCCGCCGCCGCGTCGGTGTTGGCGCGCAACAGCTGCCTGGCCTGCTCGGGGTCGCCGCGCAGTTGCTCGGCCAGTTCGGCGCGCAGCGCGTCCAGCCGCGCCGGGTCGAGCGCATCGTGCCCGCCCTGCCAGACGTGGCGCAGGATGGCGCCCGCCGTGAAGCGGTTGATGCTGCCGTCCTGGCTGCATTCCAGCGCCAAGCGCAGCAGCGGCAGCGGGTGGAAGGGGTGGCGCGCGGGCATGTCCAGCCCGACCCCGGTGCTATGGCCCAGCCAGGTGGCGTGGCGATAGGTCCAGTCGCGCTTGGGCGCGATGCCCGCCGGTCCGGGGTTGCCGTGCGCCTTGAGCAGCGCCCCCAGCAACACCGGGCGGTACACCACGCGGTGGCTGATGCCTTCGAGCACCTGCGGCAACTGCGCGAATGCCAGCCAGGCGTAGGGGGAGACGAAATCGAGGTGGAAGGTGATTTCCTTCATCGCGGGGCTCCTTTCATGCCGTTTTTCCAAAGCGCAACGCACCACCCGCAGCCCATGCAACCGGCGCCGCCCAGGCCAGCGGACGCCGCGCAAGGGCCGCCCCGCCGCGCTGAGCATGAGTCCCCCTGCCCGCAGTGCGCAGCACTGCGAGAGCGGGGGGAAGCGGCGCAGCCGCTCAGGGGGGTGTCGTTTCATGCCAGTCCTTGGGGCAGCGCAATGCCCGCACGCCGCAGGGCCTGGGCCCAGATGGCGCGCCGCTCGCCGTTGCCGGCCTGGGACCAGGCGCGAATGTCGTCGAGCGTGCGAAAGCACCCCTCGCAGTGGCTGCGGTCGGCGCTCATGCGGCACACCGAGACGCAGGGCGAGGGTACGGGTTCCGTGCTTTGTGGATCGAATTGGCCTGCAGCGCTTATCTGGCAAGCGTGGGCAGCTAGCAATTTGGTAGCTTTCATGGCGCTTGCACCACATCGGCCAGGGGCGCGCCGGTCAGCCCCTGCAGGTCCTGCGGACGCAGCTGGAACACGCCGTGCGGGTGCCCCGCCGCCGCCCAGATCCAGTCGAAGCGCAGCAGCTCGCGGTCGATCAGCGTCACCGGCGGCGTGGCATGGGCCACGGGGGAGACGCCGCCGATCGAGAAGCCGGTGCGCGCCTTGACGAAGTCGGCATCGGCGCGGCCCGTCTTGCCCACCAGGGCGTCGACCTTCTTCTCGTCCACGCGCCGGTCGCCGGAGGTGATGACAAGCACCGCCGCGTCGTCGCTCTTGCGCCGGAAGATGATGCTCTTGGCGATCTGGCCCAGCGCCACGCCGAGCGCATCGGCCGCCTGCTGCGCGGTGCGCGCGGCGCCGTCGAGCATCACGGGGGCGTGCGGGTGGCCCGCTTCCTTCAGCGCGGCGGCCACGCGCTGGGTGCCTTCGGGTAAATCGTTCATGGCAGGTTTCTGTAAAGCGGCGCGGTTACATTGTGAGTGTTCTTACTATTTTCCATGAAGCTGCTTCGCATCTATCTGCTGCTGGGCCTCCTGCTGGGCCATTGGGCGGCTGCGTGGGCCGCGCCCATCGTGCTCGACGCGCACCCGCGCGGGCTGCTGCTGTGCGAAACCGGCCAGTTGCAATGGCTCGCCGACGCCGGCGGCACGCTGACGCTGGACGACGTGCGCGCACCAGCCCAGGCCGCGCGCTTCGCGCCCGCGCCGCACCCGCAGCGCCGCGGCGGCGGCGCGCAGGCCCACTGGTTCAAGGTGGAGCTGACACAGCGCGCGGCCACCGGCGACTGGGTGCTCGCCACGCACACCACGGCGCTCAAGGACGTGCGCTTCTACGGCCCGTTCGACGCCGCCGGCCAGGCGCTGGCGCCGCCGGTGCACACCGGCCTGTCGCAGCCCTTCGCCACCCGGCCGCTGGACAGCGAGCGCTATCTGCTGCGCCTGCAACTGCCCAGCCCGGGCACCTACACCGTCTACGCCCGGCTGCTGAACGAGACGGCCGCCACGCTCGACCTGTCGGTCTGGGACACCGCCGAATACCTGCAGTGGCGCCAGCACAAGCGGCTGTTCGACGGCATCTGCTACGGCATCCTGCTGGCGCTGCTGGTCTACAACCTGGTGCTCGCGGCCATCTTCCGCGACCCGGCCTACGGCTTCTACATCGGCCAGTGCGCGTTCGCCCTGCTGACGCTGGCCAGCTTCAACGGCCACGCGGCCCACTACCTGTGGAGCGGCTGGCCCTGGTGGTCCGAGCGCGGCAACGTGGTGCTGCCCAGCCTGTGGCTGCTCCTGGGCACGCTGTTCGCGCGCAGCTTCCTCGAAACGCGCCAGGTGCCCTGGCTGGACCGGCTGGTGCAGGCCGTCGCCGTGCTGGCGGTGGGCACGGCCCTGCTGGGCCTGGCCGGCCGCTTCGGCATGGCCCAGATGCTGAACGAGCTCCTGGCCTGCGCGGGCGCGCTGCTGGCCACGGTGGCGGCCGTGGTCACCATGTGGCGCGGCTTCGTGCCCGCGCGCTGGTACCTGGGCGGCCAGGCCCTGCTGTTCCTGTCGGTGCTGGGCGTGGTGCTGGTCAACTGGCAGGTCATCGACGCGCCGTTCGTGCTGGCCAACGGCCTGCAGATCGGCGTGGCGGCGGAAATGGTGGTGTTCGCCATTGCCCTGAGCAGCCGCATCAGCAGCCTGCGCGCGTCACAGGCCATGCTGCGCCTGCACGCCGAGCACCTGGCCCAGGCCGCCGCCACGGACCCGCTGACCGGCCTGGCCAACCGCACCGGCCTGGCGCAGAGCGCCACGCGCATGCTGGCCGACGGCCTTCCCCATGCGCTGATGCTGCTCGACCTGGACCGCTTCAAGCCCATCAACGACCGCTACGGGCACGACGCGGGCGACATGGTGCTGCGCGCCGTGGCCACGCGCCTGCAGGCCCAGGTGCGCGCCGCCGACGTGGTGGCCCGCCTGGGCGGCGACGAGTTCGTGATTTTGCTGGCAGACCCCTTGCCCGGGGAGCGCCTGGCGGCCCTGGCCCAGGACCTGGCCGAGGCGGTGCGGCAGCCGGTGGACTTCCAGGGCCAGGCGCTCGCCGTGGGTGTCAGCACGGGCATCGCCTGCAGCCCCCGGGATGGCCACACGCTCACGGCGCTGATGCGCAGCGCCGACCAGGCGATGTACCAGGCCAAGCAAACGCGCAGCGGGTACGCGTTTCAAACGGCCTCCTGAGCCGCCACGCCGCGCCGCTCCGATAGCAAAATCAGGCCCCGGCCCGCTTTACAAACAGGAAATATGTGCGCCGCACAATACCGTGGCGCCCCCAACGACTCCGTACCACTTTCTATGCACGATGCCGCGCCCCCTCCGCTGCGCCCCCACCCGCCCGCGCGGCGCCTCCCGGCCTCACGGCCCCAACGCGGCAAGGGCCGCGCGGCACTGTGCATGCTGCTGCTCGCGGGCGCGCTCGGCGCCTGCTCGAAGCAGGGCGAGGCGCCCGCCCCCGCCGAGGCCGCGCCCGAGGTGGGCGTGGTCACGCTGCAGCAGCAGAACCAGCGGCTCGACACCGCGCTGCCCGGGCGCACGCGCGCCTCGCTGAGCGCCGAGGTGCGCCCCCAGGTCTCGGGCATCCTGCAAAAGCGCCTGTTCACCGAAGGCGCGCTGGTGCGCCAGGGCCAGCCGCTGTACCAGATCGACGATGCCGCGCTGCGCGCCGCCGAGGCCAGCGCCCAGGCCGCGCTGGCCAGGGCCGAGGCCAGCGCGCGCACGCTGGAGGCCACGGCCCGGCGCAACGCGGAGCTGGTGAAGATCGACGCCATCAGCCAGCAGGCGCATGACGAAAGCCAGGCCGCGGCGGCGCAGGCGCGCTCCGACGTGGCGGTGGCCCGTGCCAGCCTGGAGACCGCGCGCATCAACCTCAAGTACAGCCGCATCGAGGCGCCGATCGCCGGCCGCACGGCGCTGTCCGCCGTGACGCCCGGCGCGCTGGTCACGGCCAACCAGGCGGGCGCCCTGACCACCATCGTGCAGCTCGACCCGCTGTACGTGGACTTCACGCAGTCGAGCACCGAGCTGCTGCAGCTGCAGCGCGAGATCGCGGCGGGGCGCTACGCCAGGGTGGACGGCGACAAGATCCCCGTGCGCATCCGCCTGGACGACGGCACCGAATACGCGCACCAGGGCAAGCTGGCGTTCTCGGGCGTGATCGTCAACGACACCATGGGCACCGTCACGCTGCGCGCCGTGGTGCCCAACCCGAAGGGCGAACTCATGCCCGGCATGTACGTGCAGGCGCTGCTGCCCACGGCGCTGGCGCCCGACGCGCTGCTGGTGCCCCAGCAGTCGGTGACGCGCGACCTCACAGGCCGCCCCAGCGTGCTCGTGGTCAAGGCGGGCGACGTGGTCGAGAAGCGCGACGTGGCGCTGGACCGCGCCATCGGCAGCCAGTGGCTGGTGCAGGACGGCCTGAAGACGGGCGAGCGCGTGGTGGTGGAGGGCTTCCAGCGCGTCAAGCCGGGCAGCGCGGTCAGGCCGGTGGAAATGGACATGAGCGCCAAGGCCGAGCGCAAGAGCCCGCCCGGCCAGCCGCCCGCATCCAGCAGCGCGGCCCGGTAGACGAGGTACGGCCATGGCGCAGTTCTTCATCAACCGGCCCATCTTCGCCTGGGTCATTGCCATCGTCATCATGCTCGCCGGGGCCCTGTCGATCAAGACGCTGCCCCTGGAGCAATACCCCGAGATCGCGCCGCCGCGCGTGACCATCGGCACGCAGTACACCGGCGCGTCGGCCGAGACGGTGGAAAACTCGGTCACGCAGATCCTGGAGCAGCAGATCAAGGGCATCGACAACATGCTCTACATGAACTCGACCAGCAATGCCTCGGGCCAGTCGCGCATCACGCTGACCTTCGCGCCAGGCACCAACATCGACGTGGCCCAGGTGCAGGTGCAGAACAAGATCCAGGGCGCGGTCAACCGCCTGCCCGACACCGTCAAGAGCCGGGGGGTGTTCATCAACAAGGGCGGGCAGGACTTCCTCGTTACCTACAGCTTCTATTCGGCCGATCCGGACATGGACGAGGTGGACATCGGCGACTACATCAACAGCAACCTCGTCGATGTGATCGGCCGCATCGAGGGCGTGGGCGACATCAACGTCTTCGGCACCTTCTACGCCATGCGCATCTGGATGGACCCGGCGAAGATGGAGAAGTACCGCCTGATGCCATCGGATCTGGTGAACGCGCTGAACAACCAGAACGCCCAGGTCTCGGCGGGCCAGCTGGGCGCGCTGCCGGCGGTGAAGAACCAGCAGCTCAACGCCACCATCACGGCGCGCACCAAGCTCAAGACGCCCGAGCAGTTCGAGGCCATCGTGCTCAAGACCGCCACCGACGGCGCGGTCGTGACCATCAAGGACGTGGCGCGCGTCGAACTCGCGGCCGACAACCTGTCCATCCAGGCCAAGCTCAACGGCATGCGCGGCGCGGGCATGGGCATCATCCTGGCCGACGGCGCGAACGCCATGGCCGTGTCCGACGCGGTGGCCGCCAAGCTGGCCGAGCTCAAGCCCTACTTCCCGAACAAGATCGACTACTTCGTCAGCTCCGACTCCACGCCCTTCGTGCGCGCGTCCATCCACGAGGTGGCCGTGGCGCTGGCCGAGGCCATGGCGCTGGTGGTGCTGGTGATGTTCCTGTTCCTGCAGAACCTGCGCGCCACGCTGATCCCGGCCATCGCCGTGCCAGTGGTGCTGCTGGGCACCTTCGGCGTGCTGTCGGCGGCGGGCTATTCCATCAACACGCTGACCATGTTCGCCATGGTGCTAGCCATCGGCCTGCTGGTGGACGACGCCATCGTCGTCGTCGAGAACGTGGAGCGCGTGATGCACGACACGGGCCAGTCGGCCAAGGAGGCCACGCGCGCCTCGATGAAGGAGATCACGCCGGCGCTGGTGGGCATCGGCGTCACGCTCTCCGCCGTGTTCGTGCCCATGGCCTTCTTCGGCGGCTCCACGGGGGTGATCTACCGCCAGTTCTCCATCACCATCGTCGCCGCCATGGCGCTGTCGGTGTTCGTGGCGCTCACGCTCACCCCGGCGCTGTGCGCCACCATCCTGAAGCCGCCGGTGGCCCAGGGCCACGGGCCGCTGCGCACCGGGCTGCTGGGCGTGTCGGACCGCTTCTTCCGCTGGTTCAACCACGGCTTCGACGCCACGGCCGCGCGCTACCAGGGCACCGTGGCCTACACGCTGCGCCGCACCAGGCGCATGGTGCTGGTCTTCATCGGCGTGTGCGCGGCGGTGGCACTGCTGATGCACCGGCTGCCCACCTCGTTCCTGCCCGACGAGGACCAGGGCTTCCTGTACGTGAACGTCAACCTGCCCTCCGGCGCCGCCGATGCGCGGCTGCAGGACGTGCTCGACCAGACGCGCGCGTACCTGCTGCGGCAGCCGGAGATCCTGAGCTTCTACCAGGTCTCGGGCCTGAACGGCGACCAGAGCTCGGCGCGCGGCTTCATCCGCCTCAAGCCCTGGAGCGAGCGCCCGCTGGCCGCGCAGTCGGCCGCCGCCGTGGCCCAGCGCGCGACCAAGGAGCTCGGCGCGATCCGCGACGCGCGCGTGATCATCGTGCTGCCGCCCGCCGTGCGCGGCCTGGGCGCGAGCTCGGGCTTCAACTTCATGCTCAAGGACATCAACGCCGTGGGCCACGAGGCGCTGCTGGCCGCGCGCGACCGCGTACTCGACGCCATGCGCCAGCATGGCGAGCTGACCGGCGTGCGCACCACCAACCTGGAGGACGCGACCGAGCTGCGCCTGGACATCGACGACCGCAAGGCCGCGGCCCTGGGCCTGTCGTACAGCGACATCAACAGCGTGCTCTCCAGCGCCATGGGGGGCACCTACGTGAACGACTTCCTGAACAACAGCCGCGTCAAGCGCGTCTACATCCAGGGCGACGCGCCGCACCGCATGCTGCCGCAGGACATCGCCAAATGGACGGTGCGCAACCAGAACGGCGAAATGGTGCCCTTCGGCGCCTTCTCCCGCACCTACTGGGCCTACGGCTCGCCGCAGCTCATGCGCTACAACGGCAGCCCGGCCTACGAGTTCGAGGGCCGCGCCGCGCCCGGCGTCAGCTCGGGCACGGCCATGCAGATCGTGGAAGACATCCTCAAGACCCTGCCGCCCGGCATTGGCTACGAGTGGACCGGCGCCTCGCTGCAGGAGCGCCAGTCGGGCGCGCAGGCACCGCTGCTCTACGCCATCTCGATCCTGTTCGTGTTCCTTTGCCTGGCGGCGCTGTACGAGAGCTGGACCGTGCCGCTGTCGGTGATGCTGGCCGTGCCGCTGGGCGTGGTGGGCGCGCTGCTGTTCACCTCGCTGCGCGGCCTGACCAACGACGTGTACTTCCAGGTGGGCCTGCTGACCACCGTGGGCCTGGCGGCGAAGAACGCCATCCTGATCGTCGAATTCGCCGTGCAGTTGCAGGAGCAGGGCCGGAGCGTGTTCGACGCCACGGTGGCGGCCGTGCGGCTGCGCCTGCGCCCCATCCTGATGACCTCGCTGGCCTTCGGCTTCGGCGTGATTCCGCTGGCCATCGGCACCGGCGCGGGCGCGGGCGGGCGCAACGCCATCGGCACGGCCGTGCTCGGCGGCATGGCCGCCTCCACGGTACTGGGCATCTTCCTGGTGCCGGTGTTCTTCCTGCTGGTGCGCAGCTGGTTCAAGAGCCGCTCGCGCCACGACGACGCACCGGAGAGCGCGGCATGACGGCGAAACCCCTTCTTTGCACGGCAGCGCTGCTGCTCGCGGGCTGCAACCTCGCGCCCACGCACCAGACGCCGCCGCTGCCCGTTCCGGAGACCGTCTCCGCCCAGGACGCGCCCGCGCAGGCGGGCGAAGCCGCCCTGCAGGAAGCCCACGGCATGCAGTGGCTGCAAGCGGCCGAGCTGCGCGAGGTCGTGGCCCTGGCGCTGACGCACAACCGCGACCTGCGCGTGGCGGTGGAAAACATCGAGAAGGCCCGCGCCCAGTACGGCATCACCCGCGCCGACCTGCTGCCCGGCGTCAACGCCCAGGCCCAGGCCAGCCGCGCCCGCACCGCCGCCGACCTGAACGCCAGCGGCAGCGCCACGCTGGCCACGCAGTACACGGCGCAGCTCGGCTTCGCCAGCTACGAGCTCGACCTGTGGGGGCGCGTGCGCAACCTGAACGAAGCGGCGCTGCAGCAATTCCTGCAAAGCCAGGAGAACCAGCGCAACGTGCGCATCGGCCTGGTGGCCGACGTGGCCAATGCCTGGCTCACCCTCGCGGCCGACCAGGCGCGCCTGCAACTGGCCCGCGACACCCTGGCCAGCCGCGCCAAGGCGCTGGAACTGACGCAGCGCATGCACCAGCTCGGCGCCACCTCGGGCCTGGTGCTGGCGCAGAACCAGACCACGGTGGACACCGCGCGCGGCGACGTGGCCAGCACCACCGCCCAGGTCGAGCGCGACCGCAACGTGCTGCAACTGCTGGCGGGCGGACCCGTGCCGGAACGCCTGCTGCCCACCGCCCAAACCCTGGGGCTGCGGGAATCGGCCGACGTGGCCGCGCTGCGCCCCGTGCCAGTCCCGCTGCCCTCCAGCGTGCTGCTGCAGCGCCCCGACGTACAGGCGGCCGAGAGCGCCCTGCGCGCCATGGACGCCAACATCGGCGCGGCGCGCGCGGCACTGCTCCCCACCATCAGCCTCACGGCCAGCATGGGCACGGGCAGCACCGAACTGGAGCGCCTGTTCAGCAGCGGCAACGGCACCTGGAGCTTCGTGCCGCTGGTGCGCCTGCCCCTCTTCGACGCGGGGCGCAACCGCGCCGGCGTGCAGGTGGCCGAAAGCAACCAGCGCATCGCCGTGGCGCAGTACGAGAAAGCGGTGCAGACGGCGTTCCGCGAAACCGCCGACGTGCTGGCCGACCGGGCGCAGTGGAGCGAGCGCCTGGCGGCCCAGGCCAGCATGGTGGCGAATACGCAGAAGGCGTTCGACCTGTCGGACGCGCGCTTCAAGGCCGGGGTGGACAACTACCTCGCGGTGCTGGACGCGCAGCGCAGCCTCTACGCCGCGCAGCAGACGCTGATCGGCCTGCGCCTGTCGGAACAGGTCAACCGCGTGACGCTGTGGAAGGTGCTCGGCGGGGAGTGAACTACCGCGCCATTTTTGAATGAAAATGGCTTCCAGCCCTTGCCAGGCAAGCGCTAGCAGCTATTAAATCAGGAGTTCTTCACCCCGCGCGCTTGTTCAGCAGCGCCACGGCCACGCGCGAGCCGCTCTTGCGGCCGAGGAAATCGCTGATGTACGCGCCCGCATCGACCAGCTTGTCCAGGTCGATGCCGGTCTCGATGCCCATGCCGTGCAGCAGGTACACCAGGTCCTCGGTGGCCACGTTGCCCGTGGCGCCCTTGGCATAGGGGCAGCCGCCCAGGCCCGCCACCGAGGACTGGAAGTTCCACACGCCCAGCTCCAGCGCCGCCAGCGTGTTCGACAGCGCCTGGCCGTAGGTGTCGTGGAAGTGGCCCGACACGGCATCGAGTTCGTAGTGCTGCAGCGCCGCCGCGATGGCGCGCTGCACCTTCAGCGGCGTGCCCACGCCGATGGTGTCGGCCACGTCCACGCGCTGCACGCCGATGCCCTTCATCAGCCCCGCCAGGTAGGCCACGCGCTCGGGCGCGATCTCGCCCTCGTAGGGGCAGCCCACGGTGCAGCTCATGGCGCCGCGCACGGCCACGCCCGCGGCGCGCGCCGCCTCGGCCACCGGCGCGAAGCGCTCGATGCTCTCGGCGATGGAGCAGTTGATGTTTTTCTGGCTGAACGCCTCGCTGGCGGCGCCGAAGACGACGATTTCGTCGGGCCGGTCGGCCACGGCCGCCTCCCAGCCCTTGAGGTTGGGCGTGAGCACGCTGTAGCGCACGCCCGCCCGGCGCGCGATGCCGGACATGACGGCGTGGTTGTCCGCCATCTGCGGCACCCACTTGGGGCTGACGTAGCTGGTCACCTCGATCTCGCGCAGACCGGCGTCCTGCAGGCGCTGCACCAGGCCGATCTTGACGTCGCTGGGCACGGCCTGCTTCTCATTCTGCAGGCCGTCGCGCGGGCCTACGTCGATGATGCGTACGCGGGAGGGGGTGTTCATGGTCGGGCTCCTGGAGGGGGTCAATGCGGCGGCCCGCCCTGGGCGCGCACGTCGCAGGCATCGGCCTGGGCGCGCGCGCGGTAGGGCTGGCCGCCGAGCAGGGGTTCGGGCGCATCCTGCGGTGCGCCCAGCGAGGGGTAGCCGGTGGCGCTGCCGTAGCCCAGCAGGTCGGCCACGGTGGCGGCGAAGACGCGGTTGTCCAGGCGCGGCAGGCCGTCGGGCGCGGGCTGCGCGTGGCGCGCCAGTTGTGCGGCCCAGGCGGGCTGGGCGGCGCGGAAGGCGGCGTTGCTCCAGGCCAGCAGCGGCACCTCGTAGGCGCTGCGCGCGCTGCCGTGGGTGTAGTTGCCGCCGCAGTCGAGCAGGTTCAGGCCGTGGTCGGACAGGTACAGCAGCACCGCGCGGCGGCCCTGGCCCTCGGCCTGCAGCAGGCCGATCCACTGCGCCAGCAGTTCGCTGGCGTAGGCGATGCTGTTGTCGTACACGTCGTCCCAGTGCGCGCGCTCGGGCGGATAGCGCTTGCCGGTGCGCGGGTGGCTGCCGTAGGTGTGCACGGTCACCAGCAGCGGCTGGCTGCTGGCGCGCGCCTCGGCCAGCGCCTGCTGCAGCAGCGGGGTGAGGGCGCCGTCGTACTCGCCGTCGGGCAGGTTCACGTACCAGTCGGAGCGCTGGCGGTAGGCGGCGTGGAAGAACGTCTCCGCGGTGCCCGAAGTGCTCTGGTTGCTGAACGTGGCGACGCGGAAGCCCGCCGCGCGCGCCCAGTCCAGGTAGGTGGGCAGGCCCTGCGGCGGCAGGTGCTCCAGCCCCTGGCCGCTGAGCAGCACGGGCAGCGCGAGCGCGGTGTTGTTGCCGTTGGCCAGCACGGGCAGCGCCTGCACATCCGCCTGCAGGGGGCGCAGGGCGGCGTTGGTGTCGTGCCCGCCGTAGCCCAGCAGCGACCAGCGGTGCGCGCTGGCGCTCTCGCCGATCACCAGCACGATCAGGTCGGCGCGCGCCGGCGCGGCGGGCGCGGCCACGCGCGGCACGGCGAAGATCTGGTGCGACGCCACCTGCTGGCGCGCATAGGACTCGAACATGGCCACGGGGTAGACGCGGTTGATCTTGCGCAGCGTGGCCTCGACGCTGTCGCCCTTGAACGCCGACACCACGCCCCAGGCCACCCAGACCAGCCCCAGCAGCGCCAGCACGCGGCGCCAGGCCTTGCGCCGCACCGGCCGCGCGCGCCGCGCCAGCCACCAGGCCACGGCGGCGGCGGGCGCCAGCCAGGCCAGCAGCCACAGCGCATCGCGCCAGCGCCACGAGGCGGCGTACTCCACCGCCTCCTGCGCATGCGAGCCGAACAGCGTGAACCAGAAGTATTCGTCGGGCGCGGAGCGCACGGCCAGGAAGTAGCCCAGGTACACGGCGCCGATCAGCACCAGCAGCCACGCCGCCGCCTGCCCCGCGCGGCGCCACAGGAACACCGGCGCCAGCACCGCGGCCGACACCACGGTATCGAGCAGGGTGCGCCCGCTGGGCCACATCCACAGCACGGGGCTGCACAGGAACCACCAGGCCAGCGCCAGCCGCCACAGCGGCGGCGCCGGAGAATCGTCCTGGGAGGGAGGGGTCGGGAGTAACTGCATAAACGATCGGCCGCGCCGCGCCGGGCAAAAAAGCAACCCCCGAGCGTACCGCGCCGTCAGAGCGTGTTCACGCTCTCAGGCGGCGCAGAGCTTGAGCAGCTCCGCGCCCTCGGCCACCTGGTCGCCAGGCGCGTAGAGCAGCTCCTGCACCACGCCGTCGGCCGGCGCGGCGATGGTGTGCTCCATCTTCATGGCCTCCATCACGGCCAGCGGCTGGCCCTTGGCCACCTTATCGCCGGCCTGCACGGCGAACGACACCACCTTGCCTGGCATGGGCGCCGTGAGGCGCCCGCCCTCGCCCTGGGCATCGCCCGCGTGGGCCAGCAGGTCGATGGCCTCGATGCGCGTGGCGCCCTGGGGCGTGAACACGTGGTCGGTCTCGCCCTGGGCGTAGACGGTGGCGCGCGTGCGCTGGCCGGCGAACTGCAGGTCGATGGCGCCATCGGCCAGCGGCGCGAACGCCAGCGGGCCGGCCACGGCAGCGTCGCCCTCGCCCACGCGCAAGGCCAGCGCGCCGCCGCGTCCGTAGGTCAGCCACGCCTTGGCGTGCGCGCCGCCGAAGTCGAACTCGAAGCGGCGCGCCAGTTCGGCGTGCGAGTGGAAGCCGTCGCGGCGGCTGAACGGGTCGGCGCTCTCGGCCGCGCGCTCGCGCAGCAGCGTTTGCGCCACGGCGGCGGCCGCCGCCAGCGGCAGGCCCACGCGCTCCTGCTGGAACAGCACGGCCTGCTCGCGCGGGATCAGCGCGGTGTCGAGCCGCCCCTGGGCGAACGAGTCGCTGCGTGCCACCAGGCGCAGGAACTGCACGTTGGTCGCCAGGCCGACGATGTGCGTCTGCGCCAGCGCGTCGTCCAGGCGCGCCAGCGCCTGTTCGCGCGTGTCGCCGTGCACGATGAGCTTGGCCACCATGGAGTCGTAGAACGGGCTGATGGCGTCGCCCTCGCGCACGCCGTCGTCCACGCGCACGGCACCGCGTTCAAAGCTGGTGCAGGCGGGCTTGCGGTAGACGGCCAGCGTGCCGGTGGCGGGCAGGAACTGGTTGTCCGGGTTCTCGGCGCAGATGCGCGCCTCGATGGCGTGGCCGGTGATGCGCAGTTCGTCCTGGCGCAGCGGCAGCGGCTCGCCCGAGGCCACGCGCAGCTGCCACTCCACCAGGTCCAGGCCGGTGATGGCCTCGGTCACCGGGTGCTCCACCTGCAGGCGGGTGTTCATCTCCATGAAGTAGAACTTCATCTGCTCCGGCGCATCGTAGCCGCCGGGCTGCTCGACGATGAACTCCACCGTGCCCGCGCCCACGTAGTTCACGGCCTTGGCGGCGGCCACGGCGGCCTCGCCCATCTGCTGGCGCAGCGCGGGCGTCATGCCGGGGGCGGGGGCTTCTTCGAGCACCTTCTGGTGGCGGCGCTGCACCGAGCAGTCGCGCTCGAACAGGTAGACGCAGTTGCCGTGCGTGTCGCCGAACACCTGGATCTCGATGTGGCGCGGGCGCAGCACGTATTTCTCGACCAGCACGGCATCGTTGCCGAAGCTGTTGATGGCCTCGCGCTTGCACGACTCCAGGGCCGCGGCGAAGTCCTCGGACTTTTCCACCAGGCGCATGCCCTTGCCGCCGCCGCCCGCGCTGGCCTTGATGAGCACGGGGTAGCCGATGCCGTCGGCCTCGCGCTGCAGCAGGGCGGGGTCCTGGTCCTCGCCCTGGTAGCCCGGCACCAGCGGCACGCTGGCCTTGGCCATCAGGCGCTTGGATTCGGCCTTCAGGCCCATGGCGTTGATGGCGCTGGCCGGCGGGCCGATGAACACCAGGCCGGCGTTGGCGCAGGCCTGGGCGAAGTCCTCGTTCTCGCTCAGGAAGCCGTAGCCGGGGTGGATGGCCTGCGCGCCCGTGGCCTTGGCCGCGTCGATGATGCGCTGCCACTGCAGGTAGCTGTCCTTGGGCGCGTTGCCGCCCACGTGCACGGCCTCATCGCACGCCGCCACATGCTTGGCCTGCGCGTCGGCATCGGAATAGACGGCGACGGTCTTGACGCCCATGCGGCGCGCGGTCGCGGCGACACGGCAGGCGATCTCGCCACGGTTCGCAATCAGGATTTTTTTGAACATTTACGCCACCTTGGCAGAAGCAGAAAAGAAAGAGGAAAGACGCCGCACCACGGCGCGCAGGAACTTGAAGAGCACCACCATCAGCAGCACGGACACGGCCACCATCACCACCAGGGCCATGCCAAAGGCCACCGGGTGCTGCGTGGCCAGCCAGACCACGGCCACGACGAGGCCGTCCTCGAAGAACGACAGCCCCCAGTTGGAGAACGGCTCGGGCGAGGTGTTGGCCGCCGCGCGCGTGGTCATCTTGGTGGCCAGCGCCGTGGCCGAGAGCGAGCCGCCCAGCAGCCCTGCGGCCACGGCCATGGCGGCGTTGTCGGCACCGAACACGCCAGCGGCCAGCACCGCCCCGGCCGGCACGCGGATGAAGGCGTGCACGGCGTCCCAGGCGCTGTCGAGCCAGGGCACCTTGTCGGCAAAGAACTCCACCAGCAGCATGCAGCCGCTGGCGATCAGCACCACGGGGCTTTGCAGCACGGCCAGCCCCGGCGGCAACGCGATCCAGCCCGCCACGCCCATCATGCCCACGAGGAACACCACGGCATACAGCCGGAAGCCGCTGGCCCAGCCCAGCGCCGCCGCCAGGGCCAGCAGGCTGGGCATGTCCAGGGCCGCCGTGGCGCGTGCGGCGCCCTCGGCCACGTCACGCGCAGTGCCTGCATCGACGTGCAGGCCCACGGTGTGCAGCCACTGGACGAAGGCGAGCCAGAGCGCGTCCATGGTCAGAGCCAGTTCGGCTTGCGCTTTTGCAGGAAGGACTGCACGCCTTCACGGCCCTCGTCGCTGGCACGGATGTCGGCAATGCCCTCCACCGTGGCGGCGATCAAGGCCGCATCGATCTCGCGCTCCGCCACGTCCTGCACGAGCCGCTTGCACGCGCGCACGGCGTTGGGGCTGGCGCTGGTCAGGGCCTTGAGCAGTTCATCGACCTTGGCGTCGAGCTGGTCCGCCGCCACCACCGCGTGCACGAAGCCGGTGCGCAGCGCCTCGGCGGCATCGAAGCGCTCGGCGGTGAGGAAGTAGCGGTGCGCGGCACGCGCGCCCATGGCGCGGATGACGTAGGGGCTGATGGTGGCGGGAATCAGGCCCAGCTTCACTTCGCTGAGGCAGAAGCCCGCTGTGTCCACCGCCACCGCCATGTCGCACGCGGCCACCAGGCCCATGCCGCCGGCGTACACGTCGCCCTGCACGCGGGCGATGGTCGGCTTGGGGCACGCGTAGATCACGCGCAGCATCTCGGCGAGCTTGCCCGCGTCGGCGAGGTTCTCCTCGCGCGTGTAGTCGGCCATGCGGCGCATCCAGTTGAGGTTGGCGCCAGCGCAGAAGGCCGGGCCTTCGGCCGCGAGCACCACGGCGCGCACGCCGGGGCGCGCGCCTACCTCGATGAAA
The DNA here is from genome assembly GCA_021496925.1 of Acidovorax sp. YS12. Classification (NCBI taxonomy): domain Bacteria; kingdom Pseudomonadati; phylum Pseudomonadota; class Betaproteobacteria; order Burkholderiales; family Comamonadaceae; genus Acidovorax; species Acidovorax sp. YS12. The sequence continues at coordinate 2,733,387 of CP053915.1, forward strand.
GCCGCCGTCAGCTCGGCAATGACTTCATCACTGAAAGCGTTGCGGATCTCGGGCTGCGTGAGCGTGATGCGCGCCACGGCGCCGGACTGGGTGATGGAAAGGTTTTGGCTCATGGCGATCTCAGGGCTGCGAGGGGTTCTGCAGGTAGTAGACGAAATCGAGCACCGGGCAGGGCTGGCCCAGTGCGGTGAGCGCCGCCGTGATCTGGCCCCGATGGTGCGTTCCGTGGTTGAACACATGGGCCAGGGTGGCGGCGAATGGCAGCGTGGCAGCGGTTCCACGCGTGGTGGTGTAGCTCAACGTGCCGCTCCAAAGGTCGGCGGAGAAGGTGGCGATCAGCGGCTCCCAGCGCGCCGCGCCCTCGCGCAAGCGGGCGTCGAGCCGGGCACGGTCACTCTCCACCTCGGCATCGAGCGCCAGGCGTGGGGAGACGCCTTCGGCAAAGCGCACGTACCAGATCTGGTGCTCCCCCACCAGCAGGTGATTGAGCGTGCCGTGGATGCTTTGGAAGAACAGGCCCAGGTCGCGGCGGTAGTCTTCTTCTTCCAGGGCGTGCACGGCGTTGAGCAGGCGCGCGGTGGCCCACACGTTGTAGCGGGCAAGCTGGATGAAATGGGCAACGGCGTCCATGGCAGCTCCTGAGACGCCTACATGCGAAAGACGCCGAACTTGGTGTCTTCGATCGGCGCATTGCGCGTGGCCGACAGGCCCAGCGCCAGCACGCGGCGCGTATCGGCGGGGTCGATCACGCCGTCGTCCCACAGGCGCGCGGTGGCGTAGTAGGGGTGGCCCTGCTCCTCGTATTGCTGGCGGATCGGTGCCTTGAAGCTTTCCTCTTCCTCCGCGCTCCAGCTGCCGCCCTTGGACTCGATGCCGTCGCGCTTGACGGTGGCCAGCACGCTGGCGGCCTGCTCGCCGCCCATGACCGAAATGCGCGCGTTCGGCCACATCCACAGGAAGCGCGGGCTGTACGCCCGGCCGCACATGCCGTAGTTGCCGGCGCCGAAGCTGCCGCCGATGATGATGGTGAACTTGGGCACGCTGGCCGTGGCCACGGCCGTGACCAGCTTGGCGCCGTGGCGCGCGATGCCCTCGTTTTCGTACTTGCGGCCGACCATGAAGCCGGTGATGTTCTGCAGGAACACCAGCGGGATCTTGCGCTGGCAGCACAGCTCGATGAAGTGCGCGCCCTTCTGCGCGCTCTCGCTGAACAGGATGCCGTTGTTGGCGATGATGCCGACCTGCATGCCCTCGATGCGCGCGAAGCCGCACACCAGGGTGCTGCCAAAGCGCGCCTTGAATTCGTCGAACGCGCTGCTATCGACGATGCGCGCGATGATCTCGCGCACGTCGAAGGGCTTGCGCGTATCGGTGGGGATCACGCCGTACAGCTCGTCTGCTGCATATTTAGGAGCTGCTGGCGCTTGATCGGCAGGGTTTTGCGCCTTGTTTTTATTCAAATTGGCCACCGCCGCGCGCGCCAGCGCCAGGGCGTGCATGTCGTTCTGCGCCAAGTGGTCCGCCACGCCGGACAGGCGCGTGTGCACGTCACCGCCGCCCAGGTCTTCGGCGCTGACCACCTCGCCCGTGGCGGCCTTCACCAGCGGCGGGCCGCCCAGGAAGATAGTGCCCTGGTTCTTGACGATGATGGATTCGTCGCTCATCGCCGGCACATAGGCGCCGCCAGCCGTGCAACTGCCCATGACCACGGCGATCTGCGCGATGCCCTGGGCACTCATGTTGGCCTGGTTGAAGAAGATGCGGCCGAAGTGGTCGCGGTCGGGGAACACGTCGTCCTGGTTGGGCAGGTTGGCGCCGCCCGAGTCCACCAGGTAGATGCAGGGCAGGCGGTTCTGCGCCGCCACTTCCTGCGCGCGCAGGTGCTTCTTCACCGTCATGGGATAGTAGGTGCCGCCCTTCACCGTGGCGTCGTTGCACACCACCATGCAGTCCACGCCATTCACGCGGCCAATGCCGGCGATGACGCCTGCGCCCAGCGCGTCGTTGTTGTACATGTTCAGCGCCGCCAGCGGGGCCAGCTCCAGGAAGGGCGTGCCGGGGTCGAGCAGCATTTGCACGCGCTCGCGCGGCAGCAGCTTGCCGCGCGCCACGTGCTTGGCGCGCGCGGCCTCGCCGCCGCCCTGGGCCACCTTGGCCAATTGGGCGCGCAGGTCCTCCACCACGGCGCGCATGGCAGCGGCGTTGGCCTGGAAGTCGGCGGAACGGGGGTTGAGTTGGGATTCGAGGATCATGGCGGGTGTCTTCTCAAGCGGTTCTTTCCTCGGCCAGGCCAAGGCTGTTTTTCATTTCGTCGCGGATCTTGAACTTCTGGATCTTGCCCGTGACGGTCATGGGGAAGCCGGGGACGAAGCGGATGTAGCGCGGCACCTTGTAGTGCGCGATCTGGCCCTTGCAGAAGGCGCGGATGTCGTCCTCGGTGGGCTGCGTGCCGGGCTTGGCGATGATCCAGGCGCACAGCTCCTCGCCGTAGCGCGCATCGGGCACGCCCACCACCTGCACGTCCTGCACCTGCGGGTGGCGGTACAGAAACTCCTCGATCTCGCGCGGGTAGATGTTCTCGCCGCCACGGATCACCATGTCCTTGATGCGGCCGACGATGTTCACGTAGCCCTCGGCGTCCATGGTGGCCAGGTCGCCGGTGTGCATCCAGCCGTCTTCGTCGATCGCCTCGCGGGTTTTCTCGGCATCGCCCCAGTAGCCATGCATCACCGAGTAGCCCCGCGTGCACAGCTCGCCGCTTTGCCCCACGGGCACGACCTCGCCGGTTTCGGGGTGCACGATCTTCACCTGCAGGTGCGGCTGCACCTGGCCCACGGTGGCCACGCGCTTTTCCAGCGGCGTCTCGGTGCTGCTCTGGCAGCTCACCGGACTGGTCTCGGTCATGCCGTAGGCAATGGTGATCTGCGACAGGTGCATGTCGCTCACCACGCGCTTCATCACCTCGATCGGGCAGGGCGAGCCGGCCATGATGCCGGTGCGCAGCGTGGAGAGGTCGAACTCGGCGAAGCGCGGATGCTGAAGCTCGGCGATGAACATGGTGGGCACGCCGTGCAGGCCGGTGCAGCGCTCGGCCTGCACCGTCTCCAGCACCAGCAGCGGGTCGAACCCGTCGTTGGGGTAGACGATGGTGGCGCCGTGCGTCACGCAGGCCAGGTTGCCCAGCACCATGCCGAAGCAGTGGTACAGCGGCACGGGAATGCACAGCCGGTCCTCGGGCGTGAGCTGCATGCACTCGCCGATGAAGAAGCCGTTGTTCAGGATGTTGCGGTGCGTCAGCGTGGCGCCCTTGGGAAAGCCCGTGGTGCCGCTGGTGAACTGGATGTTGATCGGGTCGGTGTTGGCCAGCGTGGCGGCCACGGCGTCAATGCGCGCGTCCTGCGCGTCGCCGCGGGCCAGGAGCGCGGAAAAGCGCTGCATGCCGGAAATTTCGTCGCCCTGCCCCGGCGTGTCGATCCAGAAGATGTGCTGCAGCTGCGGCAGCCGCGCGCAGCCCAGCGCCTGCAGCATGCCCGCGTAGTCGCTGGTCTTGAAGCGCGCCATGGTCACCAGCGCCTTGCAGCCCACCTTGTTGAGCGCGTACTCCACCTCGCTGGTGCGGTAGGCCGGGTTGATGTTGACCAGCACCAGGCCCACCTGGGCCGTGGCGAACTGCATCAGCACCCATTCGGCGTTGTTGTGCGACCAGATGCCGATGCGGTCGCCCTTTTCCAGCCCCAGGCCCAGCAGCGCGCTGGCCAGGCGGCGCACCTCGGCGTGCAACTGGGCATAGGTGTAGCGCAGCCCCTGGTGGCGGCACACCAGCGCCTCGCGCGCGCCCTGGCGCACAGCCATGGCATCGAAGAACTGGCCGATGGTCTGCGCGATCAGGGGCGTATCGGTGCGGCCCTGGGCCTGGCTCAAGGAAAGGGGTACGGTCATCCAGCGGTCTCCTGTGCGTGCGGGTGCCATCCCGCCTGGGCGCAGCATACGCCGCCAGGTGCTGCAGATGGGGCCAGCAAGGTTGCAATAATTGCCACCCAAGCCCTCCATCATGTACACGCCCGCCCTGACCTCCCCCACCGCGCACCGGCCCCTGCCGCGCGCCAGCGCCGCCGCCACGCCCATGGCCTTCGTGCAGGCCATCGTGCGCGCCTACGCGCTGCGCGGCATGGATGCCGCAGGCGTGCTGCGGCAGGCACAAATCGCGCCAGAGGAAGTGGCCAACGCCCAGGCCCGCATCACCGCCTGGCAGATGGAGGCGCTGTGCGATGGCGCCATGCGCGAGCTGGACGACGAAGCCCTGGGCTGGTTCGCGCGCCGCCTGCCCTGGGGCAGCTACGGGATGCTGGCGCGCGCCTCCATCACCGCGCCGCACCTGGGCGTGGCGCTGGCGCGCTGGTGCCGCCACCACGGCCTGCTGACCGACAGCATTGCCCTCACCCTGTCCACCGAGGGCGCCACGGCCCAGGTCACGCTGCAGGAGCGCGACCCGCCCGGCGGCGACGGCGCGCTGCGCGAGTTCTGCCTGGTGTCGGTGCTGCGCAACCTGCATGGCGTGGCGTGCTGGCTGATCGACTCGCGCCTGCCGCTGCAGGAGGCGCGCTTTCCGTTCGCGGCGCCCGCGCACGCCGGGGTGTACCCGCTGCTGTTCCCCGGCCCGGTGGCGTTCGGCGCGCCGCACGCCGCCATCCGCTTCGACGCGCGCTACCTGCAACTGCCCCTGGCGCGCGACGAAGCGGCGCTGCGCCAGATGCTGCAGCGCGCCCTGCCGCTGACCGTGCTGCAGTACCGGCGCGACCGCCTGCTGGTGCAGCGCGTGCGCCAGTTGCTGACCAGCGACCCGGCCGCACTGCACAGCGCCGGGCTGATCGCCGAGCGGCTGCACCTGTCGGCGCGCACGCTGCACCGCCAGCTCAAGGAGGAAGGCGCCTCGCTGCAGGCGCTGAAGGACGAAGTGCGCCAGGCGCGCGCCGTGGAGCTGCTGCAGCGCACCGACCGCCCGGTCAAGCAGGTGGCGCAGGCGGCAGGGTTCGGCAACGAAAAGAGCTTCATCCGCGCCTTCCGCGCCTGGACCGGGCAATCGCCCGCCGCGTTCCGGCGGCAATCGCGCCCAGGGTGAGCGAAAAGATTCAGTTTTGATAGCTGCCAGCGCTTGCTGGGCGTGCGTTTGAGGCCGATTTGACCTTTATTTCATACGCCGCGCCAGCCCTGGGCAAGCCCCACGCATTGACGCGGCCCAGCCCAGCAGACGCCGCGCAAGGGCCGCCCCGCCGCGCTGGCGTCGTCCCCCTTCCCGAATGGCGCAGCCATTCGAGAGAAGGGGGAAGCGGCGCAAGCCGCTCAGGGGGATGCCCTCTACCGCACCCGCTGCACATCCTCCAGCGAGCGCAGCAGCCCCTGGTAGTCGGGCGACTGGCGCAGCACGCGGCGGCCAGCCTCGATGAGCTGGGTGACTTCGTCCGGCGCGATGGTGAACGCCGTGGGCACCTGCAGCAGGCGGCGGCGCACGTGCGGGTCGTTCACGTCGCGCAGGTTCACCTGGATCACGTGCAGCTCGGCGTGGGCGGCGAAGGCGTCGGTGCCGTCCTGCGCGGCGCGGGACAGCTCGTTGCGCCACTGCTGCGTGATGTCGCGCAGGAACTCCTGCGTCTCCAGCGTGGCGCGCGCTCCAGCGCCGAACAGCAGTTGGTCCACCACCTGCCAGGTGGTGGGCACGGTGTCCATGCGGTCGATGTTCTCCGACGGGTCGCGCTCCGAGTTGACCACCACCAGCACCAGCTTGCGGATGGCGCCGGGCGGCAGGCCCATGTCGCGCATGCTGGCGCGCAGGCCGCCGTCGGCCAGCGAGCGGTCGAGCAGGCGCACCACGCCCAGGTTGTCGGCCAGGCCGCCATCGACCAGGTGGATGTAGGGGCGCTCGTCCGCGTCCAGGTAGCTGCGCACGTGCGAGCGGAACATGCGCGCGCGGTAGTTGGCGGCGCTGGTGTCGCGCGCCGCGGTGCGCGTGGGCCGCACCAGGTCCACCGGCGGCGGGCACTGCGGCGCGTAGTTGTGCAGCGTGACCGGGCTGAGCAGCAGCGGCACGGCCGACGAGGCCGCCACCGCGAACGACAGCGGCACGCTGCGCAGGTCCGAGCAGATGGGCAGGAACTGGTCCCACGAGAACTCGAACGCCGTGCCGCGCGACAGGTCGGTGGCCGTGACCAGCAGCTGCGGCTGGCGCGGGCGCTTTTCCAGGTCGCCAAAGGTCATGCCGCCGTACAGCGCGTCGAGCTGGCGCGCCAGCAGGTGCGTGCGGCCGAACCAGGGCGAGCTCAGCTCCACCATGTTGGCCGGCAGCAGAGCCAGGTTGACGAGGCCGCGCTGGAAGTCCTGGCGCAGGAAGTCGCGCTCGAAGCGCGGCAGCCCCTCGGCGCCGTGCACGGCGTAGTAGGTGGCGATGATGCTGCCGCCCGACACGCCGCTGACCACGTCGGTGGCTTCCAGCAGGTTCAGGCGGCGGCCGTCCCAGGCGAACTCGGTGTCGCGCAGCTCGCTCAGCACGCCGAAGCCGAAGGCCGCCGCGCGCGCGCCGCCGCCCGAGAGGGTGACGGCCATGAGCATGCTCGGGTCGCGCCCGTCGGCCAGGCGCATGGTGGGAGGCTCGCCGCCGTGCAGCGGCTCGTTGATCCAGGGCCGCAGCGACGAACAGCCCGCCAGCAGCGCGGCGCATGCCAGCAGCGCCGCGCGGCGCAGCCAGGCGCTCAGCACCGCCGCGCCTCCAGCCAGGCGGGCAGGCCGCCCATGTGGGGCAGGATGTCGGCCGCCCCGGCGGCGCGCAGCGCAGCGGGCGAGCCGTGCCCCGCGCCCTCTGCTCCGCCCGGGCTGTAGCCCAGCACCGTGGCGCCGGCGGCCACGCCGGCCGTGACGCCGGTCACCGTGTCCTCGACCACCAGGCAGCGTGCCGGCGCCACGCCCAGCGCCGCGGCGGCAGCCAGGTACACGTCCGGCGCGGGCTTGGTGGCCGGCATTTCGTGCCCGCTGAACACGTACCCGGCGAAGTACGGCGCCATGCCCACCTGGCGCAGCTGCATCTCCACCTTGTGGCGGTCGGCCCCCGAGGCGCAGGCGATGCGCCCCTGCAGCCGCGCGTGCACGGCGCGCACGGCGTCGAGCGCGCCGTCGATGGGCTGCAGCTCGGCCTGCAGGCGCGCGTTGCGGCGCGCGTAGAAGGCGGCCATCCAGTCGTCGGTGAGCGGCCGGCCGGTATGGGCCTCGATGCGCGCGGCCTCGCTGCGCACGGTCTTGCCGATGAACAGCGCCATGCATTCCTGCGCGGACAAGGCCCAGCCCGCCTCGTTGAGCATGGCGCACAGCACGCCGTTGGTAATAGCTTCGCTGTCGACGAGCACGCCGTCGCAGTCGAACAAGATGGCTTCGAATGTCATGCGGGAAGAAAAAAAGAATGCGGTGCCAGGCCCGATTAGAGCGTGATTCTTCCAGGGCGTTGGCGGGGGTTCAGCCAGCGTCTGGCGGCGGCGCGGCCTGCACGTCCGCGCCGTACAGCGCCACGCGGTCGCGCCCGGCCTGCTTGGCGCGGTACAGCGCCTCGTCGGCCTGCTGGAACAGCGTGGTCTGCGCGTGCTCCAGCGGCTGGCCTCCGGCCGGGCGCACGCAGGCCACGCCCACGCTGATGGTGACCAGCGCGCCGCACGGGCTGGCCTGGTGCTCCAGCACCAGCTCGCGCACGGCCTCGCGCAGGCGGTGCGCCACGGCCACGGCGCGCAGTTCGTCGGAGTCGGGCAGCAGCACGGCGAATTCCTCGCCGCCATAGCGCGCCGCCAGTTCGCCCGCGCGCTGCACCGCGCCGGCCAGCGCCTGGGCCACGCGCTGCAGGCAGCGGTCGCCCGCGACGTGGCCGTAGTGGTCGTTGTAGGCCTTGAAATGGTCCACGTCGATCATCAGCAGCGCCAGCGGCATGCCGCGCAGCCGCGCCTGCTCCCACTCGCGCTGCATGGCCTCGCCCAGGGCCAGGCGGTTGGCCACCTGGGTCAGCGGGTCCAGGCGCACGCGCTCCTCCAGCGCGTCGCGGTAGCGCGCCAGCTGCTGCTCGGCCTGCTTGCGCTCGGTGATGTCCTGCACCGTGCCGGTCATGCGCAGCGCATCGGCATCGGCGCCAGAACTGGTGCCCGTGCCGTATTCGCCCCACACCTGAAGCCAGCGCTGCGCGCGGTCGCCGGCGCGCACGATGCGGTACTGCATGCGCAGCGGCGTGCGCGCCGCCATGGCATCGGCGTGCACCCGCAGGACATGCGCGCGGTCCTCGGGGTGCAGCATGTCCATCCACTGCTGCAGCGTCATGCATTCCTGCGGCGGCAGCCCGAAGATGGTGTTGGCGATGCTGGACATGAAGAACTGCCGGTGCTCGGCGTCGTAGGCGAAGTAGCCCGCGCTGGCGGCCTTCTGCGCGCTGTCGAGCCAGCGCATGTTGCGCTCCAGCGCCAGCTTGAGGCCGCGCTCGCGCCGCCAGGCGCGCCATTGCCACGCCGCAGCGGCGCAGCCCCCGGACAGCAGCGCCAGGCTGGCGAGCAGCGCCAGGGCCAGCCACTCGCCACGCTGGGCATCGACGAAGGCCTCGTCCACGTCGAGCTTGGACACCAGCACCCACGGCGAATCGGGCACCGCGCTGGCCATGGCCAGCACCTCCTGGCCGCGGTAGTCGCTGCCGTAGACCACGCCGCGCGCGCCCGCCACGGCCTGCACCACGACGTCGCGCCCCGGCGCCATGGCCTGGCGCAGGCTCAGGGGCGCGTCGCTGCGGTGGCGCAGCGGGCTCAGGTACACCAGTTCGTCGCCATCGCGCTCCACCAGCAGCGATTCGGCCGAGCGGCTGGCGCTGGGCCAGGTCTCGACCTGGGGATAGAGCTGGGTGCGCGCGTCGCTCACCAGCCACACCGCGCCCAGGGGCGTGTCGCCGTCGAACACGGGCGCGAGCACGCCGAAGATGGCGAAGGCGAAGGCCGCGTCCCGGTGCAGCTCCACCGCCGCCGGCTCGGCCGCGGCCAGCGCCTGGCGCAGGGCCTGCCGCTCGGGCGGCGCCAGCGTGCCCTGCAGCGCCCCTTGCGGCCCGAGCCGCAAGGCCCCCTGGAGATCGACCCAGAAAGCCGCGCTGTAGCGTCCATGCTCAACGAAGCTGCGCAGGCGTTCGCGCAGCGGCTCCTGCAGCGCCTCGCCGGGCGCGGCGTGCCAGCGCGCCGCGGCCTGGGCGAACAGGCTGTCGTCGGTCAGGGCGGCGGCATCGGCGATGTGCTGGCGGCGCCAGTCGGCCACGTTGCGCACCTGCAGCAGGCTGATGGCGCGCAGCCCGCCCTCCACCTGGTGGTGGTAGCGCTGCGCGCGCTGGTGGTACAGGCCGCGCACGCCCCAGGCCATGGACAGCAGCAGCCACAGCGCCAGCCCCGCGAACAGCCACCGCGCCCAGCGAAAAGGGCGCAGACGGATCGGAGCGGCAGTCAGGGGCATATGGAGCAAGCCGGCCCCGGGGCCGGAAATGTTTTTTGACTACGATGTAGTTTCATTTTGTCGCAATTTCGGGCCACGCCATGCGCCATTCCGTACTTTCCCGGCCCCTCACGCGCCGCGCCAGCCTGGCGCACACCCTGGCCCTGGCCGCCGTCCCGGGGCTGGCCGGGGCCTCGCAGCGCGCCAGCCAGCGCTGGGTGGTCATCAACCTGTCGCTGGAGCCCGACAGCCTGGACCCGACCATGGCCCCTTCGGCCGCCGTGGGCGAGGTGGTGCACTACAACGTGCTGGAGGGCCTGACGCGCATCGAGGAGAACGGCAGCGTGGCGCCCCTGCTGGCACAGAGCTGGCAGATGGACGCGCGCCAGCGCACCTGCACGCTGCGGCTGCGCCAGGGCGTGCGCTTCCACGACGGCACGCCCTTCGACGCCGCGGCGGTGCGCTTCAGCTTCGAGCGCGCCCGCGCGCCGGGTTCGACCAACAAGGCGCGCAAGACGCTGTTCGACAACATCGCGCACATCGCCACGCCCGACGCGCACACCGTGGTGCTGGGGCTGCACCATGCCGATGCGCACCTGCCCTTCCGCCTGGGCGAGAACACGGCCGTCATCCTCAGCCCGGCAAGCGCCGCCACGGCCGCCGCCGCCCCCGTGGGCACCGGCCCGTACCGCGTGCGGCAATGGCAGCGCGGCCACAGCATCACGCTGGAGCCCGCCAGCACCTACCGCCATGCCCAGACGCTGTACATGCGCGGCGCCACGTTCCGCTTCCTCTACGCGCCCGAGGCGCAGGCCGCGGCGCTGCAGGGCGAGGAGATGGACCTGTTCCTGCACTTCGCCACCAACTCGGTGCGCGGCCTGGTGGCCGACAGCCGCTACCAGCTGCTGCTGGGCACCTCCAGCAGCAAGGGCCTGCTGGCGCTGAACCACCGGCGCGCGCCGCTGGCCGACCGGCGCGTGCGCCGCGCCATCACGCACGCCATCGACCGCGAGGCCTTCATCCGCACCGTGTTCGAGGGGCGCGGCACCGTGATCGGCAGCCATTTTTCGCCGTCCGACCCCGGCTACGTGCACCTGGCCCACCGCTACCCGTACGACCCGGACCGCGCCCGCGCCCTGCTGCGCGAGGCCCTGGGGCCGGCGCCGCTGCGCCTGTCGCTGGCGCTGCCGCCCCCGGCCTACGCGCGCCTGGGCGGCCCGGTGCTGGCGGCCGACCTGGAGCGCGTGGGCATCGCGGTGGAGCCCCAGCCGCTGGAGTGGGCGCAATGGCTGGCGGGCCCGTTCCAGGGCGACTTCGACATGACGCTGATCACCCACGTGGAGCCGCTGGACTACCCCATCTACACCGACCCGGGCTACTACTTCGGCTACGACAGCGCGGCGTTCCGGCAACTGGCGCAGCGCCATGCGCAGGCCGAAAGCCCGCGCGAACGCGCGCGCCTGTTCGCCCAGATGCAGCGCCACCTGGCCGAGGACGCGGTGAATGCCTGGCTGTTCGCCTCGCAGGTCGGCACCGTGGCGCGCAAGGGGCTGCGCGGGGTGTGGATGCACTACCCCATCTTCGTGCACGACATTGCCGCGCTGCGCTGGGAAAGCGAAGAGAAACCGGCCTGAGGTTGCTATTCAATGAATAGCTGCTTGCGCTTGCTGGCAAAGGGCCGGAGGCCGATTTGGCTCAAAACTGATCGCCATCGACGTAGTACCAGCGCCCGCCTTCGCGCACGAAGCGGCTGCGCTCGTGCAGGCGCACGGCGCGCCCGCCGACGCGCCAGCGGGCGACGAACTCGACCTCGGCGCTGTCCGGGCCGGTGGGCTGGTGGCGGCGCACCTCCAGGCCCAGCCACTTCGCGCCCGCGTCGAAGTCGATGGCGGGCGGACGGCGCGACGGGTGCCAGGTGGCGAGCAGGTAGTCGCCGCGCCCGCCCACGAAGGCGCTGTAGCGCGAGCGCATGAGGCGCTCGGCGTCGGGCGCATCCTCGGCGCCCTCCAGGAAGCGCCCGCAGCAACCGGCCAGCGGCGCGCCGCTGCCGCAAGGGCAGGCGGGCGCGGCGGGCGCGCGGCGGTTCATCGCGCGCCGAAGACCTTCTGCAGCAGCGCGCTGCCGGTGCCCACGGGGTCGTTGCGGATCTTGCGCTCTTCCTCGCCGATCATGAAGTACAGGCCATCCAGCGTCTTGCCGGTCACGTACTGCTGCAGGTTGGCGTCCTCGGCCTTGAGCAGGCCGAAGCCCGCGGCCTTGCCGGCGAAGGCGTTGTACTGCTGCGCCAGGCCCACCTTGTCGGTGGCCTGGGTGACCACGGGCAGGAAGCGCTCGCCCAGCGGCGCGCGCGTCTTGCCGGCGAAGAACTGCGTCACGGCCGTGTCGCCGCCGGTGAGGATGTTCTTCGCGTCCTGCACGCTCATGCTCTGCACCGCGCCCACGAGCAGGTCCTTGCCCATGGGCACGGCTGTCTCGGCGGCACGGTTGATGGTGGTGACCAGTTCGTCGATGCGCTGGCCCTGGCCGAAGCGGCGCATGAGCTTGGCCGCGTCTTCGAGCTGCCCCGGCAGGCCGATGCGCACCTGCGGGTTGCCCAGGAAGCCATCGGTGCGCCCCAGCAGGTCCACCGCCACCTCGGCGCCGCGCGCCAGCGCGGCCTTGACGCCGCTGGCCGCGTCGGCATTGGACAACTGCGCCAGCGACACGGCCAGCGCCCGCTGGTGCGCGGCCAGCAGCAGCAGGCCGAGCGCGCTGGCTCGATGGATGAATGCGCGACGAGACGACATGGAAAAGCCCCCCAGGGTTCAGCAAAGGGCGCCATTCTTGCAGAACCGGCGGCGCGGTGCAGGGCTAGCCGTGCGCCCTGCCGACGATCAGCGTGTCGAGCCTGCCAATGGTCTTGAGCGACTTGTTCGCATAGGGCAGCTTGTGCAGCACGTAGCGCATGGCGTTGAGGCGCGCGCGCTTCTTGCAGTCGCTCTTGACCACGGTCCAGGGCGAATCGGCCGTGTCGGTCTCGAAGAACATGGCCTCCTTGGCGCGGGTGTAGTCGTCCCACTTGTCGAGCGAGGCCAGGTCCACGGGGCTGAGCTTCCACTGCTTGAGCGGGTGGACCTCGCGCTCCTTGAAGCGCCGGCGCTGCTCGGCGCGCGTGACGGAGAACCAGAACTTGACCACATGGATGCCGCTGCGCACCAGATGGCGCTCGAACTCGGGCGCCTGGTGCATGAACTCGTGGTACTCGGCGTCGGAGCAAAAGCCCATGACGCGCTCGACGCCCGCGCGGTTGTACCAGCTGCGGTCGAACATCACGATCTCGCCCGCCGTGGGCAGGTGCTGGATGTAGCGCTGGAAGTACCACTGCCCGCGCTCCACCTCGCTGGGCTTTTCCAGCGCCACCACGCGCGCGCCGCGCGGGTTCAGGTGCTCCATGAAGCGCTTGATGGTGCCGCCCTTGCCGGCGGCGTCGCGCCCCTCGAACAGGATCACCACGCGCTGCCCGGTCTCCTTCACCCAGGCCTGCAGCTTGAGCAGCTCCACCTGCAGGTTGTACTTCTGCGTCTCGTAGGTGGCGCGGCGCATCAAGTGCTTGTAGGGGTAGCCGCCCTCGCGCCAGTCGTCGGACAGCTCGTCGTCGGGATGGCCCTTGAACAGCGGCGTCTCATGGCCCTCCTCGTTGTCCAGCAGCACCTGGCGCAGCATCTGGCGGTCGTCCTCGGAGGCGCCCTCGATCAGCGCGCGCAGGGCCGCCGCGCGCTGCTGCGCGGGCAGGGCCTCGCGCTCCAGCAGGGCCTGCACCACCGCCAGGCGGCGCCCCTGCGCCGCCTGGGCGGCCTCGGCCTGGACGTGGCGCGGCACGGCCTTGGGGCTCAGCGTGGGCAGGGTGTCGCCCTGCTGCACGGCGCGCGCGCGCGGCTGGGCACGCTTGCGCCGGGGCGCGGGAGCGGTGGAAGGAGAGGTGGAGGCAGCGGCGGCAGGCGCCACGGAAGGCGATGAAGCGGGGGTGGATGCGGTCATGGTTGAAAGCCCATCTGGGAAATGCATGTCACCATTTTGTCACCGTGGTTTTCGCCGCTCCTATTGCGGCAAACCCACCCGCGCGGCACGGCACAGATAATCCCGGCCATGAGCTTGTTTGCGGAAGGCATTCTCAACACCCACTGGGACCAGTCCGTGCCCGTCAACCTGGCGCATATCGCCAAGGCCATGGGCATCGCCGTGGCCGTGGGCGACACCGGCGCGGCCTGCGCGGTGCTGGAGATCTCGCGCCAGCGCAAGGCGCGCATCACCATCAATGCCTCGCACAGCTTCATGCGCCAGCGCTACGGCGTGGCGCACGCCCTGGGCCACATCGCGCTGCACCACCTGCGCCCCGGCATGCGCCGCGAGATCATGGTGTCGGAGAGCTACCACGTGGACTACGGCCAGCGCATGGAGAGCGAGGCCAACGATTTCGCGCTGCGCCTGCTCATTCCGACGCAGGTGCTGCAGTTCACGCTGACCGAGGGCCACGCCGAAAGCCTGCAGGAGCTGGCGCATCTGTTCGAGGTGCCGGACATCCTGGTCAAGCAGCGCCTGGCCGACCTGGACCTGCGCCTGCCGCAGCCGCTGGTGCGGCAGCTGCGCGCGGAAGCACGCTGGGATGACTGAAACCGCTCCGTGGCACTCATGCATTGGCATCCCGTCGTGCCTTTGTCCGCCATGCCACGTGGCAAGTCCTTGCTACAGCTACAGCGTTGTGGCGCCCAACTGCGCACTGATCTTGCGGGCCACGCCCTGCACCAAGGGAATCACCTCGCGCATGCGCGCCTCATCGGTATAGACGTCGGTGCTGGTAACGCTGATCGAGGCCACGATGGTTCCGCTCGCATCACGCACCGGCGCCCCGACACAGCGGATGCCGGGAATGTTTTCGTCCATGTCAAAGGTGTAGTCCTGTGCTGCATACGTTGCCATCGCCTCCAGCCAGACATCCAACGGCAACGATCCGGCCAGGCCCTTGGCGGCCTCTTGCTCGTAGCGCTTTTTCCAGGCGGCACGCCCCTGGTCGAGAATCAGTGCCTTGCCGACGCTGGTGCAGCACACGGGCTTGCGCCCGCCGATGCGGGTATTGACTTCGATCGGGCGTTTACCGCCGATCTTGTCAAGGTAGATGATGCCTTCATCCTCATCCAGCGCCGCCAGATGCACCGTATCCTGCGTCTGCGCTGCCAGCTCCTCCAGAAACGGACGTGCGGTGGTCATCAGCGGCGACTCACGGTAGGCCATGAAGCCGAGCTCCACCAGCCGACTGCCCAGGCGGTAGCCCTTGCGCGGCTCGAAACGCAGGTAGCGGATTTGCACCAGCGCCGAAGCCAAGCGGTGCGTGGTGCTGAAGGTAATACCCGTCTTGTCGGAGATTTCCTTGACCGTCCGACAGCCATCGGCCACGGCACTCACGATGTCGAGGCCCCGGAACAGCGTCTGGCTGGCGAGCGGCTTGGCGGCTTTTTTGGGGGGGCTGGTCGTTTCGGCTGGGGCGGTCATGGTGAGGGGGAGGGTGCGCGATGAGACCTGCGGTCACCGGCACCCACGCCTCGCACACGCCTCGAGATTACGAATCCAACGGCTGGCCGGTGCGATCCTTGGTGAAGCTGATGGCGATCAGCGATACCAGCGCGCACAGGGCGATGAAGATGGCCACCGGCACATAGCTGCCATGATAGCGGGCCACCAGCGCCGTGGCGATCAGCGGCATGGGACCGCCGACCAGCGCCGCGCCCACCTGATAGCCCAGCGAGATGCCGGTGTAACGCACGTTGGGCGGGAAGCTTTCGGCGAAAAAAGTGCCAAGCACAGAGCCATAAGTGGACCAGATGATGGAGAAGCCGATCACCACGGCAACCGTTGCGACCAACGAGGAGCCCTGGTTCAGCAGCCAGAAATAGGGACCGGCGTAGACGGCGATGGCGACCGTGCCCAGGATGAACAGCTTCTTGCGGCCAATGCGGTCGGACAACGCGCCGAAATACAGCATCACCGGCACCGCAATCAGCGCGGCGATCAGCACCACGTTGAGCGCGTCCACGCGCTTGTAGCCCAGACCCACCAGGTACGAGATGGTGAACGTGGCGAACAGGAAGAAAGTCGAGGTTTCGACGAACTTGGCGCCAATGGCGATCAGCACCGGGCGCCAGTGCTTGGTGAGCGTCTCCATCAGGGGCATCCGCTGGTGCTGCGAGCCCTTGGGATTGGCCTTGGCCTCGGCGGCCACCTTGCGGAACGACGGCGTTTCCTCCACCTTGTTGCGGATCCACATGCCAATCAGCACCAGCACGATGGACAGCACGAACGGAATGCGCCAGCCATAGGACAAGAAGGCCTCCTCCGAGAACACGGTGCTCAGGCCCGAGGTCGCCAGATTGCCCAGCGCCAGGCCGAACAGTGCGCCCGTCTGCGGCACTGCGCCAAAGAAGCCGCGCTTGTTGGCGGGCGAATACTCCACCGCCAGCAACACACCGCCACCCCACTCACCGCCCAGCGCCAGGCCTTGCAGCAGGCGCAGGATGGTCAGCAGAATCGGCGCCCAGACGCCGATCTGGTCGTAGGTGGGCGTCAGGCCGATCAGCACAGTGGACAGGCCCATGATGGACAGCGTGATGACCAGCGTCTTCTTGCGGCCGACCCGGTCGCCGACGTGGGCGAACACGATCCCGCCGATGGGCCGGATCAGGAACGCCAGAGCGAACGAGGCGAGCGCCAGCAACTGGCTGGTGATCGGGTCGCCGGACGGGAAAAATAGCTTGGCAAAAACGATGGACGACATGGTTCCGTAGAGAAAATAGTCGTACCACTCGATGGTGCTGCCCACGGCGCTGCCGAAAAGCGCGCGGCGGCGATCGGCATCGCTGATGGCGGTCTGCGCGCCGTGCGCTTGTGCCGGCTGGCCAAGTTGTTGTGCGGTCATGTTGCTTGTCTCACAGGTGTTTGACCCGGCCGCGAGAGCCACTGCCGGGCCTGCCGAAGCGGCCGCCCACGACACCGCCGGGGCACATCGCAGGGATGTGCCCAGCCAGAATCGCAGGCGCCTGCCCGGCTTCTTAGAGCGTGTCTACGCTCTTGGGGAAAGGTCTCGGCCGCGGCGCTGCTTCAGCAGATCCAACGCCACGTCGACGATCATGTCTTCCTGCCCGCCCACCATGCGCCGGCGGCCCAGTTCCACGAGGATGTCCACCGTCTTGAGGCCGTATTTGGCTGCGGCCGCCTCGCTGTGGCGCAAGAAGCTGCTGTACACGCCGGCGTAGCCCAGTGCCAGCGTCTCGCGGTCCACGCGCACCGGGCGATCCTGCAGCGGGCGCACGATGTCGTCGGCCGCGTCGAGCAGTTTGTAGAGGTCAGTGCCGTGGTTCCAGCCCATGCGGTCGATGGCGGCAATGAATGCCTCCAGCGGCGCATTGCCGGCGCCCGCGCCCATGCCGGCCAGGCTGGCATCCACGCGGTCGCAGCCTTCTTCCACAGCCACGATGGAGTTGGCCACGCCCAAGCTCAGGTTGTGGTGAGCGTGCATGCCCGTCTGGGTTTCCGGCTTGAGCGTGTCTTTGAAGGCCCGGAAGCGCTCGCGCACATCCTGCATGCCCAGCGCACCGCCCGAGTCGACCACGTAGCAGCAGGTGGCGCCATAGCTCTCCATGAGCTTGGCCTGCTGTGCCAGCGCTTGCGGCGTGGTCATGTGACTCATCATGAGGAAACCCACGGCTTCCATGCCGAGGTTGCGGGCGTACTCGATATGCTGCTTGGACACGTCGGCCTCCGTGCAGTGGGTGGCGACCCGCACCACGCGCACGCCGGCGTCGTAGGCGTTCTTCAGGTCGTGCACGGTGCCGATGCCCGGCAGCAGTAGCGTGGCGATCTCCGCGTGCTTGACCACGCTGGCGACAGCCTCGATCCACTCCAGATCGGTATGCGCGCCGAAGCCGTAATTGAAACTGCTGCCTTGCAGGCCGTCTCCGTGGGCGACCTCAATCGAGTCCACGCGGGCTTCGTCCAGCGCACGGGCGATTTGCTGGGCTTGCGCCACGCTGTACTGGTGGCGGATGGCGTGGCTGCCGTCGCGCAGCGTCACGTCGGAGATATAGATCTTCTTGTTGGGGATCATGGCGCAGAGCCTCCTCAAGCGTTTGCGGCGGCCAGCATGCGCGCGGCCATGTGTTCTGCGGTACGCAGGCCGGCGCTGGTCATGATGTCCAGGTTGCCGGCATAGGCTGGCAGGTAGTGCGCGGCCCCTTCGACCT
Source organism: Acidovorax sp. YS12 (assembly GCA_021496925.1). Lineage (NCBI taxonomy): Bacteria > Pseudomonadati > Pseudomonadota > Betaproteobacteria > Burkholderiales > Comamonadaceae > Acidovorax > Acidovorax sp. YS12. Next base: position 2,751,137 of record CP053915.1, read on the forward strand.
CCAGGAAGATGGAGGTCTTCAGTCCGGTGAGCGCATCGCCCACGCCCGGAATGCGGATAGGCCTGTCGACACGGTCGAACTGCACTTGCTGCTTCAGACGGTAACCAGGCACGTAGGCCTGCACCGCGGCGGCCACCTCTTCCACCGAGCGGGCAATGGCATCTTCGTCGGCCCATGCACTCAGCGTATAGACGGTGTCACGCATGATCAGCGGCGGCTCGGCAGGGTTCAGCACGATGATGGCCTTGCCCTTGCGGGCGCCCCCCACCACCTCGATGGCCTTGGAGGTGGTTTCGGTGAATTCATCGATGTTCGCGCGCGTGCCTGGACCCGCACTCTTGCTGGAAATGGAGGCGACGATCTCACCGTAGTGCACAACAGCCACGCGCGAGACGGCGGCCACCATCGGGATCGTGGCCTGGCCGCCGCAGGTGACCATGTTCACGTTCAGTGCATCGAGGTGTTTCTCACCATTCACCACCGGAATGCAGTAAGGGCCAATGGCCGCTGGCGTGAGGTCGATCATGCGCAGACCGGGCTTGAGGCTGCGCAGGAAGGCATCGTTGTGCACATGCGCGCCCGCACTGGTGGCGTCGAACACGAAGTCGATGTCGTCGAACACCGGCAGGCGCGCCAGCCCCTCCACCCCTTCATGGGTGGTGGCCACGCCCATGCGCGCAGCGCGTGCCAGGCCGTCCGAAGCGGCATCAATCCCGACCATGGCGCCCATTTCGATGTTCTGTCCATGGCGCAGGATCTTGATCATCAAGTCCGTACCGATGTTGCCGCTGCCGATGACCGCGGCCTTGAGTTTCTTGCGAGCGTTTGACACGTCACTCCTGTAGCAGGGCCAAGCCCCGTTTCGACACAGCCGCGAGTGTAGGGAGTTTTTTTCAAAAGTTCAATATATGAATACACATCTCAATAAATGAGAAATAAACACCATAGGCAAAAAAACCGCCAACGCTTGACCGGCAAGCGTTGGCGGCTTCTGCGTCGAAAGCGCCTGGGTACAGCCTCTGCGGCGAGGACGATGCAAAACGCGTGGATGAATCCAGCGTACCGGCTTCTCTTACATAGTCCGTCCTGAACAATTCCGTTCTCAGCCGCAAGCGGGACGGCGATCACCGGATGCGGGGATCAGTGCAACGCTGACCGCCCGCATCGACAGCCCGAATCGGGCGCAACAAAGCAGCAGCGCGGCCAGGATCAGGCGCAGGTCGCGCCCAGCGCCGCACATCACTGCATGCAGCGCATCGCCCAGCGCGCCCTTGAGCGGGTTGCGGGCGAGGCGCCCGTCCATCTTCATGTGCCCGATGGCCGGCTCGATGGCACTGCGCCTCTTGATCATGGCCTTGAGCGTTCGGGTGACGCCTCGCTTCTGGCCTGACATCAGGATGCGCACGCCTTCGATTGCCACGCCCCGGTAGCCCTTGTCCACGATGGCCGTGGCCGCCAGCCTGTCCGTGCCGGTGAGGATGCCCACCGTCTCGGCCAGGGTGTGGCCGTCGTAGGGGTTGCCCGGCATGGAGCGCATGCCCACCACCAGACCTTCCTTCAACGTAGTGGCGATGCTGACCTTCACGCCGAACTCGTACGGGGTCCTGGCCTTGCCTTTGCTGATGCATTCGACCTCGGGCGCGTGCAACGCGTACAGCTTGTTCTTGTCCTTCGTGCGCTGCGCCAGTATGCGGCCAGTGCGCTGCAGCAGATCCTGCACCTTGGCCCTGGCCGCCTCGGGCAGCACGTGCAGTTGGCGAGCCACCTCGCGGTGCACGCGGCCCACGCGGGTGCGCAGCGTGCGCACGGCCCGGCGCATGCGCTTGTACTGCTTGGCGTGCGCGTAGCGCCCGATCTGTGCGGCCAAGCGTACCAGCGGGTGGCGCATGTTGATCTGCTCGTCCTGGCGCGCGCGGAACAACTCGCCGGTCTGGGGCTGGGGAGGCTTTGAGCGCATCGGATTGCTCGGAGATATTTGGGAACCTCTCACAACCCCATGATTGACGGATCCGAATAGGCACAATTGGACGCCAGCCGTTTTGAATGCGCGATGAGGCCTTACGGCGGTCTGCACCTCGTGCATTGAGGGGCCTTGCAGCCCCGATGGCTCAGGCTTTCGCCGTTTGCAGGCGCACCTGTGCCTTGGTGGTCGCCGGTTTGAAGAACGCATCCACGCCTCGCTCAAGGAACGAGGCCAGGCGCTTCATGTTGTAGCAGGCAGCCATCATCGTCATCGCCACCGTGGCCCGCGCCTGCCCGATCGTGCGCACGAACTTGCCGCCCATGTGCCGGATGCCGGCAAACGCATGTTCGACCCGGGCACGCTTGCTGGCAATGCGCTGGTTGCGCCGCTTCTGGCACTCGCTCAGGGGCTGGCCCGGCTGGGCCCTGCGCTGCATCGCATCCACGAATCCCAGCACTTGCAGCATCTGGCGCCTTTGGCGGCTCGGGTAGGCCTTGTCCGCATGCACTGCCCGCCCGGTGTTGTGCATGTCCAGCACCTCGTCGAAGTGGTGTCCGTCGTGCTCGCTGGCCGTGCCCGTGGCGATGCGGCGGATGAAGCCGTGCTTGAGGTCCACGCTCACGCTGAGCTTGTAGCCGAAGTAGCTCTTGCCGTGCTTCTTCGTGTGCGTGGCATCCACATCCCTTTGCCGGCGCTCGGCCTCGCTCCAATCGGGCGTTCTGCCTTCGGCCAGGGCCTCGCGCTCCGGCCTGTCCAGGCGCTGGCGCGGCGCGGGCACCAGCGTCGCATCGATGGCTTGTCCGCCCCGGGCCATGTAGCCATGGCGGTGCAGTTGCGCATCCACTCCCTGGAACAGCACCGTGGCCCCATCCACGCCCAGCCGCTCGCCGAAGCGCCAGATCGTGTTGCGGTCCGGCACGTTCATCGCATCCTGCAGCAGGCAAAAGCGCTGGTAGCTCGCCCGATCCAGCAACTGGTACTCCATCTGCTCATCGGACAGGTTGTACAGCCGCTTCAAGACCAGGATGCGCACCATCACCTCGGTGGGATAGGCCGGCCGGCCACCCCGGCGGCCATCGCCACGCTCGATCAAGGCATCCACCAGCCCGGCCAGGGCTCCGAAGTCGATGTGCCGCGCGATCACCTGCAGCGGATCGCCCACCTCGTCCCTCTTGTGCTGGCGCGAGGCCTCGGCGAACAGGTCAAACTTCAGCGCGCTGCGGGGTGTGATCATGGCAAGGGGCGGGTCAGGCTTCTCGGGTCAGGAAGAGAGCGGATGGGTTTTGAGAGGTTCCCAATTGCAAGAAAACAGGGACTGGCAAAACCATACCTTGCAAATACTGCGCCCTTTAATCAGAAAAACTACGAGTCAGATCAACGGTTTGCAGTTTTTTCAGGGCGGACTATTTACCACAAATCGCTGGGCTGTAAAAACCATCAGAACAAACAAATCGCATCAAAAGTAAAAAACAAGGCACCCAATTCGCAATTTTTTGTAAAAACAATTTGCATCTGAAAACGCCGCCGCCGGCTTTTGACAAGCAATTTTTTTTCATCAAGAATCGCTCGCAAATAATTGCAATCACAAGCCATGACGCATAGAAAAAAGCACGCAAACATGTGCAAATGGGGTGGGAGGATTTCGCAACTGCTGTCATCAGCGTTGCTTTTTTTATTGCTGGGCATGCAATTTCTATTGCCTGCCCATGCCGGCAACTCAGAAACCGCGAGAGGAGTCGCCTGGCTTCAAGGACAGGTATCCGCCAGCGGCGCTGTGGTAACGCGCTCGCGTTTCGCGACATCGGCCCAATCGCAATGCGAAGCGGCACAAACACTGCTTGGCCTTGCAGGCAACAATATGCAGGTCGCGGCCATCATTCATGCGATGCCCGAGACAGGGGATGACGTTCCCACCGAATCCCTCGCCTGCAAGGCCGCACTGCAGCGCCAGCAAGGCAGCGCTCCCGGAGCGGCACTTGCCACACGCTATATTGCCGACAAGGGTTTCGCCACATATGCCGACGAATGGGTTCCTGGCGTGATCGACACCGCCTGGGGTTTCATCGCGACCGAGAATCCATCCGCCATCCAGCGCAAGGGCACGCTTGAATGGCTGGCGTCCAAACAGGCCGCAGGCTTCTTCAAGGTCGGGGGCCATTCCAATATCTACGCCACCGCCATCGTTTTGCGCGCCTTGAACGCCGATGCGCTCAAAAGCGCCACCACCCTGGCACTGGCAAGACCCGCAGCCCAGGCACTGCTCGGCAAACAGAAAGTGGCGGGGAACTGGGCGGACAGCCCCATGCTCACCGCATTGGCATTCGAAGCGGTACATCCCTACACCGCCGCGCTGCCGCAATTGGGGCCTGCAGTCGAGGCCTTTCTGCTCGCACAGCAAAAACCGAATGGCTCCTGGAACGATGACCCCTACACCACCGCTCTGGCCCTGCGGGCCTTGGCGCTCGTCGGCGTGAAGCCCACGGATCCGGAACAGCAGGCCAACTCCGCCATCGTCAAAGGCACGGTTTACGACGAAGCCACGAATTCGCCATTGGCGGGCGCCTCGATCGCCGCGCTCTCCTCGTCCGGCGGAACGCCAGTCGTGGCGCAGTCCGATGCCAACGGCCACTACACGCTGCAGATTTCACCGGCGGGGCAACTCGTCATTTCCGTCACGAAAGACGGCTACAGCCTGGTGACGGCCCATGCATACGTCCCGCCGCAAGAGACGCTATTGTTCTCACCATCGCTGGCGGCAGTCATTGGCAGCGCACCGGGAGGCGGCGCCACACCCACCACCGCCGCACTGTCCGGCAGCGTGACCCAGGCATCCGACGGGCAGCCGCTGGCCGCCGTCCTGATCACCGCGCGCGACAGCAGCACCGGCACGACCTACTCTGCCACCACGGATGCCTTGGGCGCCTTCAGCATCACGGGCATCCCCCCCGGCACGCTGGTCGTTTCCGCTGAAAAAACCGGCTGGCAAACCATCTCGGCATCCGCCACGCTGCAGGCCAACACCACCGGCCTGTTCTCCCCGGCGCTGCAGTTGTCCTCCGCCGCAGGCGCCAGCCCGGTTCCCATCGAAGGCAAGGTGATCGACGCCCAGAGCAAGTCCCCCCTGGAAAGCGTCAAGGTCCGCATCAAGAGCCCGGCGGGCACGATCGACGTCTCCACCGATGCCAACGGCTTCTTCTCCGCCACCACATCGCCGGGTGAAGTTCTCGTCAGCTACAGCAAGGACGGGTACGGCCCAGCCACCCAGTCCGCCTTCGTCACGGCCGGTGCACGCATCGACGCCGGCGTGGTGGAGCTTGCCGCGGCCACACTCATCAGCACGCTGCACGGCCGCGTGCTCGACACCGCCGGCGCGCCGATCGCGTCGGCCACGGTCACCATTGGAGCGCTGAGCGCCACCACGGGCGCAGCGGGCGCCTACGTGCTCGACGGACTTTCCGGCACCCAATGGTCGGTGGAAGTCGCGGCGGCAGGCTATGCAACGCGCACGTTCGAGCTGCGCATCAGCGCGCCTGGCGCCATTGCCCAGGACTTCGTGCTTCCGTCATCCGCCGGCGAGGCCTATCTCGACCTCTCGAACCTGACCGCAAGCCCCTGGTCCGCCACGATCAACCAGGTCATCCAGGCCAGCCTGCGCATCGGCAACACCTCCGCCCTGCCCATGACCAGCAGCGTTGCCATGGAAGTGCAGGCCAGCAGCGGCGCCGTGGTGGCGACGCTACCCGTACTCGACGCCACCGGCATTCCCCACGGGGACGTCACCCTGCAACCCGGCGAGAGCATCGACGTGGCATTCCGCTGGAACACCACCACCAACGCGGCGGGCAGCTACAGCCTGATCGCCAAGCTCATCGAGCCCGGCTCGCGCAGCAAGGACAACCCGACCGGCAACGTCACCGGCAGCTTGCGCACGGCCGTTGCGCTTACCGAAACGGCGCTGTTCGCCGGCGCCGTCAACGCCGACCCGCCCGTGGTGCAAAGCGGCGCCAACACGCCCGTGCGCTTCAGCGCCATTCTCAAGAACACCGGCAACGTCCCATTGCCCGCAGGCGCCTACACCCTCAAGGTCTCCAACGCCACCAGCAACGCACTGGCGCACCAAGCCGCCGTCCAAGTGCCCGCCATCGCGCTCGACGGCTACCAGGAGGTCGATTTCGGCACATGGACGCCCACCAAGGCCGCGAGCCTGAAAGTGGAAGTCGTCGCGGGCCATGCGCCAGGGGCCGCCATCCAGACCACGCTGTACGTCGGCGACCTCGCCAAGGCGGACTTCACGGTGGATAAAACCATCGTCCCCCCGGGCGACCAGACCGCCAAGGGCAAGATCCGCATCACCGGGCTCGACATGGCGTCCGGCAGCAGCACCGACTCGTTCGCGCCGCTCATACGCGACGCCGTGACCAAGGCCGTGCGCTACGGCGACGACTACGCCTACGCCCACCACGTGGCCGACCTCAAATGCTTTGCCTGCCACGTGCAAACGCAGTCCCTCGTGGGTGGCGAGCGAAACCTGCGCTTCGTCCAGCCCCTGGACTGGAACAAGCGCACCGAACTGCTCAACGCCACGCTGCAGGCCATGGACCAGAACGGCGTGGTGCAAAGCTCCACCGGCCCGCAGACCAACACCATGCTCGGCCTCTGGGCCACCAAGGAATGGCACAACCCGCAGGAAGTCGCGTCGAGCAACCGCAAGCTGGCCGAGGCCCTGATGAACTTCGCCAGCAATGGCCGCTGGAACACCGACTACACCGGCTACTGGTGGGGCAGCACCGGCCAGTCCACGGGCATCAACGTCACCACCCTGGTGGACTACGCCCGCCAGGCCAGAAAACACGGCGCGGGCACCGTCAAGACCGTCGCTGCGCAAAGCTTCGCCGACCTCGCGCCCACGGGCGAGAAGCGCCTCGCCGCCCTGGATGACGGCACGCTGTACGTGGCCGACAAGACGAACGGCACGCTCCACGCCATCGCTCCCGGTGCGGCCAGCGCCGTCAAGCTGGCCAGCATGGCGAGCCTGCAAAACGTGCGCGCCATTTCCAGCAACCGCCTGCTCGTGGCCACGCTGGGCGGCGTCTTCCTGCACGACCTCGCCACGGGCACGCAAACCCTGCTCAACGCCCAGCCCAGCACCGACGCACTGGAACTGGCCGACGGCACCTTCCTCGTACGCCCCAACTACCAGGCCAAAGTGCTGGCGGTCACCGCGCAAGGCGTGGCCAGCGATTTCATCAACAACGCCGCCATCGGCACCTCGGGCGGCCAGCTCGAACAGCAGGCCGATGGCGCCCTGCTCGTCACCAACCCCGGGCTCAAGCGCATCCTGCGCTTCGAGCGCAACGGCACCCTGCGCGACACCCCGGCCGCCTACACGGCCGGCACGCCGCTACAGCTGACCCGCTACGGCAGCCAGGGCTACCTGCTGAGTACCGACACCGGCCTCTACTGGTACAACGAGAACTGGGTGGTCGAGCGCCTCACCTTCGGCATGACCCACTCCGCCGTGCGCCTGCCCGACGCCAGCGTCCTGCTCAGCGACAGCGGCGCCATCCGGCGCATGGCGTTCACCCCGGCCGACGCTGCGGCCCTCGCCACGCGCATCGACAACACCCTGGCGCAGTCCGCCACCCTGCTGGCCAGCGGCACCATCTTCAACGCCAGCAACAACATGGACGTGGCCTACCGCATGCAGGCCCTGGCCAAGCTGCGCGAGCACTACCAGGGCACCGCGCGCGCCCAGGAGTTCGACACCCTCATCGACACCCTGGCCCAGACCCTGTGGGCACGCCAGCGCAGCGACGGCGGCTGGGAAGTGCAAAACGGCTGGTACAACCGCAGCGACCCGGTGGTGACCGCCATCGTCGGCGTGGCGCTGGACGCCACCAACCCCTCGCGCAACGACAAACGCCTGCGCGACGCCATCCAGTACATCCTGACCACCCAGCGGCCCGACGGCACCTGGCTCAGCACCAATAACCTCGGCGGCGCGCTGCTGTCGTCCACCTGGATCGAAATCTGGCTGCCCACCATGCTCGACCGCATGGGTGCGCTCGACGCCGACCTCTCCGTCACCTTCGCGCCCGACGTGCTGCCCTCGGCCTTCTCGTACCCGCCCGCCCAGGCGCAGCCCCTGGCCGACGGCAGCACCCGCTACACGTGGTCATTCACCGGGGTGACGCAGGAGGGACGCGAACTCACTTTCGACCTGGCCCTGCAAGGCATGGGCCTGCAGGAAGTGCGCCCCGCCGCCGTGCAGGCCGAGCTGGTGTTCCAGAACAGCTTCGTCGCGGGCGAAGTGGTCAGCCCCCTGGTGGTGCCGCGCATCGCCGCCGACGCCCACACCACCATCGCGGCCCAGACCGACAAGCCCATCTATCAAGACCAGGACACGGCCGAGTTCCTCGCCCCCGTGACCAACGCCGGCGTGGGCGCGATCGACGCGCAAGTGCGCCTGACCGTGCTCGACGCCGACGGCGCCACCGTGGCCGCGCTGCCCCTGCCCGCCCCCTTTGCCCTGCCCGCTGGCGCCACGCAGGCCGCCAGCAGCCCCTGGAACGTGGCAGGCGTGTTCGCGGGCGAATACGTGCTGCGCGCTGAACTGCTGGCCCCCGACGGCGCCGTCTATGGCAGCGCCGAAGCCCCCTTCCAGGTGGTGGGCGGCAGCAGCCAGGGCAACGCCACGCGCATCACCACCAGCCGGGGCGAATACCTGCGCAGCGAAGCCGTCCACGTCACGTCGCGGGCGGGCAACACTTCGTCCATTGCAGTGCAAAGCGACCTGCGCGCCCAAACCACCATCACCGCCGTGGCCACCCCGGGCACGCCCAGCTTCACGCGCACCGAAACCATCGCGCAGTTGCTGCCCGCCAACGTGCGCGAATACGGCTACACCCTGCCCGCAGGCAGCCTGGCGGCGGGCACCTACCAGGCGCAGCTGCAGCTTTTGGACGGCGCGGGCCAGTTGCTCTCCGAAAGCATGGCCAGCTTCCAGGTTCGCGCGGCCCGCAGCGCCTGCGTGCCCGGCCTGCAAGGCACGCTGCACGCCTCGCCCGGCAGTGCCGCCCGGGGCGCCACCGTGCAACTGCACCTAGCCCTGGACAACCCCGCCGCACAGGCCCTGAACGCCGCCACCGTCACGCTGCGCCTGGTGGATCCCGACAGCGGCACCGTGCTGCACCAGGACGCGCACCAGGGCGTGGCCATCGCCGCATCGGGGCAATGGAGCCAGGACTACCCGGTGGCGCTGGCGCAGGACTTCCCGGCACGCGTGCTGGCCATCGCCAGCGTGGACACCGGGGCCTGTGAAGACACCCTGGCCACCACCCACATCAGCGTCACGCAAAGCCCGGCCCCTGACCCGGATCCAGGCCCCGGTCCCGGGCCGGGTTCTGGCCCGGGCTCGGGTCCGGGCTCGGGCCCATCCACCGGCCCAGGCGGCTCCGTCACACCAACCGCCATTCCCGTGGGCGGCGCCTGGTTCGCCCCGCTGCTCGGCGCCGCCCTGGCCCTGGCCGCCACGCTGCGTGCAGGCCGTCGGCGCAAGCGCCAGGCCCATGCACACCCCGGGCCTGGCACGCCCGCTCCGGCACGCGGAAGCGGGCCCGGGTGAAGGCCCCGGCATGCACACGCGGAGCATGCATCAATTCCAATAAAAACAGCCTCCAGCCCTTTACCAGAAAGCGCTGGAAGCTATCAAAACAAAAGCATCGCCAGCCCCATGACGGCCCTGGCACACAAGAGAGAAGAAAGCACCAACATGGCAACGAACCCCTTGCCCGCCTGCTCCACCGAGGGAGGCCGCCCCGAGGCTACCGTACTGCGCGGCCTCAAGGCCATCGTGCGGCCCGTGGCCCGCGTGGTCGTGCTCGCGCACCTGGCCCTGGCGCTGCAGCCGCTGAGCGCACTGGCGCACGACGGAGCCCCCCCTGGCTTCAACCCTGCCGCCACGCAGCAAATGCAGCGCCTGCAGCAATGGAACGCCAAGATGCAGGCGGCCCGCCACGAGCGCCAGCAAAGCGCGCTGGGTGCCAGTGCAGAGCTGGCGCAACTAACGGCACTCGCCAGCAGCCAGGCAAGCGACCTGCTCGCGCAGCAAGGCATGCCGGGCCTGCAGGCCAAGAGTGCCAGCGCCGCCCCGCCCCTCTACGACAGCCAGACCACCGCCGCCCAACTGCACGCCACGCTGCGCCAGATCGCAACCGCAAACGCCGCCGTGCGCGCCGAATTCGCCCCCGCGCGGCAAGCCCTCGAAGCCAAGGGCGTCCCCACGCAAATCCTCGCCCGCCACGACCAGGCAGTGGCCCGCTTCGATACCCGCGTGGCCGCGTTCGACGAAATCGCCACACGCATCCTGCCCGGCGCCAGCGCCTTCACCAAGGCATCGGCCCTGCCGCTGCCCGCCGACCTGCAAGCGCTGCAGGACTTGCTGCACGTGGACCAGCCCGCCAGAAAAGCCTCTGCCACCCCTGCCCGACTGCCCTGGCGCACCCCCGACCCCACCACGCGCGCACCGGCCGCGAGCGCCGCTGCCTGGGCCGAAGCCGTTGCCACCCCCGTGGCCCTGGCCGCCCGGGCCAAGTCCAGCATCGCCGGCCTGGCGTTCGATGTCGATCCGCCCGCCGACGAAGCCCCCACGGCCGACGACCTCGCCGCCACCGACGAAGCCGTGCTCTCCCCCGCCATCCGCGCCAAGGCGCAGGAGCTGGAGCACAACCCGCTGGCCATCCAGAACTGGGTGCGCAACCACATCGAGTGGATGCCCACCTGGGGCGCCGTGCAGAACGCCGACACCGTACTCGCCAGCGGGCGCGGCAACGCCTTCGACATCGCCAGCCTCACCATCGCCCTGCTGCGCGCCTCGGGCATTCCGGCGCGCTACCAGTTCGGCACCATCCAACTGCCCGCCAGCGCCGTGCGCAACTGGACAGGCGGCTTCACCCAGACCCCTGCCGCCCAAGCCTTCATGGGCCAGGGCGGCATCGCCAACCAGGGCCTGACCAGCGCGGGCACCATCACCCACGTGCGCATGGAACACGTATGGGTGCGCGCCTACGTCCACTACGCCGCCAGCCGAGGCGCCGTGAACGCCAGCGACACCCGCCACACCAGCCCCAATGCCCTCCACAACGCCTGGGTGCCGCTGGACGCCAGCTACAAGCAATACACCTACAGCCAGGGCATAGACCTGCAGGCCCAGGTGCCCCTGGATGCCCAGGCCCTGCTCGACGCCGCCCGCCAGGGCGCCAGCGTCAACGAAGCCGAAGGCTGGGTGCAGAACCTCGACCAGAGCGCCGTGCAGGCCCAGCTCGACCAGTACCAGCGCCGGCTCAAGCAGTACATCGACAGCCAGAACCCCAACGCCACCGTCGGCCAGGTCATCGGCAAGAAGATCGTCACCGAGCGCCTGCCCCAAACCCTCAGCGGCCACCTGCCCTACGAAGTGGTCGCCGAAGGCGCCCTGCACACCCGCATACCGGCGCAACTGCAGCACCGCTTCAGCTACAGCCTGAGCAACAGCTGGGGCGATGGACTGCTCACCTACAGCGCCAAGACCAGCGAACTGGTCGGCAAGCGCCTGACCCTGCACTACGCGCCCGCCGACCAGGCCACCGCCGACCTCATCGCCAGCTATCTGCCCAAGCCCCATGCCGACGGCAGCCCCATCCAGCCAAGCGAACTGCCCACCAGCCTGCCCGGCTACCTCATCCGCCTCAAGCCCCAGCTCACCCTGGACGGCCAGACCGTCGCCCAGGGCACCAGCGACATCGGCATGGGCGAAGAGCTGCAGGGCCTGGGCGGCTTCACGCAGTACTACAACCCCAGCCAGTGGGACTACACCACCGACGACAGCCATATTGCCGGACAGGCCACCGCCATCGGCATCAGTGCCGGGGGGATCAACGCCAGGCAATTGGCCGACCTGAAAACCCGGCTGGAAGCCACCAAGAGCCAGCTGCAGGCCAACAACGTGCAAAGCCTGACGGGCGAACAGATATCCGGCGACCTGCTCACCGCCGTGATCTGGAGCTGGTTCGCCGCTGCCGAGAGCCACAACCGCCTGAGCCAGAACCAGGCTGGCATCGTGGAGAACCCGGGGCTGTCCTACGGCCTGTTCCACGCCGTGGCCCGCCCCGCCTACAGCTGGGGCATGGTCTTCAAGGTGACCTTCCCCGGGGTGAACCTGGACATCGGCCATGTGCGCAATATCACCTGGGCCAAGGACAATGACCGGCAGACGTGGATTGGGTACAACAAGCTACGGGGGCAGTACATGAGTGCGCTGGAGCATGCCGTGCCGGAACGGTTCTTCAATGACCCCAACCAGTGCAATGACTATGCAACCCCCAATCCGATCGCGGGGCTCCCGGATTGCCCACGGGGCATCAGCGCCATGAGTGCCCTGGGCATCGCTGCCGCTCAAGGACAGAAAATCTTCGTGATAACTCCAAAGATCTATGCGAATAATCCAAACATTGTAAATAGCGTACTCAATGCCCATTCCTTGGACACAAAACAAAGAGTACAGGAGGCACTACATTTTGGTTATGAAGTAACGATTCATGAACGCCCGATATTGGAGAGCGGATGGAAAGGGGCTGGATATACAAAAATCGATCCAACAACGGGAGCCGGAGGATACATGATAGATGGCGGCAGTAATGGTGCCGCTCTAATTTTGATGGTTACATTGATTTCCTTCCTAATTATCCCACTGGCAATGCTTGTTGCAGGCGCCACTATCACATCCATAGCAACAGCCGGAGCATTCCTAATAATCGCCATAAAGCAATTCATAGAAAAAGTGGATGAGATTCTGAAAAAGGAAAACCTAACAGAATACCAAAAAAATGGGGCAATAGGTCTACTATCCGCCTTAACACTCCTTACCAATGTCTTTGCCATATTTAAAGCTGGATCAACAGCAGCAGTGGTAGCCTCTCTATTCCTACTAAATGTGATGCTTTCTGTTTTCAAGACTGCATTAGACTGGATAATCGCCCTCTATGAAAATTTACCAGAATACAAGAAAAATAATTCATAAATATACCGAAGAAAGCGCAAAATCCCTCACAGAATTAATTTCAATTATATTTTCGGCATTATTTTTGGCAAATACACTAACCGGCCCAGTAGAATTGAAATCAATACTTTCGATCAGCACTATATTTATAGTTATATTCAAAAAAAAAGAAACCGCATGGATTGGCCATGGAATAATAATATCAGGCCTTATTGCCGCAACGATAGACTCCATCGTCAATGGCTGGAAAAATCTATTTATTGATATATTCTGGCTTTCAGCCAAAGATTACTTTGAAATAAACAAGGAATATGCAATATTCTTCACTGCAGCATTTTTTTTTATCTTCTCCCTAAGAAAAATTCTCTTTAATTTCAAAAAACAGCCCAACCCAGATGCTGACTAACCCCCAGGATACGACGTCGGTCAATGCAGGAAAATTGATTGGCGCAATTTTCCTCACATAACTGGACACAGATGGAAATAAAATGAATCTCCTTAGATTCCATTTAATGATTGGCAGCAACAAATTACAAGCAGAAGCCTATAACAAAGAAGCTCATAAAAATGGCATAATTAATAGCAAATTTAGCTACATAAAGAAAGCAGCAGAAACCCCAAAAAAATGCATTCTCCCCACGTCCAATAAAAAAATTGACTCTGGATTCCCCGGCACCGATGGGGATGGCTTTTTCCTATGGCAAACAGAACCCATAGATTACGCCACCAACAAAGAGAAGTTTTACAAACAAAATCATCCGCTACTCAAATCGGAATACACCCAGTTATGGTTAAAAGAAGAAACCGCAATATTTAACTTCCTAGAACACATTCAACCCCGACTGCCGTGCATTACGGAATTTTGCAACGGGGATTTCTTCTCGCTATTGAAATGCATCTATGCAGACATGGGGCACGGCACATCAGTCGCACTCCCATGCTTCTCATCAAAACTAATATCCAAACTAAATGAAATAAATGCAGGATTTGATTGCGACGTAGAATTAGAGGATGTGCACTTTTCCAGAGTTTCAAGCAAATATCAGAAAAAATAGAGCATCGATTTTATTTTGAATAAGTGCCCACCAGCCTGCCCGGCTACCTCATCCGCCTCAAGCCCCAGCTCACCCTGGACGGCCAGACCGTCGCCCAGGGCACCAGCGACATCGGCATGGGCGAAGAGCTGCAGGGCCTGGGCGGCTTCACGCAGTACTACAACCCCAGCCAGTGGGACTACACCACCGACGACAGCCATATTGCCGGACAGGCCACCGCCATCGGCATCAGTGCCGGGGGGATCAACGCCAGGCAATTGGCCGACCTGAAAACCCGGCTGGAAGCCACCAAGAGCCAGCTGCAGGCCAACAACGTGCAAAGCCTGACGGGCGAACAGATATCCGGCGACCTGCTCACCGCCGTGATCTGGAGCTGGTTCGCCGCTGCCGAGAGCCACAACCGCCTGAGCCAGAACCAGGCTGGCATCGTGGAGAACCCGGGGCTGTCCTACGGCCTGTTCCACGCCGTGGCCCGCCCCGCCTACAGCTGGGGCATGGTCTTCAAGGTGACCTTCCCCGGGGTGAACCTGGACATCGGCCATGTGCGCAATATCACCTGGGCCAAGGACAATGACCGGCAAACGTGGATTGGGTACAACAAGCTGCGGGGGCAGTACATGAGTGCGCTGGAGCATGCCGTGCCGGAACGGTTTTTCCATGACCCGGCGCAATGCAACAGCTACGGGACAACAACTCCGATCGCAGGGTTGCCAGACTGCCCACGGGGCATCAGCGCCATGAGCGCCCTGGGTGCGCCACCCCAAACACCCGAAGCCGGGTGCAGCAGGCCTTGGATGCTGGGCACGAGGTGACGATCCACGAGCGGCCCATTATGGAAAGCGGATGGAAAGGGGCTGAATATACGCTGATAGACCCGACCACGGGAGCAGGGGCTTATCTTATTGATGGAGGGAGTAATGGGGGGGGGGCTTTCAGGAGCAACACAAGGAGCCGCATTCTCCTTCGTCGCAATCTCATTTACATTCCTCGCCCCACTAGTTGCGGGGGGGGGCTTGCAATATTCTGGTTTCTTTTTGCCACCATTGTGATAGCAAATATTCTAGCCACAATATATGTACTAACAAACATTAACGATCAAGAAGTGAAAAATTGCCACCTTGGAGGACTGGCGATGGGCTTGGGGCTTGGTGGACTATTCAACATAGCTGCATGGATAGGAAGAATTATGTCCGCCATTGGGCTCTGAATCGGTGGAGTGACCGATGCCACGACCAATCCAACCGCATGCGGAGTATAAATTGAGGCCTAACTGTCCAAAATGCAACACATCACTACCCTTATGGCGAATCTGGCTGGGGTTCAATGTTGAATGCCAGAAATGCCACGTCACATGCACAAAAGTCCTGACGCCTGCCTCTTATTTTTTCGGATGGTCACTCGGATTACTTGCATTTTGGGTAGGATTTGAATTCAAAACCCTCTGGTCATTCTTAATTCTTTTTATCGCCTGGGTTGTCGCGGATCATTTCTCGGAAATTAAAACAATTCCAGAGGAAAATTCATGAATGTTCCACACGCGTCTGGAACACGTCTGGGTACACACCTGCATCCACTACAGGCCAGACCGGGAACCTCTCACAACCCCATGATTGACGGATCCGAATAGGCACGATTGGACGCCAGCCGTTTTGAATGCGCGATGAGGCCTTACGGCGGTCTGCACCTCGTGCATTGAGGGGCCTTGCAGCCCCGATGGCTCAGGCTTTCGCCGTTTGCAGGCGCACCTGTGCCTTGGTGGTCGCCGGTTTGAAGAACGCATCCACGCCTCGCTCAAGGAACGAGGCCAGGCGCTTCATGTTGTAGCAGGCAGCCATCATCGTCATCGCCACCGTGGCCCGCGCCTGCCCGATCGTGCGTACGAACTTGCCGCCCAGGTGCCGGATGCCGGCAAACGCATGTTCGACCCGGGCACGCTTGCTGGCAATGCGCTGGTTGCGCCGCTTCTGGCACTCGCTCAGGGGCTGGCCCGGCTGGGCCCGGCGCTGCATCGCGTCCACGAAGCCCAGCACTTGCAGCATCTGCCGGCGCTGCCGGCTCGCGTAGGCCTTGTCCGTGTGCACGCTGCGCCCGGTGTTGTGCATGTCCAGCACCTCGTCGAAGTGGTGTCCGTCGTGCTCGCTGGCCGTGCCCGTGGCGATGCGGCGGATGAAGCCGTGCTTGAGATCCACGCTCACGCTGAGCTTGTAGCCGAAGTAGCTCTTGCCGTGCTTCTTCGTGTGCGTGGCATCCACATCCCTTTGCCGGCGCTCGGCCTCACTCCAATCGGGCGTTCTGCCTTCGGCCAGGGCCTCGCGCTCCGGCCTGTCCAGGCGCTGGCGCGGCGCGGGCACCAGCGTCGCATCGATGGCTTGTCCGCCCCGGGCCATGTAGCCATGGCGGTGCAGTTGCGCATCCACTCCCTGGAACAGCACCGTGGCCCCATCCACGCCCAGCCGCTCGCCGAAGCGCCAGATCGTGTTGCGGTCCGGCACGTTCATCGCATCCTGCAGCAGGCAAAAGCGCTGGTAGCTCGCCCGATCCAGCAACTGGTACTCCATCTGCTCGTGCGAGAGGTTGTACAGCTGCTTCAAGACCAGGATGCGCACCATCACCTCGGTGGGATAGGCCGGCCGGCCACCCTTGCGGCCATCGCCGCGCTCGATCAAGGCATCCACCAGCCCGGCCAGGGCTCCGAAGTCGATGTGCCGCGCGATCACCTGCAGCGGATCGCCCACCTCATCTCTCTTGTGTTGGCGCGAGGCCTGGGCGAACAGGTCGAACTTCAGCGCGCTGCGGGGTGTGATCATGGCAAGGGGCGGGTCAGGCTTCTCGGGTCAGGAAGAGAGCGGATGGGTTTTGAGAGGTTCCCGACCGTCGCCCAGGGCACCAGCGACATCGGCATGGGCGAAGAGCTGCAGGGCCTGGGCGGCTTCACGCAGTACTACAACGCAAGACGAAGCGCCGCGAACGCCGACGACACCCGTCACACTAGCGCAGGCCTGATGCACACTGCTCGATAGAGCGTTGCTGAAAGGACGTGCCATGCTGGATTTGAGCGTTCCCTGGTGGGAATTCGTCGTGCGCGCGCTGGTGGTCTATGCCTTCCTGCTGGTGTTCCTGCGCGTCACCGGGCGGCGACAGGTAGGGCAGTACGCGCCGTTCGACCTGGTGCTGCTGCTCATCCTCTCGAACGCGGTGCAGAACTCCATGAATGCGGGCGACAACTCGCTGGTGGGCGGGCTGATTTCCGCCGCCACGCTGGTGCTGTGCCACACGCTGATCGCCCGGCTGGGCTACCGCTTTCCGCGCCTGGGGCGCTGGATCGACGGGCGCCCGCGCGTGCTGATAAAGGGCGGCGTGGTGAACGAGCCGGTGATGCGCGCCGAGGCGCTGACCGCCGATGACGTGGCCGCGGCCCTGCGCTCGGCCGGATGCCTGCATGCCCACGAGGTGGAGCGCGCCACCATCGAAACCAACGGCCAAATCACCGTGGTACTGCGCCAGCGCAGCACCGATCACAGCCAAAACGGCCTCTAGCGCCCACCCAGCAAGCGCCAGAAGCTCCTATTTCAAGAGCAAAAACCACTCACGCCAGCGCGCGCTGGATGATGATCTTCTGCACGTCGCTCGTGCCTTCGTATATCTGGCACACGCGCACGTCGCGGTAGATGCGCTCCACCGGGAAGTCGTTCACCACGCCATAGCCGCCCAGCGTCTGGATGGCGGCGCTGCACACGCGCTCGGCCATCTCGCTGGCGAACAGCTTGGCCATGGCGGCTTCCTTCAGGCAGGGCTGGCCGGCGTCGCGCAGGCTGGCGGCGTGCCAGATGAGCTGGCGCGCGGCCTCGATCTGCGTGGCGCACTCGGCCAGGCGAAAGCCCACGGCCTGGTGGTTGAAGATGGGCTGGCCGAAGCTCTCGCGCTCCTTGCTGTATTGCAGCGCGCACTCGAACGCCGCGCGCGCCATGCCCACGCTTTGCGCGGCGATGCCGATGCGCCCGCCCTCGAGCGCCGACAGCGCGATCTTGTAGCCCTCGCCCTCGGCGCCGATCAGGTTGGCGGCGGGAATGCGGCAGTTGTCGAAGTTGATCTGCGCCGTGTCGCTGCTGTGCTGGCCCAGCTTGTCTTCCAGCCGCGCCACCACGTAGCCCGGGGTGTCCGTGGGCACCAGGAAGGCGCTCATGCCCTTCTTGCCCGCGGCCTTGTCGGTCACGGCGATGACGATGGCCACCTGGCCGTTGCGGCCGCTGGTGATGAACTGCTTGACGCCGTTGAGGACGTAGCCGTCGCCCTCCTTCGCCGCCGTGGTGCGCAGCGCGGAGGCGTCCGAGCCGACGTGCGGCTCGGTCAGGCAGAACGCGCCGAGCATTTCGCCGCGCGCCAGCGGCCCGAGCCACGCGGCTTTCTGCGCCTCGCTGCCGTAGCGCATCAGGATGGCGTTGACCGGGCAGTTGGTCACGCTGATGGCGGTGCTGGTGCCGCCGTCGCCCGCGGCGATTTCTTCCAGCACCAGCGCCAGCGTCACGTAGTCCAGCCCGGCGCCGCCGTACTGCTCGGGCACGCAGATGCCGTAGGCGCCGAGCTGCGCCAGGCCCTGGTGCACGTCGCGCGGGAAGTGGTGCTCCTTGTCCCAGCGCGCGGCGTGCGGGGTGATCTGGTCGCGCACGAAGTCGCGCACGGCGTCGCGCACCATGGTCTGGTCCTGCGTCAGCAGCATGGGAGTCTCCTTGGGATTTGTTTTAGGTATAAAAAGCACGCCAGCGCTTTCCTGGCAAGCGCTGGCAGCTATTACTATGGGAGCAAAATCAGAAGCGGGCCAGGGCCTCGGCGCGCGTGGGCTCGACGTTCAGGATGGCCAGGAAGCCGCTGATGTCGAACACCTCGCGCACGTGCGGCTGCATGCCGCACAGCACCAGCAGGCCGCCTTCCTGCTTCAGGCGCTTGGCCACCACCAGCACCATGCGCAGCCCCGCGCTGGAGATGTAGTCCAGCGCCGAGAAGTCGAACACCAGGTTGCGGGCGCCGCCATCGACGATGGCCAGCACCTGCGCTTCCATGGCGGTGGCGTTGGCGCTGTTGATCTGCCCCTGCAGGGACACGATGGTGGCGGAAGCGGTGGTTTCGGTGGCAATCGTCATGGCAAAAAATCTCTGTGGGCGAAGGCGTGGTTTATCGCAGAATGCAAGCCGCCGCGATGATAGCGCGGCGTTTTTACTTTCCACGCCGCCACTGTCCCATGCCCTTGCCCGCCCTGCGCCTGCCTGCCCTGCCCGTGCGGCGCCGCCCGCCCGACCTGGTGTACGCCGCCGGCGAACGCCCGCCCCTGGCCACGCTGCTGGTGCTGGGCGCGCAGCACGCGGCCACGGCCATGGCCTTCATCGCCTACGTGCTGGTCACGGCGCGCATGGCCGGGCTGGACCGCTGGGGCACGCAGTCCATGGTGGCCATGACGCTGCTGGGCATGGCCCTGTGCACCGCGCTGCAGGCCTGGGGCGGGCGCTGGGGCAGCGGCGCGCTGCTGGTGCACATGCCTAACCCGTTCATGATCGCCTTCGGCGCCGCGCTGGTGGCCGCGCACGGCCCGGGCGGCATGGCGGCGGCGGCGCTGGTCTACGGCCTGGTGGCGCTGGCCATGGCGCCGCTGGTGCGCCACATGCGCGCGCTGTTCCCGCCGCCCGTGGTGGGCGTGGTGATCTGCATGGGCGGCATGGCGCTGGTGTCTTCGTCGGTGCGCCACGCCCTGGGCGTGGGCGACGGCCAATGGCACGTGGACGGCGCCAGCGCCCTGGTGGCGGGGGTGACGCTGGGCGGCATCGTGGTGCTGTCGGTGTGGGGCCGGCGCCTGCGCCTCATGGCGCTGCTGCTGGCCATCGGCGCCGGCGTGGCGCTGGCCGCGCTGCTGGGGCGGCTCGAAGGCGCGCAGGCGCTGCAGGGCGTGCCGCTGGTGGCGCTGCCCGCCGTGGCGGCGCCCGTGTTCAGCCTGGACGCCGGGATGATGGTGGCGGTGGCCCTGGTGGCCGTCCTCACGCAGCTGGACATGCTGGGCAGCGTCATCATGCTCGACAAGATGGACGACGCCGACTGGAAGCGCGCCAACATGCAGGCCGTGGCCAGCGGCATCAAGGCCAACGGCCTGGGCGACCTGGCCATGGGCCTGCTGGGCGGCTTTCCCACCTGCGTCAGCTCGGCCAACATCGCGCTGGTGTACGCCACGCGCTCCACGGCGCGCGTGGTGGGCTTCGCCGCCGCGGCGCTGCTGGCGCTGATCGCCTTCCTGCCGCAGCTGACCATGGCGCTGACGCTGATCCCCGAGCCCGTGCTGGGCGCGGTGGGGCTGTACGCGGCGGGCTTTCTGATGGTGTCGGGCATGGAACTGGTGGCCTCGCGCGCCATGGACAGCCGCGCCATCTTCGCCGTGGGCCTGTCGCTCAGCGCCGGGCTGGCGCTGCTGCAGCTGCCGCAGCTGGCCCAGCACGTGCCGCAGTCGCTGCATTTCCTGGTGGGCGACGGCTTCGTGGTCGCGGGCATCCTGGTCATCGTGCTGAACCTGGTGCTGCGCATCGGCACCGGGCAGCGCGCCGCGCAGCCGCTGCAGGCCGGCAGCCCGCAGTTGCACGCCGACATCACCGGCTTCGTCGAGACCCGTGGCGCCGCCTGGGGGGCGCGCCGCGCCGTGGTGCAGCGCGCCGCGCTGGCCGCGCTGGAGGCGGCCGAGGCCATTGCCGCCAGCGCGGGCGGGCCGCGCCAGGTCACCGGCATCCGCGGCAGCTTCGACGAATTCAACCTGGACCTGGAGCTGCTGCACAGCGGCGCCCCGCTGCTTCTGCCCACCGCCACACCCGGCATGCCGGCACCGGCCGGCCTGCTGGACGGCGACGACAGCGCCATCGACGCAGCGCTGGCGCAGATGTCCGGCCTGCTGCTGCGCCACCTGGCCGACGGCGTGAGCGCCAGCGCGGGCAGCGGCGCCGACGCGGGCCAGTCCGTGCTGCGCCTGCACTTCGAACACTGAGCGTGAAAGAACCTGCCATGACCACAGCCCCCACCGACCCGCCGTGGCCGCCCTGGACGGCCGAGCCCGACCGGCTGGCGCCCGGCAGCGGCGCGCCGGCCGTGGCCAGCGCCCTGGCCTGGCTCGAAGCCCTGGGCGCGCAGCACGGCTGGCCGCCCAAGGCCCTGTTCGCGCTCACCCTGTGCGCCGACGAGGCGCTGGCCAACGTCGCCTCCCACGCCCGGCGCGCCGACGGCCAGGACGCCCGGCTGTGGCTGGCCTGCGGCCCGACGCCCGGCGGCCTGGCGCTGCGCATCGAGGACGACGGCGAGGCCTTCGACCCCACGGCCCAGGCCTCGCCGGAGCTGGCCGCGTCGCTGGACGACGCCGAAATCGGCGGCCACGGCCTGCGCCTGATGCGCCACTACCTGCGCCAGCTGCTGTACCGGCGCGAGGGGCAGCGCAACGTGCTGCTGCTGGAGCTGGAGCTGGAGCTGGCCACTTAAAAACATCGCCCCGATTCATCCATTCCCGCCGGCTGCCGTGGCAGCATTCGCACCCGTACCGACCGACCCTTGGAGAAACCATCTTGGCCCATCACGACCATACGCACGCTCCCGGCGCCGCCTGCCGCGACATCAGCCACCTGTTCGAAGGCATCAAGCACTTCCGCCAGCGCTTCTATGAAAAGAACAACGACCTGATGCGCCGCCTGGTCGATCTCGGCCAGGCCCCGCCGGCGCTGGTGATCTCGTGCAGCGACTCGCGCGTGGACCCGACGCTGCTGTCCGACGCCGACCCGGGCCAGCTCTTCGTGGTGCGCAACGTGGCCAACCTGGTGCCACCCTACGACCCCGAGCGCCACTTCGACGGCGCGGGCGCGGCCATCGAATACGCGGTGCTCCACCTGAAGGTGGACCACATCATCGTGCTGGGCCACGCGCACTGCGGCGGCATCAAGGCCATGCTGGGCGCTGCGGGCGGCCAGTTGCTGCAGAGCGACTTCATCGGCAACTGGGTGTCGATGGCGCTGGACGCCAGCCGCCTGCAGTTGTCCGAGAAGGACGCCCAGGGCCAGCCCCTGCTGGCCCCGCTGGAGCGCCTGAAGGACAACCCTGCGCTGGTCGAGCGCGCCTCGGTGGCCGGCTCGCTGAAGAACCTCATGACCTACCCCTGGGTGCGCGAGCGCGTCGAGGCAGGCAACCTGGTGCTGCACGGCTGGTGGTTCGACCTGGACACGGGCGACCTCTGGGCCACCGAGCCCGGCGGCACGCAGCTGATGCCCGTGCTCGACTGACAGAGGTTGGCGCATGAGGCGTCCCGACAACATCGCCTTCGGCGTCAACGACCCGCTGCCCGCCCGGCTGGCGCTGGGGCTGGCGCTGCAGCAGCTCGCCTTCCTGGGCGCGCTCATGGTCATCCCCGACATCTACGCGCGCGCCAGCGGGCTGCCCGAGCCGGGCGGGTTCCTGAACATCGCCTCGGCCACGCTGCTGGTGTCGGCGCTGGTCATCGTGCTGCAGGTGCGGGCGCTGCGCTACCTCGGCGCGGGCTACTACTACCCGCTGCAGACCACGGGCGCAGTGCTGCCGGGCATGTACCTGGTGGCCAGCCTGCCCGGCAGCGGGCTGGACGCGGTGTTCGGCATGGTCTGGGTGGTGGGGCTGACGCAGATCGGCTTCAGCTTCCTCATCCTGCGCATGCGCAACGTCTTCACCACCGAGGTCTCGGGCGTGGCGGTGATGCTCATCGGCCTGGGCCTGGGCGCGCTGGGCCTGCAGCAGATGTTCGGCGCCAGCGCCTACAGCCAGCCGCTGTCGGGCACGTCGCTGCTGGCGGGCGCGCTGGCCCTGGCCACCATGGTGGGCTGCAACGTCTGGGCCAGGGGCCTGCTCAAGCTGCTGGCGCCGCTGGCCGGGCTGCTGATGGGCATGGCCCTGAGCCTGCTGCTGGGCCTGCTGCCCGAGCAGGTGCAGGCCTGGCAGGCGCTGCCCTGGCTGCGCCTGCCGCAGCTGCCGGCGTTCGGCTGGCGCTTCGAGGCCGGGGCCATCGTGCCGTATGCGGTGACCGGGTTCGCGCTGGCGCTCACCTCCATGGGAACGCAGACCATCGTGCAGCGCAGCGCCGACGCCGACTGGGTGCGCCCGCACCTGCGCCCGCTGGCGCGCGGCGTGCGCGCCGAGGGCGTGGCGCACCTGTTCGCCGCGCTGGTCAACGGCCTGCCGCTGGCCGCCAGCGGCGGCGCGGTGAGCCTGGCCGCCGCCTCGGGCAGCGCCAGCCGCTACCTGGGCTACTGGACCGCCGCCCTGCTGCTGCTGGCGGCGCTGGTGCCCAAGCTCATCGGCGCCTGGCTGCTGCTGCCCGCGCCGGTGATGGGCGCGCTGCTGCTGTACCTGGCCACCTTCACCACCCTGAGCGGCCTGCAGCTCATCGCCTCGCGCATGCTGGACAACCGGCGCGTGCTGGCCGTGGGCCTGGGGCTGGTGGTGGGCACGGGCATGCCGGTCATCCAGCCGGCCATCCAGAAGCTCTGGCCCGCGCTGGCCTACGTGGCGCTGTCGGGCCTGGCCGCGGGGGTGTGCGTGACGGTGCTGATGTCCTCGGTGTTCCGCCTGGGCATCCGCCAGGGCACGCGCAAGCGCTTCGTGCTGGCCAGCACCACGCTGGACGACATCACCGAATTCCTCGAAGGCCAGGGCCGGCTCTGGGGCGCGCGCCACGAGCCCGTGCGGCGCGCCGAGCTGGTGGGCTGGCAGGTGGTGGAAGCGCTCACCAGCCACCACCTGGTGGCCGGCCCGCTGAGCGAGATCGAAGTGGAGACGGGCTTCGACGAATACATCTTCACCCTCATCGTGCGCTACCGCGGCGGCCTGCTGCCGCTGGCCAAGCAGCCCCCCTCGGCCGAGGAGCTGATGGCCAGCACCGAGGCCGAGCTGCAGATGGCCGGCTACCTGGTCGGCCAGTCGGCCCACAGCGCCCGCGCCAGCAGCAACGCCGATGGGCTGTGCACGCTGCGGCTGACGTTCGAGAATTGAACCTAGATTCGGCAGTTGAACGCGCTCGTCAGTGCCGTGATCGGCGTGCCAGGCAAGGCGCGACGACGCGGCGGGCTCCTGCCCGCAAGGAGGAGCAACGCCGCATGGCGCGCCGAGCGCGGTGCTGGCGAGTGCGTAGCGCTCTCACCCAACAGGTGAACGCCAGCGAAGCAGCGAAAGTCAGTATCCATACGGCTCTCCTGACGATTGCAAGCGGTCAACTGCCGAATCTAGGTTGAAGCACCCCCTGAGCGGCTGCGCCGCTTCCCCCTCTCTCTGCGCGCTGCGCGCTCCGGGAGGGGGACGCAGCCAGCGGCCTGGCAAAGCCAGCTCCGCGGCTGCCTGGCCTGGGCCGTGCCAGTTTCATACGGCGCTCTCAAAAAAGGAGCTGCCAGCGCTTTCCACGCAAGTCATTCAGACACAAAAGCATCTGAATTCCTTGTACAACAAGCGCTGGCAGCTCCTTATTCAATAGCACCTACAGCAGCTCCTGCGCCCGGTAGGCCGTGAAGACCGCGCTGCGCAGGGCCTCGGCGGCGGGGCCCACGGCGCATACGCGCGCTTCCTCCAGCGTCTGGTTGTTCAGGTACTGCAGGCACAGCGTGGCGGGCCAGGGCATGAAGGGCGTGAGCCCGGCCGCGATGAAGCCCTGCGCCAGCGCCTCGGCGCAGGCCGCGCCGGTGGCGCGCTGGCCCAGGTCCAGGCTCAGGTACACCGCGTCCACGTGCGCGCGGCACAGCTGGCGCAGCGTGCGGCGCAGCACGGGCGCCAGGTCGGCGCCGGCGTGGCGCAGGGTCAGGAAGGCCGCGTTGAGCGCGGCCTCGGCCTGCACCTGCAGGTCGGTGGCGCCCTCCAGCGGCGCCGCGGGCAGGGGCTGGGGCTGCAGCGGCAGGCCGATGTCGTGCGCGCGCGGCAGCACCAGCGGCTGCAGCGCTTCGGGCAGGTACACGGGCTGCGGCGCGGCGGGGCGCAGCAGCTTGCAGGCGTAGTAGACGCTGCCGCGCTCGCCCGTGGGGCGCGCGCCGATGCTGCGAAAGCGCAGGCTGGCCGGCGTGTAGGCCAGCAGCAGCGCCGTGGGCAGGTAGCCCAGGCGGCCGAAGGTTTTCTGCGTGAAGGGGTGCGCCGTGACGGCGTGCACGAAGGCCGCGCGCTCGGGGCGCTGGCGCAGCGCCTCGGTGGCGGTGGACAGCAGCGCGCCCAGCAGCCCGCCGCCGCGCTGCTGCGGCGCCACCACGGCGGCGCCGACTTCGAGCGTGTCGTCGTCGCGGTGCGCCTTCATGAAGGCGATGTGGCCCACGGGAGCCGCCTCGCCGGGCACGGCGGCCACCCAGGAGGTGAGGCGCCCGTCGCCCACGCGCGCCAGGATGCGCTCGGCGATGTACATGTCGGGGTTGACGTAGGAGTAGCCGTAGCTGCGGTACATCAGCCGCGCCAGGTGGATGGCGTCGGGCGCCCGCAGCGGGCGGATCGCGGGCGCCTGGGCCGCGGGCGCGGGCAGCTCCGGCACGTCGGCGCCGTCGCCGGCCAGCGCATCCTCCGCCGCAGCGTCGGGCAGGCGCCAGTGCAGTTCCACGTGGTGGCCCTGCTGCCCCTGGTTAAGCACCTGGCAGCGGTCGGCGAGCTTTTGCATCAGGAAGGCCGCCAGGCCCGCCGCGTCCTCGCGCGCCTGCTCGGGCCGGCGCGGGTTGTAGGACGGCAGCAGGCTCATGTCGTAGGGCAGGCCGTTGTCGCACAGGCGCAGCAGCAGCGCGCCGTCTTCCACGCCCAGGTGCGCCTGCAGCACGTTGTCGGCATCGGCGCTGGCGTCGTGGCTCAGGCGCAGGATGGTGGCCAGGGCCTCGTCGCAGGCGGCGCGCATGCGCTGCTGCGCGACGTGCCCGAAGCCCAGCGCCTGCGCCTGGGCCAGCACCAGCGCCTGCAGCGGGCCGAGCGCCCGCGCGGTGGCGGGCAGGCTCAGATGCAGCCAGGGGGCGATGGCGGCGGGATCAGCCATGGCGCTGGTCCACCACGCGCAGCAGCTTGCCGGTGCGCGGGTTGGTGTGCAGCGCGGACAGCGCCACCCACTGCACCTCCAGCGGATGCACCAGCGCCTGCGCCAGCAGGTCGTGGAACATGGGGCGCGCGGCGTAGATGCCGTCCGCCACGCGCTGGCTCGCGGCCGCGCCATGCGCCTGCGGCTCGGCCACGGCGATGCGCAGGCAGCAGGCGTCGCGCCGGGCGTGGTGCGTGACCACGAGCTGGAAGTCCTTGAGCCCCAGCGGCGTGCCGGAATGCTCCAGCGCGTGCAGCGCCTGGCGCACGTCGTCGATGTACAGCGTCATGGGGCCGATGCGCGCGCCCTCCTCGGTGCGCCCGAGCAGGCGAAAGCGCCGTGCCGGCGTGCCGGGCGGATCGAGCCACTCGCCCTGGTCGCCCACCGGGTAACGCACGATGGGCATGAGCCGGCGGTGCAGGTTGGTGAGCACGATGCGCCCGGGCTGGCCCGTGGCCTCGATGGGCTGGCCGTGCTCGTCCAGCAGTTCCATGACGGTGCTCTCGTCGAAGCAGTGGTGCACGCCCGGCGCGCCGCCGGGGCTGGCCCAGCCGAGCTCGCCGTAGTCCACCCCGGCCACGCCGATGGAGCGCACCTGGCAGCCGGGGAACACAGCCTGCACGGCGGCGATCTGGTCTTCGAACATGGGCTCGCCGCCGTACAGAAAGGTCTGCAGGCGCAGGCGCGCGCGGTCCTCGGGCGTGAGCTGCTCCAGCAGCTTCATGAGCGTGGTCGGCACGCCGGCGAGCACGTTCAGGTCGAACTGGCGCCAGGTGGCGAGGATTTCGTCGAGGTCGTCGCCCGCCACGGGGTAGCAGATGCCCACGCCCGCCGCCTCGATGGAGCGCGCGATGAACAGGAACGACGCGTACAGCTTGCCGGCGTAGAACAGGTTGCCGATGCGGTCGCCGGGCTGCAGCCCGGCGCGGCGCATGCCCTGCCCGAAGGCGTCGGTGAAGCGGCGCCACTCAGCGTGCGTGAACACCGAGTACTTGGGCTGGCCGGTGGTGCCGCCGCTCTTGAAGGTGATGCCTTCGGTGACCGGCGCGGTGAACACCTGGTTGCCCTGCACGGTGTTGGCGGCCCAGAAGCGCTGGCTGTCGAGCACGGGGTAGTCGGCCAGCCGCGTGCTGCCTGGGGGGACAGCCGCGTAGAAGTCTCTATAAAACGGCGAGTGCGCGCGGGCGAAGGCCAGCAGCTCGCCCAAGGCACGGTCGGGGGACAGAGAAGACATGGTTCAGGCTCCGGCGCGGTGGTCGCAGACATGGATGAGCTTGCCGCTGGCCGCGTTGCGCACAAAGTCGGCATCGGGCACGCGGCGGATGCGCAGCACGAACGGCAGCGCGGCCTCGGCCACGCACTGCAGCGGCTCGTAGCTGGCGAACAGCTCGGCCACCACGGCATCGCTGCGGCGGTCGTCCCACAGATCGCTGACCCAGATGTCGAGCAGCGTGCGCGGGCCATCGCTCTGCACGTGCAACTGCACCGCCCCGGCGTAGCCGAAGCGCTGGCCCAGCGTATCGGCGAAATGGCGGTAGTTCATCAGCGGGCCGGCCTTGAACACGTCGCCCAGGCGCCCGAGCAGCTCGAAGCGCGGCTCCTGGCGGCCGCAGGCGCAGGGGCCGCTCACCCAGCGGCCCATGTCGCCGATCTCGTAGCGCTCGATGCGCGGGGCGCTACGCGCCAGCGGCGTGAACAGCAGGCGGCCCACGGCGTCGCCCTGCACCGGGGCGTCGCGCTCCAGCTCGACGATCTCCAGCGTCTGCAGCC
Source organism: Acidovorax sp. YS12 (assembly GCA_021496925.1). Classification (NCBI taxonomy): domain Bacteria; kingdom Pseudomonadati; phylum Pseudomonadota; class Betaproteobacteria; order Burkholderiales; family Comamonadaceae; genus Acidovorax; species Acidovorax sp. YS12. The sequence continues at coordinate 2,779,018 of CP053915.1, forward strand.
GCGTGTGCAGGTGGTGCACGGTGCCGCCGCTGTGCAGGCACTGGTAGCCCATGGGGCCGGCGTCGTTGGAGCCGTAGGCGGCCGAGCGCACCAGCGCCACGCCGCATTCCGCGGTCAAAAAGCGCTCCTGCGCGGCCGACAGCGGCTCGCCGCCGTAGAAGATCTTCTTCACCCCGCCCCAGGCGCGCAGGCGCTCGCCCTGCGCGGTGAACAGCGCCAGCAGGTGCGGCGGCACGCCGACCAGGGTGTTGGCCTGGTGCTCGATGATCTGCTCGGCGATCAGCTCGTAGTCCGGCAGCAGCGCCATGGGCAGCTGCAGCACGCGCAGGTGCTCCAGGATGGTCCAGAAGCTGATGAAGCCGCCGTACAGGTGGCCCGCGGCGAACAGGTTCATCACGCGGTCGGTGGCCGGGTCGAGCCCGGCGGCCACCATGCCGTCGGCGGTGGCGGCCATCTGCGCGTGGTAGTCGGCCCAGCGGAAGCTGGAGTACGCCACCTTGCCGCTGGAGCCGCCGCTGCGCACCACCAGGCCGGCCTGCGGGTCGCGCGCCTCCAGGGACTGGAAGCCGCTCTTGTCCAGGATGGGCCCGCGCGGCGCGGGCAGCCTCTGCGGCGGCTCCAGCGCGTCGAGCTGGCCGAAGTGCTGGAGCACGGGCGGCCCATCGACCGACACGCGCCGCGCCAGTTGCTGCAGGGCGTACACGCCGTCGTGCGGCGCGCCCAGGTAGCTGTCCACCATCTCGCCGGGGCGGGTGATGCGGCTCACGCCCGCCGACAGCAGCACGCGCGCCAGCGGCGCCACGCTGGCCAGGCCCGCGGCCAGCCCGCAGGTCTGCAGCCAGGCGCGCATGGGGCGCAGCAGGGCGGCGAGCTGCGCGCGCTGCACCGGTTTGAGCCAGATGGTGCGAAACAGCGGCGAGGGGCGCAGCCCTGGGCGCGTGTCGAGCACGATGCGCCACTGGCCCTGCGGGTCTTCAGTGACCGCCGTGAGGCCCAGCGGCGCCTCGCAGCGCGCCACACTGAGCACGGTGGTGATCTCGGCCTGCTCGGCGCTGTCGGGCTGCTGGCCGGGAATCTGGGGCGAGACGCGCGCCAGCAGCGCCGCCAGGCGCGCGGCCACGGCGTGCAGGCCGGCCGCGTCGGTCTCCACCATCAGGGTCTGCGGGCTGGAGCAGGCCTGCTGGTCGAGGCGGCAGATGTCGCGCGCGAAGCCCTCCAGCGCGGTGTCGTCGTCCAGGCAGTCGGCCGCCAGATAGCCGAACGAGACCTTGTGCCCCCAGGTCACCAGGCGCGCATGCGCCGGCACCAGCGCGCGCACGGCGGCCACGGCCTTCTCGCCGCCCCAGGCCGAGACCACGTCGGCGCAGGCGAAGAGCTGGCGCAGCGCGCCCTGGTCGCTCGACGGCAGGCGCAGCACGGCCATGTAGGCGGCGAGCTGGCCAGACGGGTCGGCACCGGCCAGCGCGGCGGCGAACAGCGCGGCCACGCGGCCGTCGCGCGCGCTGGTCTTGACCACGTTGACGTTGCCCGCCATCAGCCCCTCGACCAGGCCCATGGCGGCGGCCGTGAAGACGTTGGACGGCGCCACGTGCACCACGCAGCCGCAGGGCGCCCAGGCCTCGTACTGGCGCCCGGGGTAGCGCCGCTGCAGCGCGCCGGGGTGGGCGCTGCCGAGTTCGCTGCGCAGCTTCTCCTGCATGGCGTCGCGCGCCAGCATGGCGGCCATGGCCTGCAGCATGGCGTCGGCGTCCTCGGGCGGGCAGGTGCGGCAGGCTTCCTCGAACAGCGCGGCATGGCAGCCGCTGCGCGCCTGCAATTGCTGCGCCAGGCGGTCGCAGGCGGCCAGCAGCGCCTGCAGCGGGAAGGGCCGGGGCAGCGTGGCGTCGATGTGCGCGCCCAGGCCCTGCAGGGCCTGGGGCAAGGCATCGGCGGCGATCCACTGGCCGAACCAGTAGTGCGTGCCGGTCTCGGGCGTCAAGTCGGTCGTGTGCATGGAATTCCTTTCAGGCCGAGGGCAGCAGATCCGCAGCGGCGGCAGCGCAGCTCTTGTTGCTCGACGTGCCGGCGCGGCCCAGCACCTCGAACCACGGCGTGGGGCAGCCGCAGCCGCAACTGCCGGCAGAGTGGCGCACGGCCAGGTCGCCCATGACCACGCTGTGCGCGGGCACCGAGGTGATGTAGGGCGAGAGGAAGGACAGGAAGCCCGGCTGGCCGTCGGGCACGGGCGCGAGGGTGCGCACGTCGCGCACCAGCACGCGCGACCACATGGGCGCGTGCAGGCGGTGCCGCGTGCAGCCGACGTAGGGAATGCTGTGCTCCACCGCGCCGAAGGTTTCGACGATGCGCTCGGGCGCGATGCCCAGCCAGTGGGTGATGCTGGCGTGCAGCACGTCCTTGGCGATGGCCTGGTCGGCGTGGCCCTTCCAGCCGCCGCCGAAGATCACGCAACTGCCTTCGGGCAGGCGCAGCGGCGCCAGCCCCAGGCGCTGCATGCGCTGCAGCGCGAAGTGCAGGAAGGCCGGGAAGCCGATGATGCGCGCCGGCACGCCGTCCTGCGCATAGTCCTGCAGCGCCGCCAGGGCGCCGAAGGCGTCGAACTCGTGCTGGCCCTCGCCCACGGCGCGCAGCGACCAGAACACCTTGGCCGGCGGCGCGTAGCGCATCAGGTACTGGTTGGTGTTGGAGGTGCCCACGCGCAGGCCCTCGTAGGGCTCGTAGGCGTTGACCAGGTAGTTGGCCGGCGCGCTGCTGGCCACGCCGCGCGCCTGCATCACGTCGTCCACCATGCGGCGCGCGTTGCCGATGGTGAAGGCGTCGAAGAACATCTGCGACTTCTGCCCCGTGGTGCCCGAGGAGGTGAGGTGCAGGGCCACGGCGTCTTCGGGCACCGACAGCGCCTCGTGCTGCTTGAAGAAGTTGGCGTGCACGGGCGGCAGGGCGACGAGGTCGTCCAGCGTGGCCAGCGCGTCCACCCGCACGCCCTGCTGCGCCAGCAGCGCGCGGTACCAGGGCGAGCGCTGCTGGTGCCAGCGCGTGAGGTCGCGCATGGCGGCGATGAAGCCGGCCTCGGTCTGCGCCTCGGGCGCATAGGGCGTGGTGTGGGCGCAAAAGCGCTGCACGCTGTCCGGCGCCGTGGCGGCGCTGTCGCAAGGGTCGCAGGGGATTTTCAAGGCATGTCCTCCAGAGGGCTGGGAAATTCTAGTAACGGGCGCACGCGCCGCCCGGGACGATGTTGGGCGCCTGCGTCCGGGGCGAGGGAACCCGTCCCGCGCTGCCGCGATGCCGTGCCAGCGCAAGGCGCCGCTATTCTTTCAGGAGCTGCTAGCGCTTGATTGGCGGTCACTTCACAATAAAAACACTGTCAAACCATTGCCAATCAAGCGCCAGCAGCTCCTATTTTTGATGACCCAGGTAGCGCAGCGCCACGCAGGTGATGTCGTCGGCCTGGGGCGCGCCGCGCTCGAAGGCGTGCACGTCGGCCAGCACCTGGGCGGCGATGTGCGCGGGCGCGTGGTCGGTGGCGGCCAGCGCGGCGTGCAGGGCCTGGCCCAGGCGCGCGTCGCCGTACTCCTGCCCGTCGGGGTCGAAGGCTTCGGTCACGCCGTCGGTGTAGAGAAAGAGCTGGTCGCCGGCCTGCAGATCCACGCTGCCATGGCGGTAGGCGAAGCCCTCGCTCACCGCCACGGCCACGCCGCCGGTGCGCGCCAGCGGCGCCACGCTGCCGTCGCCGCGCAGCAGGTAGGGCGGGTTGTGCCCGGCGTTGACGTAGCGCACATGCCCGCTCTCCAGGTGCAGCACGCCGTAGAACAGCGTGACGAACATCATCTGGTCGTTCTCCGCCGCCAGCAGGTCGTTGAGCTGCGCCACGCAGCGCGTGGGCTCGGCGATGAACTGCGCCGTGGCCTTGAGCAGCGTGCGCGTGATGGTCATGAACAGCGCCGCCGGCACGCCCTTGCCCGACACGTCGGCGATGACGAAGCCCAGGTGCGCGTCGTCGATGAAGAAGTAGTCGTAGAAGTCGCCCCCGACCTCGCGCGCCGGCGTGATGTGGCAGTGCAACTGCACGCGCGCGTCCTGCGGCGGCTGGCGCGGCAGGATGCTGAGCTGCACCTGCGCAGCGATCTGCAGCTCCTGCTCCAGCCCGGCCAGGCGGTTCTTGGTGATGAGCGCCTCGCGCAGCTCCTGCACCATGCCGGTGAGGCGCTGGTGCTGGTCGATGAGGCGGCCCGACAGCTCGTTCATCACGCCCGCGAGCTGGCGCAGCTGCTCCTCCTCGCTGCGCCCGGCCTCGAAATCGAGCGGCTGGTGCGTGGCCTGGGCCAGCGCCTGCAGCTTGGTGCGCAGCAGGCGCTCCTGGCGGCGGCGCACGCGCTCGCGCAGCGCGCGCGTGGCGGCCAGCTCCTGGGCGTTGCGCCGGAACGTGGCCACGGCCTGCGCGATGCGCCCGATTTCGTCGTTGCCGCTGTAGGGCAGGTGCACGCTGGCGTCGCCCTGCGCCAGGGCCTGCAGCGCGTCGATGGACTTTTCCAGCGGCTGCAGGCTGCGCCGCAGGTACCAGTTCAGCCCCAGCAGCACGGCCAGCACCAGCGCCGCCGTGCCGCCCAGCGCCAGGCGTTCGAGGAAGCGGCTGGCCTCGGCGTCCTGGGTGTGGTCGGCCAGCGTCACCAGCGTGCCCGCCGCATGGCCAGCTAGGTCGTTCACCGGCATGCTGCTGACGGTGTAGCTGCGCGCGTCCAGCTCCAGCTCGGCGTATTGGGCGCCACGCAGCGCCACGTGCGGGGCCGCCGCCTGCCACAGCGCGGCATCGGTGGTGCGCAGCAGGCGCCCGTGCAGGTCGAGCAGGGCCACCGCCGCGCCCGTGCGCCGGGCCATCTGCGCCAGGGCATGGCCGGCGTCGCGCGCCAGCACCAGCACGGCGGCATCGCCCTGCCCCGCCAGGCGGCGCGTGGACAGCACCAGCACCTTGCTGCTGCCGACCAGGCGCAGGCCGTCCACGGCGTCGCCCACGCTGGCGCGCTCCAGGCTGTCGGCGTCGAGCAGGGGGCTGTCCAGCGTCTGCCCCCAGAGCATGGGCGCGCTGCCCATGCCCAGCAGCGCCACCAGGGCCAGCGGCCCGTCCGGCCCGGGCAGCAGCCCTTCGCGCTCCATGGCCTGGGCCAGGTCGTCGCTGTCGCCCAGCCGCACGCCGCGCTGGAACTGGGGCACCAGGAGCAGCTTGTCGGTGGACTCATCGAGCGCGCGGTCCTCGGCGGCCAGCGCCTCGGCCCACAGCGCCGCCTGCGCGCTCTGGGCGGTGGCGGCCAGGCGCTGGCGCAGCAGCTGCTCGTGCAGCAGGCTGCCGCCCAGCAGGCACAGCGCGGAGAACAGCAGCCCGGCCGCGGCGATTCCAGTGATGCGTGTGCGCAGCAGCATGTCAGTTATCCATGGCGCCACGCGCCACCCGCAGCCCATGAAACCGGCGCGGCCCATGCGCGGGCCACCGCGCAAGGGCCGCCCCGCCGCGCTGGTGGCGTCCCCCTGCCCGCATGGCGCAGCCATGCGAGAGCGGGGGGAAGGCGCGAAGCGCCTCAGGGGGGTGTTGTTTCATCTCAGTGTGTCTCCGCGGCCTGGCGCACGATGCGCTCGATGCCCGCACGCATGTGGCCGTCGAAATCCATCGTCAGCAGTTCGTGCGCGTAGGCCTGCAGGGCCTCGTGCGCGGCGCGCTGCTCGTCGTCGCCCTGGGCCAGGGTGTCGAGCACCAGTTGCAGTCCATCGGCGCGCCCCCGCCCTTCGGGCGGCGGCAGGCCGTCGCCGCGGCCCTGCTGCAGCCGTGCCAGGACGGCGCGGCGCTGGGCCTCCAGGCGGGCGCCAGGGCGCAGCGCCGCCCAGAGCGCCGCCGCCAGCGCCGTGCCCAGCACCGCCACGGCGCTGAGCCACAGGGCCTGCCCCTGGCTGCCCGGCAGCGCGGCAGCGCTCTCGGTGCCCGCCACGACGAAGCCCGCGGGCGCGGCGCCCGGTGCGAGCGCCGCGGCGCCGGACACGATGGGCACGCGCACCGCCCCCGGCGCCAGCGGCCGCCCCACGGCGTGCAGGGGGGTGCCGTCGGCCTGCTCCACGGCCAGGGCGCTGAGCACGGGCTGGCGCTTCAAGGTGGCCTCCAGGTAGGGCGGCACGCCGGGCAGCTCGGCCAGCGGAATGCCCAGGCGCACCGCCCGGCCGAGCTGCTGGGCCAGGGTCTGCGCGACGGACTGGGCGATGGCCTGCACGTCCTGGTTCGCGGCGCGCTCGCCGCTGGCGCGCAGCCCGTGCAGCGTCCAGGCGGCGCAGGCGCTGCCCACGCCCGCCAGCACGGCGAACACCCACAGGCCGACGCGCCAGCGCAGGTCCTGCCATGCGCTGTCATGCCTCATGGTCGAGCTCCTCCAGTTGCCGCATGCCCTGCTGGTAGCGCTGGCGCGCCGCGTCCCAGCGCACACGCTGGGCCTGGGCAGCCTGCACCAGGGGCGTGGCCGCGCCCGGCTGCGCGGGCGCGCCCTGCAGCACCCGGGCCGCGTCGCCATACGGCTTGAGCGCCTGCCGCAGCCCGGCGTACAGCAGCGCCGCCACGGCCGCGCACGCCAGCGCCAGCATGGCGAGCCATTGCACCGCCTGCTGGCCGCGCTCGTACCACTGGGCCAGCGTGAGCGGCGCGGCCACGGTGGAGAAGGTGACCACGATGCCCCCGGCCGCCTGGCCCAGGTCGTTCTCGAAGCGGGTGCCGATCTGGCGCTGGCCCGGCGCGGCGCTGTCCCACGGCAGGTCGCGCGCCAGCCAGGCGCGCCAGCCCTCGGGCACCTGGGTGCCGCGGTTGCCCACGTCGGTGCTGTAGAGCACGGTGCCGCCGGCGGCGAACACGTCGATGGCCACCACCCCGGCGAATGCGGCCTGCTCGCGCGCGATGACCTGCTGCAGGACTTCGAGCTGCTCCAGCTGCAGCCCCGTGGCGAGGTAGTTCTCGGCGGCGGTGCGCAGGTTGCGCAGCAAGTGGCCGTCGCGCAGGGCCTGCAGCTCGGCCTGGCGCGTCTGCTGGGCCTGCTGGGCCAGCAGCAGCAGCGCCGCCAGCAGCGCCAGCAGCGCCAGCAGGGCGATGGCGTAGATGCGCGTGAGCAGCTTCATGCGGCCACCTCCGTGGCGGCGTCCTGCCAGGCCGCGCAGCGCGGCGCCAGCCGGGCCGACAGCGCGAGCAGCACGTTCGCGGCCACGCCGGCGGCGGCGGCCAGCGCCTGCACCGGCTGCCGGGCGCCGTACACCTCGGCCCACATGCCGGGCCGCACCTCGCCGGGCGCGCAGGCGCTCACATCCACCGCCACCATGCCCATGGCCACGCCGCCGACGATGGGCACTTGCCGCCCGGCCAGCACGAGGTGCCCGCGGTTCACCAGGCCGAACGGCAGGCCGTCGCCATAGCCCAGGGCCACGGTGGCGATGCGCCGGGGCCCCGGCGTGGTGTAGCTGCCGGCGTAGCCCACCTCGGTGCCCGCGGGCACGTCGGCCACGCGCAGCACGGGCGCATGCAGGCTGGCCACGGGGCGCAGCGCCGGGGCCGCCCGCTGGCTGGCGGGCACGCCCCACAGGGCGCTGCCGACGCGGGCGTGGTCGAAATGCCAGCCGGGCCCGGCGAACACGCTCGACGAGGTGGCAATGCTGCGCAGCGCCGGGGGCAGTTGCGCCGTCCATTGCACAAAGCGCTCGCGCTGCAGCAGGCACTGCGGCGCCTCGGGGTCGTGAAAGCGCCCCAGGTGCGTGACCCAGTGGGTGGCCTGCGCATCGCGCCACAGGGCGCCGTGGGGCTGCAGCGCCTGCAGCTGCGCGGCGCCAAAGCCCAGGCGGGTCAGGCCCGTGTCCAGGTGCACCGCCACCGGCAGGCGCGCGCCGGCGCGCGCGGCGTAGCCCGCCAGCGGCGCCAGCTCGTGGGGGCCGGTGAGCACCGGCGTCAGCCCCTGCGCGGCGAAGTCTTCCGGGCGGGCGCCGGCCAGCCCATTGAGCACCAGGATGCGCGCCGCGCCCGCGGCGCCCTCCTGCAGGCTGCCACGCACGGCCAGCGCCTCGTGCAGCGTGGCCACCCAGAATTCACGGCAGCCCAGCGCCCACAGCCGGGGCACCACGGCGGCCACGCCCAGGCCGTAGGCGTCGTTCTTCACCACGGCGCCGACGGGCTGGCCCGCGCCGGCCGCGCCCACGGTGCGCCAGTTGTGCGCCAGCGCATCGAAGTCCAGGGACAGGCGCGGCCCGTCGTGCGTGGCATTCATGGCTGCCCGCCTCCGGCTGGCGCCGCCAGGCGCAGGCTGCCCGGGGCCTGGCCCGGCGCGATGCCGCGCCAGCCCCGGGCCAGCAGGGCCTCCTGGCGCGGCAGGTCGTCCAGCGGCAGCTCCCGGGCGGGCGCGTCTGGCGCGAGCTCGCCCGGCACCCGCGCCAGCAGGTAGCGCGCATGCCCGCCGTAGCGGTACTGCAGCGCGCGCACCATGAAGCCGCAGGCCAGCAGGCTGCGCCAGCTGGCCACGTTGCCGGGGGCCGCCGTGGCGAACAGCGCCGCATCGCCAGCCCAGGCCACGCGCCGCGCGATCAGCTGGCGCTGCAGGCCCTGGCCGCGCCATGCGGGCGCCACGGCCGCGCCAGCCAGCTTGTACAGCGCGTGGCCGGGCGCCAGGCCGAGCAGCGCGCGCGGATCGTCCTGCGCCAGCAGGTCGTGCTGCAGCACGCCGTAGGCCGCCAGCGCGCCGCCCTGCCAGGCGCCGATGACGCGGCCACGCCCCTGGAGCAGGCCGTGCAGGAATTCGCGCGTTTCGGGCTTGACGGTCTGCGCCGCCATGCCCGCGATGCTGCACAGGTGCAGCGCGTGCATGGCCGGCAGGTCTTCGGGCCGCAGCGGGCGCCAGTCGAGCGCCGCCGGGGAGAGCGAGGGGGAAGGCACGGGGCGGTGGCTCATGACGCGATGGGGGGCGCGTCGCCCACGGCAATGACTTCGGCGTAGTTGAGCATGTCGATCGGCGGGTACAGGCGCAGGCTGTGCGCCACGCGCATGTTCACCAGCAGCGAGAAGCGCTTGAGCCGCTCCACCGGGATGGCGGCGGGCGACTTGCCCCCCACCAGGATCTCGACCGCCTTGGCCCCGGCGAGCTGGCCCACGGAGTAGTAGCGGCTGACCAGCCCGGTGAGCGCGGCGCCCGAGCGCACGGCCAGCTCGGCCGCGCCGAAGCAGGGCAGCCTGGCCTGCAGCGCGGCGGGGGTGACGCGCGCGTAGACCGAGCCCAGGAAGGTGTCGGGCAGCAGGTAGAGCCACTGCGCGCCCTCGGCCTGGAGCTGCGCCACCAGCTCCTCCACGCCGTCGGCCGTGGGCTGGCCCTGGGCGTTGGCGCGGAAGGTGCGCTCCAGCAGCGCCACGCCGCTGTCCTGGCAGGTGCTGCGCGCCACCTCGACGATGGCGCGCGAGTTCGGCTCGGAGCCGGTGTAGAGCACGCCGAGCTTCTGCAGCGGGCGGTAGCGCTGCATCACGCGCAGTTGCACGTCGAACGGCACCACGTGCACGGCACCGGTCACGTTGCGGCCCGGCGCCTCCAGGTTCTCGACGATGCGCGAGCGCACGGGCGCCGCCACGAGGGCGAACACCACGGGAATGTCATGGATGAAGTGCTGCCGGTCGGGATCGTCGTAGGCCCCGACCACGGCCAGGGTGATGGGCGTGCCCCAGACGTAGATGAGATCGGGCGCCAGCGCGCGCGCTTCCTCCAGGATGGCCGGGATGCGGCCCACGTCCTGCTGCACGTCGCGCACGGTGTAGCGCACCTGCAGCCCGGCCTCGGCCAGGTAGGCGCGGAAGCCCTTGTCCACATCGGTCTCGCCCCGGAAGGTGATCATCAGGATGTGCAGGGACTTGCCTGCAGCCGGGGCGGCCGCAGCGGCCAGCGGCGCCAGCAGGGGCAGGCCGGCCCCGTGCAGGCAGTGTCGAAGAAAGCGGCGGCGTGACATGGCGGGCAGTCTCTCACAAGGTTTTGACGGCAAGCCAGGATTTTTTGGCAGCCGCGCGCACCATGCCGTCTGGTTGGGCTGAAGCCGTTCTGGCTTGCTGCCCGCGCAGCCCCGGCAAGGCGGTGCACCGGCGGGCCAGGCAGGAGGGGGCGAGGGGCACGAGAACTCCTTTTTTTATAGCTTCCAGCGCTTTACTGGCAAGGCCTGGAGGCCAAAATCATCCAGAAACCGGATGCCAAGGGAAAGCGATTGTATGGATTCGTGCCCTGTTGCCATATCCCTGAAATTGGGTAATTTGAGGGAGCGAGGTGCAAAAAAGGTCAGGCCGCGCGCCCCGCTGTGCGGGCGCCGCGCAGGCTCCAGCCGTAGGCCAGGCTGCCGCCCAGCACCAGCGCCCCCACCGCCGCCACCGCCGGGCCGAAGCCCAGCACCGGCAGCAGCCACGCGCCCACCGCCGGGCCCAGCGCGCTGCCGCCGCGCTCGGTGAGCCGGAACAGCCCCAGCACCCCGGCCCCCTGGCGCGCGGGCAGGCTGCGCGCCAGGTCGGCGATCAGGGCCGACTGCGGCGTGATGGACAGCGCCTGCCCCAGGCCCAGGCCCAGCAGCACCAGCGCCAGGGGCCACACGCCGCCCCCGCCCGGCCAGGCCAGCAGGGCGCTGCCCCCGGCCAGCAGCCCGCCCAGGAAGACGAAGCGGCTGCGCTGGCCCCAGCGGTCGGCCAGGCGCGCGGCCAGCGGCACCAGCAGCACCATGGTCAGCGGGTAGATGGTCTGCAGCCGGCCGGTGACGGCGCTGCCGTGGCCCATGTCCTGCAAATGCATGGGCAGCAGGTAGAAGCACAGGGCCGCCAGCAGCAGCTTGGCGGGCAGCGCGCAGCCCAGCAGCAACCCGGCCAGCCCGGGCTGGCGCAGCAGGCCGTGCAGGGCCTGCGCGGGCGCAGGCGCGGGCGCCGGGCGGGCGGCGGAGCGCGGCATCTGCCCCCAGGCCACCAGCGCAGCCAGCAGGGCCACGCACGCGGCCAGCGCGAAGGCCGCCGGCGCGCCCCAGCGGTCGGCCGCCAGGCCGCCCAGCGGCGGCCCGCACAGGCCGGCCACCAGGATGGCGCGCACGAACTGCGCCAGGCTGCGCGCGCGGTCCTGCGCCGAGGAGCCGTCGATCACCGCGCCCTGCGCCGACACGAACACCATGGCGAACCCCAGCGCCCCCAGCAGCCGCCCCGCCACGAGCGCGCCGTAGCTGGGCCAGGCCGCCGCCCAGGCCAGCCCAGCGGCACCCAGCAGCGCCCCGAGGACCACGCCCCGGCGCCGCCCGAAGCGTTCGGACCAGGCGGCCAGCGGCCATTGCAGCAGCGCCACCACGGCCAGGAACACCACCAGCGGCAGGCTGGCGAGCATGTTGGGCGACAGGCCCCAGTCCCCCGGCGCCAGCGTGCGCGCCCAGGTGGGCAGGAAGGGGCGCGTCAGTTCCTCGGCCAGCATGAACAGGAACAGCGCGGGGCGCACGGCGGCCGCCCCCACCACGGGGCGCGGCAGGGGCCGGCGCGCCAGGCGGCCGCGCCGCGCCTCCCACGCGGCCAGGGCGCGCGCGCCGCGCGTGCCCAGCCCCAGCGCCACCCACTCCAGGGCCATGAGCAGGCACACGGCGCCGAGGAAGGCCATGTCCAGCAGCGTGGCCTGCAGCTTGCGGGCCAGCACGGTGGGGTCGAGGGTGAGCACCACTTCGGCCTGGGGCACACCCGCCACCAGGGCCGGGGCCGCCACCGTCCAGGCCCCAGGGGCGGGGGCCTGCCCGGCCAGCAGCTGGCCGCCAGGGGTGCGCACCGCCAGGGCCGCGATTTCGGGGCTTTGCGCCTGCAGCGCGGCGGCGTGCGCCGGCACCCCCACCAGTTCCTGCGCGGGCACGCCCACTTCGAGGGCACGGGCGATCAGCGCGGCGCTGGAGCGCGCCACGGCGCGCGCCTTGGCCAACTGGTCGGGCTGGATGCTGGCCTGCCCGGCGGCAGTGGCCTGCCAGCCCACCCAGGCCAGCGCCAGGCCCAGCCCCAGCGCGGCGGCGGCGGCCAGCAGCGCGCGCTCGCCGCCCGGCACGGGCAGCGGCCCGGCATGGCGGCGCAGCCTGCGCACCAGGGCCCAGCACAGCCCGCCCAGGGCGCCGCACCACAGCAGCAGCGCCGGCCACACGGCCTGCCAGACGGCGTCGTGCAGGCGCTGCCGCGCCGTCTGGAGCGCCTGGTCGTCATAGCGCAGCAGGGCCGCGCCCACGGTTTCCCCCAGGTCGTTGCGGATGGGCGCGCGCACCTGGGCCGTGGCCGTGGCCTGCGGCGCGGCAGGCACCGGGGCCGACAGCAGCGGCTGCTCCTGCGCGGACAGGATGGCGAAGGAGCGCATGGCGGGCTCCAGGGCCGCCTCGCGCGCCAGCAGCCCGGCCAGGGGCGAATCGGGCGTGGGCGGCACGCGCAGCGCCAGGGCGTTCTCGGCCGCGGCGGCGGCGCGCTGCGCCATGAGCTGGAAGCGCGCCGTGAAGGCCTCTTGCTGCGCGGCGTGCAGGGTGTTTTCGGTGAGCTGGCCGCTGGCCAGCAAGGTGGCGGCGCCAATGCCGGCCAGCATGGCGGCGAAGCGCCACAGCAGCCGGGCCATGGAAAGGACGGAGGGGGAGCGGGGCATGAAGGGGCGGCGGAAGGCGTGGGAGCGCGCGGCAGGGCGCGCCGCCCGGCGATGCTAACGCCCCGGCCCGGGGTGGGGGAAAGGAAAAATGGCACGCCCCGGCGTGCCACGCCCCACCTGAATTCTCAATAAAAATAGCTGCCAGCCCTTGCACAGCAAGCGCTGGCAGCTATTAAAACAGGAGTTTCCGGGGGTTTTACACCAGTTCGATGGCCATGGCCGTGGCCTCGCCGCCGCCGATGCACAGCGTGGCCAGGCCCTTTTTCTTGCCGCGCGCCTGCAGCGCGTGCAGCAGCGTGACCAGGATGCGCGCGCCGCTGGCGCCGATGGGGTGGCCGAGCGCGCAGGCGCCGCCGTTGACGTTCACTTTCTCGTGCGGCACGTTCAGGTCGTGCATCAGCGCCATGGGGACGACGGCGAAGGCTTCGTTGATTTCCCACAGGTCCACGTCCTCGGCCTTCCAGCCGGCCTTTTTCAGGGCCTTCTCGGTGGCGCCGACGGGGGCGGTGGTGAACCACTCGGGCTCCTGCGCGTGCGTGGCGTGGGCGACGATGCGCGCCAGCGGCGTGCAGCCGAGCTGCTGCGCGGTGGACTGGCGCATGAGCACCAGGGCGGCGGCGCCGTCGTTGATGCTGGAGCTGGCGGCGGCGGTGATGGTGCCGTCCTTCTTGAACGCGGGCTTGAGGGTGGGAATCTTGTCGAGGCGGATCTTCGGCGGGCCTTCGTCCTGCTCGACGGTGACTTCGCCCTTGCGCGTGGTGAAGGTCACGGGGGTGATCTCGGCCTTGAATGCTCCAGATTTAATAGCATCCTGCGCGCGCTGGACGCTGGCCGTGGCGAAGGCGTCCTGCTGCGCGCGCGTGAACTGGTACTTGGCGGCGCAGTCCTCGCCGAAGGTGCCCATGGAGCGGCCAGCCTCGTAGGCGTCCTCCAGGCCGTCGAGCATCATGTGGTCGAAGATCTTGTCGTGGCCCAGCCGGTAGCCGCCGCGGCCTTTCTTGAGCAGGTAGGGGGCATTGGTCATGCTCTCCATGCCGCCGGAGACCATCACGTCGCGGCTGCCGGCGACGAGCTGGTCGTGCGCCAGGATGGTGGCCTCCATGCCGGCGCCGCACATCTTCGACAGCGTCACGGCGCCGGTGCTGCGCGGCAGCCCGCCCTTGAAGCCGGCCTGGCGCGCGGGCGCCTGGCCCTGGCCCGCCATGAGGCAGTTGCCGAAAAGCACTTCATCGACCTTCTCGGGCGCGATGCCAGCGCGCGCGACGGCGGCCTTGATGGCGGCGCCGCCCAGATCGTGCGCCGCGAGGTCGGCGAAGTCGCCCTGGAAGGCGCCCATGGGCGTGCGCGCGGCGCCAACGATGACGATGGGATCTTGCATGTTCATCTCCTGTGCAGTGGTTCAAGTGGTTGGGGAAAGAGGTTCCCGTGCTGAAAAGCGGCGCTCGGCGGGGTAGGGAAAGACGTCGTGGACATGGCCCTGCTGGATGCGCTCCTTGTGCGCCTGCCAGTACTGCGGCGTGAGCAGGTCGGCGTGGTGGCGCATGAAGACCTCGCGCACGGCCGGGTTGCCGAGCAGGAAGGGGGCGAAGGTTTCGGGAAAGACGTCGCGCGGGCCGACCTTCCACCAGACTTCGCCCGACAGCTCGTCCTCCTCGCAGCGCGGCGGCGGCACGGCGCGGAAGTGGCAATCGGTCAGGTATTCGATTTCGTCGTAGTCGTAGAACACCACCTTGCCGCCGCGCGTGACGCCGAAGTTCTTCCACAGCATGTCGCCGGGGAAGATGTTGGCGGCCACGAGGTCCTTGATGGCGTTGCCGTACTCGATGACGCTGCGCTCCATCTGCTGGCGCGCCTGCGGGTCGTCCAGGCCGGCGTCGAAGGCTTCCTGCAGGTACAGGTTCAGCGGCACCATGCGGCGCTCGATGTAGAGGTGGCGGATGATGACTTCCTGCTGGCCGTCGCCGTCGCGGTCGCTGACCTCGATCTGGCCCGGCGCGTGCGCCAGCAGCTCGGCCATCAGCGCGTCGGAAAAGCGCTCGCGCGGCAGCGCCACCAGGCTGTACTCCAGCGTGTCGGCCATGCGCCCCACGCGGTCGTGGCGCTTGACGAGCTGGTATTTCGATTCGACCTGCTCGCGCGTGGTGTCCTTCTGCGGCGGGAACTCGTCCTTGATGAGCTTGAACACGTAGGGGAAGCTGGGCAGGTCGAACACCAGCATGACCATGCCCTTGATGCCGGGGGCGATGCGCAGCTGGTCGCTGGAGTGCTTGAGGTGCCAGAGGAACTCGCGGTAGAACAGCGTCTTGCCCTGCTTGGCCAGGCCCAGCGCGCTGTACAGCTCGGCCAGCGGCTTGCGCGGCATCAGGCCGGCGAGGAACTGCACGTAGGCGCTGGGCACCTCCATGTCCACCATGAAGTAGGCGCGCGCGAAGCTGAACAGCGCGAGCAGGTCGTCCTCGCCGAACAGCGCCGCGTCGATGAACAGCCGGCCGGCCTCGTTGTGCAGGATGGGCAGGGCAAACGGCATGGACGAAAAGCCGTTGATGATCTTGCCGACCAGGTAGGCGCCCTTGTTGCGGAAGAACAGGCTGGAGAGCACCTGGATCTGGAAGTTGGCGCGCAGCTTGAAGCCGGCGATGCGCGGCTGCAGCGCGGCCAGCACGTAGCCGATGTCGCGCTCCAGGTCCTCGAACGGGCGCTGCAATTCAAAGCCCGCGATGACCTGCGCCAGCGTCTCGCGCAGGCTCTCGGGCCGGGGGTAGTAGGCGCGGTAGCTGGGGCGGGCGCCGGGGTCCTGGCTCTCGATGTACTCCGTGCTCACGGCGGGGCGCACGAAGATGAAGTCGTTGTGGAAATGCGTGCGGTGCAGGATCTTGGTGGTGACCGAGTTGAAGAAGGTCTCGGCCAGCTCGGGCTGGCAGTGCGCCACCAGCAGGCCGATGTAGTGCAGCTTGACCTGGTACCACACGTCCATGCCCTGCGCGCCGGCCTGGAACTCCTTTTCGAGCCGGCGCACGCATTCGCGCACGCGCAGGTCGTAGAACTCGATGCGCTCGCGCTGCGCGCGCTGCTGGCCGTGCCAGTCGGCGGTCTCGAAGCGGTGCTTGGCGCGCGCCGACTCGGTGCGGAACAGCCGGTAGTGGCGGTTGAAGCCGTCGAGCATCGCCTTGGCGATGCCGTAGGCCTGGGGGGCGTCGAGGCGCTGGGGGTACATGCCCTGGCCCGTGGCGTGGCGCGCGGCCGTGGTCAGCCGCGTTCGCGCGCGGCCACCATGGCCACGGCCTCGCGGTAGGCCTTGTCCAGCCCGCCCACGTCGGGCACGCTCATGTGCAGGTTGGTGATGAGCCCGTTCTGCAGGCTGTAGCACCAGCCGTGGATCTGCACCTTCTGGCCGCGCGCCCAGGCGTCCTGCATCACGGTGGAGTGGGCGACGTTGAGCACCTGCTCGATGGCGTTGAGCTCGCACAGCGCGTCATGGCGCTTCGGCACGGGCATCTGCTCCAGCAGGGCGGCGTGCTTGTCGCGCACGTCCTTCACGTGGCGGATCCAGTTGTCGGCCAGGCCGATGCGCACGTCCTCCAGCGCCGCCAGCACGCCGCCGCAGCCGTAGTGGCCGACCACCATCAGGTGCTCGACCTTGAGCTGGTCGACGGCGTACTGGATGGTGGACAGGCAGTTCAGGTCGGTGGGCACCACGACGTTGGCGATGTTGCGGTGCACGAACACCTCGCCCGGCTCCAGCCCGGTGATCTGGTTGGCCGGGACGCGGCTGTCGGAGCAGCCGATCCACATGTAGCGGGGCTTCTGCTGGGCCATCAGGCCGGTGAAGAAGCCCGGGCGCTCGCGCTCCATCTCGGACGCCCACGTGCGGTTGTGGGCAAAAAGGTCTTCAATGGAGGTTGTGCTCATGTCGCTTCCTAAAGTCTGTGGGGTGGCGCGGGGGCTCAGCAGGTCTCCGCGAACAGTTCGCGGCCGATCAGCATGCGGCGGATCTCGCTCGTGCCCGCGCCAATTTCGTACAGCTTGGCGTCGCGCCACAAACGGCCCAGGGGGTATTCGTTGATGTAGCCATTGCCGCCAAAGATCTGCACGCCTTCGCCCGCCATCCACGTTGCCTTCTCGGCGCACCACAGGATCACGCTGGCGCAGTCCTTGCGCACCTGGCGCACGTGGTCCGTGCCGAGCATGTCGAGGTTCTTCGCCACGGTGTAGGCGAACGAGCGGCCCGCCTGCAGCACGGTGTACATGTCGGCCACCTTGCCCTGGATGAGCTGGAATTCGCCGATGCTCTGCCCGAACTGCTTGCGGTCATGGATGTAGGGCACCACATTGTCCATCACCGACTGCATGATGCCGAGCGGGCCGCCGGTGAGCACGGCGCGCTCGTAGTCCAGGCCGCTCATCAGCACCTTGGCGCCGCCGTTGACCTGGCCGAGCACGTTCTCGGCCGGCACTTCGACGTTCTCGAACACCAGCTCGCCGGTGTGGCTGCCGCGCATGCCCAGCTTGTCGAGCTTCTGCGCGATGGAGAAGCCCTTCATGCCCTTCTCGATCAGGAAGGCCGTGACGCCGCGCGCGCCCAGCTCGGGCTCGCTCTTGGCGTAGACCACCAGCGTGTCGGCGTCGGGGCCGTTGGTGATCCACATCTTGCTGCCGTTGAGCAGGTAGTAGCCGCCCTTGTCCTCGGCCTTGAGCTTCATGCTGATCACGTCGGAGCCCGCGCCGGGCTCGCTCATGGCCAGCGCGCCGACGTGCTCGCCGCTGATGAGCCTGGGCAGGTACTTGGCCTTCTGCGCGTCATTGCCGTTGCGGTTGATCTGGTTCACGCACAGGTTGCTGTGCGCGCCGTAGGACAGGCCCACCGAGGCGCTGGCGCGCGAGATTTCCTCCATCGCCACCATGTGCGCCAGGTAGCCCATGTCGGCGCCGCCGTACTGCTCGGGCACGGTGATGCCGAGCACGCCCAGCTCGCCCATCTTGCGCCACAGGTCCATCGGGAACTGGTCGGTGCGGTCGATCTCGGCCGCGCGCGGCGCGATCTCGCTCTGGGCGAACTCGCGCACGGCGTCGCGCAGCGCGTCGATGTCCTCGCCCAATTGGAAGTTCAGGCCGGGCAGGGAAGAAAGGCTCATGGTGTGTCTCCTGGGTCAGTGGGTCAAAGAAGGTTCAGCCGCGCAGGCCGTCGCGCCCCTGCACGGCCATCAGGGTGCAGTCCATGGTGGCGACCAGCTTTTCCTGGCCGCCGTCCAGCGCGAAGGCGCGCCCCTGGCTCACGGTGATGGTGCGGCCCGGCTTGAGCACGCGGCCTTCCATGCGGAAGCGCTGCCCCTTGGCGGGCGCGAGCAGGTTGATCTTGAATTCGATGGTGAGCACCGCCGCATCGGCGGGCATGAGGGTGAAGCCGGCGTAGCCGCAGGCCGAATCGAGCGCCGTGGCCACCATGCCTGCGTGCAGGAAGCCGTGCTGCTGCGTCAGCGCCTGGGTCCAGTCCAGCGCGATATCGACGGCGCCCGGCGCCAGCAGGCCCAGCCGCGCGCCCAGCGTGTGCATGGCGCCCTGCAGCGCGAAGCTGTCGCGCACGCGCTGCGCATAGTCAGTGCAGCGCGGCTCGAAGGAAGGCAGGGTCACGGCGGTCTCCAGATTTACGTTTACGTAAACGTCAATTATGCGGGATTTTTCCCCGTCCCGGCCAGCAGGGCGCGCGCCTCTTTCTCGTGTTCCTTGACTTCATCGAGGTTGGCCTGCAGGTCCGCCATCTGTTCCTCCAGCTGCCGGCGGTGCTGTGCCAGCACGTCGAGGAACTTCTGCAGCTGCATGTTGGTATCGCGCGGGCTGTCGTACAGGTCGATGATTTCCTTGGCTTCCGTCAGCGACAGGCCCAGGCGCTTGGCGCGCAGCGTCAGCTTCAGGCGCGTGCGGTCGCGCGGGCTGTAGGTGCGGTTGCGCCCGCCCGGCCCGGTGCGCTCGGGCCGCAGCAGGCCCATGTCCTCGTAGAAGCGCATGGCGCGCGTGGTGAGGTCGAATTCCTTGGCAAGGTCGCTGATGGTGTAGGTGGTGGTGCTGGCCATGGCGTCGCGCGGGCAGTTGCAGGGTTGCATGGATGACAGGGCCGCGGCCCCACCATCCCTACAATCGTTCTCAAAATGACGTTTACGTCAACGTCAATGCTAACCCAAAGCCATTCGCCATGAACCGCTCCACCGCCCCCCTCCACTACCCCCTTGGCGACCAGTTGCCCCCGGCAGGCCACACGCTCGACGTGGCACCCGGCGTGAAGTGGGTGCGCATGCCGCTGCCGTTCGCGCTCGACCACATCAACCTCTGGCTGCTGCGCGACCGCGTCGAGGGCGCGCACGGCCCCGTCGAGGGCTGGACGGTGGTGGACTGCTGTATCGCCTCGGACGCGGCGCGCGGCCATTGGGAGCACCTGTTCGCGCATGCGCTCGACGGCCTGCCCGTCCTGCGCGTGGTCGTCACCCACATGCACCCGGACCACATCGGCCTGGCGGACTGGCTGTGCCAGCGCTGGAACGCGCGGCTGTGGATCAGCGCCACGGACTACTACACCGCCGTCGTCGCCAGCCAGGGTACGCCCGCCTTCAGCAGCGAAACGGCGACGGACTTCTACGCGGCGCACGGCCTGAACGATGCGCCCTTCCTGGATCACGTGCGTGCGCGCGGCAGCTACTACCCCACCCTGGTTCCCAGCCTGCCCCGGCAGTTCCGCCGCCTGCTCGACGGCGACGTGCTGCGCATCGGCGGCCGCGCCTGGCACTGCAGCGCCGGCCACGGCCACGCCCCGGAGCACATGGCGCTGCACTGCCCGGAGCTGGACGTGCTCATCAGCGGCGACATGGTGCTGCCGCGCATCTCGACCAACGTCAGCGTCTATGCCTCCGAGCCCGAGGCGGACCCGCTCACGCTGTTCCTGGCCTCGCTGGACCGCCTGCGCGCGCTGCCGCAGGACACGCTGGTCCTGCCCTCGCACGGCAAGCCGTTCCAGGGCCTGCATGCCCGGATCGAGCAATTGCACGCGCACCATGCCCAGCACCTGGACACGGTGCTGGCGGCCTGCGCGCGGCAGCCGCAGTCGGCCCGGGACATCATGCCGCTGCTCTTCCAGCGCCCGCTCGACGCGCACCAGACCACCTTCGCCATCGGCGAGGCACTGGCGCACCTGCATGCGCTATGGCACCGGGGCGAACTGCGGCGCCAGGTGGAGCGCGATGGCGTGTTCCGCTTCTCCACTGCCCCATAGGCCGCCCAGGGCCTGTTCACCTAAAAACCGGGGATGCGTTGCCCCGCCGTGGGGGCAGGTGCGCGAAGCGCGGCGCGGCCAATAGCCGTAGCTATTGGCAAGCCGTGTGACAAAGCAGATGCCCACACGGCGGGGCAACCCGTAGGGAAGGATGAATGCCGGGCGCATTGCGGCGTTGCGCCACCTCGGCATTCATCCTTCGCACCCCCGGTTTTTAGGTGAACAGGTCCTAGGCCGCCAGCCTGCCGCGCAGTTGCGCCATGGCGCCCTGGATGGCGCCCGCACCGTCGGCCACCAGGGCGATGCCCTGCTCCATCTGTCCGGCGTGCTGCCCCAGCGCGGCATTGCGGGCCAGTTGCTCATGGCTCACGGCTTCGAGCTTGCCGGCCTCGCCCTGCAGGGCGGCGACCGAATCCAGGATGGAGCGCAGCGCCTGCCGGGCCTCGCCAGCGTTGTCCCGCCCCGCCTGCGCCATGCCCTGGCCGTCGCCCAGCAGCCGCGCGGCCTGGTCCACGCTGTCCAGGATCCGGGCCAGCTCGGCGCTGATGGCGGAAGCCGCGTCACCCGCCTCGCCCGCGAGCTGGCGCACGTTGCCGGCGACCACGGCGAAGCCCCGGCCGTGGCCCCCCGCGTGCGTGGCCTCGATCGCGGCGTTGAGCGCCAGGATGTTGGTCTGGAAGGCCAGGCCCTTGATCTTGTCCGCGATCGCGGAAATGTCCTGCGAGCGCGACTGCAGGCCGCGCACCAGCACGTCGGCCCGGCCGATGGCCTCGGCCAGCGCCACGGTGCTGGCAATCGCCTGCCCGACCACGTCGGCGCCGGCCTGCGCGGTGGCGCGGGCATGGGCCGCCTCCGCCGCCAGCGCGGCCGAGGTCTGCTCCACCGCCTGCGCCAGCGCGTTGTTCGATTCGGCGGCGCCGCGCACCGCCCGCGCCTGCTGGCTCTGCGCGTTCAGCGACCGGACCATCGCGTCCACACTCTGGCCCACCTGCGCGCTCTGGCGGCCCACCTCGGCCATCAGCGACTCGATGGTGTCCATCTGCGCCTGGCGCTGGCGGTCGCCCTGCTCCTTGGCAACCTGCGAGCCGATGGCCAGGATGCCGGTGAACGGCAGCAGCCCCAGGTTGCACAGCAGGCCCCACAGGCGCGTGTCCGCGATGGGGTTGGCGGGAAACGCCACCCCCCAGGCCCAGGCCGCCTCGAACCCGCCCAGCACCGCAAGCACCGAGCCCAGCCCCAGCAGGCCGAAAAGCGGCCCGCCCACGAAGGCGGCCATCACCGGCACCACGACGAACCAGGCCGCCACGGACTGCGAGGCATGGCCGCCGGTGCTCCACACCAGGTAGCCGAACAGCAGGTTGAAGGTGACCAGGTTCACCACCTGCGCCGCGCGCAGGCTTTGCAGGCGGCGCAGCGAGAACCAGATCCCCGGCACCAGCCACAGTGTGGCCGCGACGGCCCATGCCGCCCCCGGGTGCCCCAGGTACAGGTACACGCCGATGAACGAGGGCCCGGCGAGCACGGCGGCGAACGTCAGCGCCACCAGGCTCTTGGCGCGCGCCAGGGTGATCTCGTCGGCGCGCAGCACGGTGGGGATATAGAAGGTGAACAGGCGGTCGAGCAGATTCATGGGAGGTGTTCCTGTCGTACCAGCCGCGCCCGTCGCACCAGTCCGGTAGATACAGCGCAAAGACCTGGGTGCCCTCGCTTACCGCCCCAGGCAAAGGGCCTTGACGACCGGCCGGCGCAGCGGCGGCAGCAGCGCGAAGGCCGCCGCCAGCACATGGGTCAGGTAGTGGACCTTCCAGTGGCGCTTGCGGCCGTGCGCGGCCTTCCACACCACTTCGGCCACCTGCTGCGGCTGCACGTTGACGCCGGTGGAGCGCACGCTGTGCGCCTGCGTCGCGGCCGCCGTGACCATGGGTGTGTTGACGTAGGGCGCCATGACGTCGCTCACAGTGATGCCGTAGCGCTCCAGTTCGAGATCCAGCGCCTCCGTCAGCCCATGCACGGCATGCTTGCTGGCGGAATACACCGCCAGCTCCGGCATGCCATAGAGGGCCGAGGTCGAGCACATGGTCACGATGTGCGCGCCCGGCGTGGCGCGCAGCGCCGGCAGCGCGCAATGGATGCCGTTGAGCACGCCCTTGACGTTGATGTCCAGCGTCAGGTGCTGCTGCGCCAGCGGAATGTCCTCGTTGCGGCCCATGCGCAGGATGCCGGCGTTGTTGAAAAGGACATCGAGCCTGCCGCCCGTCCAGCGGGTGAAGGCGTCGATGGCGGCGCGGTACTGCGGAACATCGGTCACGTCGAGCGCCAGCGTGTGGCAGTGGTCCGCGCCGATCTCGCGCGCCAGTTGCGCCAGCCCCTCGGCGTCGATGTCGGCCAGGCCGACGTACCAGCCGCGCGCGGCGAACAGCAGTGCCGTCTGGCGGCCGATGCCGGAGGCGGCGCCGGTGATGAAGATGGATTTCCGCTGCGTCATGACCGTTCCTGTCTGGGTAGCCCGGTGATCCATGGCGCTACAGCGCACGAACCTGGCGCGGCCCAGGCCAGCGGACGCCGCGCAAGGGCCGTCCCGCCGCGCTGGCGTCGTCCCCCTGCCCGCATGGCACCGCCATGCGAGAGCGGGGGGAAGGCCCGCAGGGCCTCAGGGGGGTGTTGCTTCATCTCAGCGCGCGGTGTAGCCGCCATCGATGACCAGCTCCGCACCCGTCATGTAGCGCGACTCGTCCGACGCCATGAACACCAGCGCCGGCGCGATCTCATCGGCCAGCGCGAGGCGGCCCAGCGGAATGCGGCTGACGATGTCGGCCTGCAGCGCCTGCGCTACGTCGGCGGGCATGGCGGCCAGCGCGCCGGTGACCATGGGCGTGGCGATGTAGCCGAGGTGCAGCGAGTTCACGCGGATGCCATAGCCCTGCGCGGCGCAGTGCAGCGCGGCGGATTTGGTCAGCAGGCGCACGCCGCCCTTGCTGGCGTTGTAGGCCGCCAGGTTGGGCTCGCCGACGATGCCTTCGATGGAAGACACGTTGATGATCGAGCCGCCCCGCTCCTTCATGGTGGCGATGGCCTTTTGCGTGCCGAGGAAGACGCCGTCGAGGTTGATCTCCAGCACGGCGCGCCAGTCCTGCAGGCTGGCATCCTCGATGCTGCCCAGCCGCCCCACGCCAGCGTTGTTGACCAGCACGTCCAGCGCCCCCGCCGCAGCGATCACGCGGTCCCAGTCAGCCTCCTGCGTCACGTCATGCGCCAGTGCCACCGCATCGTGGCCCGCCGCGCAGAGGCGCTGGGCCTCGGCCTGCACCCGGGCGTGGTCGATGTCGGTCAGCACGACGCGCGCGCCCTCTTGCGCAAAACATTGCGCGGTGGCCAGGCCCAGGCCGCTGCCCGCGCCGGTGATCAGGGCCGTCTTGCCTTGCAGTCGGTTCATCTTTGTCTCCTTGGGTGTATTGAAGGGGGTTCAGCCTGCGCGCCGGTGCATGGCCTGCGGCTCGCGTTCGAAGGCTTCGAGCAGAAAACGGTCCTGCGGCTTCTCCGACGCGGTCTTTGGAATCTGCGCCAGCACCTGGATGCCATCAGGCACCATGCCCGCCTCCAACTGCTGGCGGCAAATGGCGAAGAGTTGCTGCGCGTCGAACGCCGCCGCGTCCTTGGGCACCACGGCGGCCACGACTTCCTTCTCGCCCGGTGCCAGCCGCGCGCTGGCGATGCCGTAGACGTACACGTCGTCCACCAGGCCGGATTCGGCGATGGCCTTCTCGATGAAGGCGGTGGCGATGAACTCGCCGTTGCGCCGGATGCCGCTGCCCTGGCGGTAGTCGAAGTAGAGCCAGCCCTCGGCGTCCTCGTGCACCACGTCGCCCATGTGCAGCCAGCCGTCGGCGCATTTCTTCGCGGAAGCCTCGGGGTTGCCGAAGTACTCCACGGCAAAGGGCTCGCCGCTGGCATGGCGGAACAGCAGCTCACCCTGCTGGCCGCGCGGCACGTCGTTGCCCGCCTCATCCACGATGCGGTGGCGCAGCGTGGGCGGCGGTTGGCCGATGCTGCCCACCGGGCCCTGGCCGGGATAGTTGAAGGTGAGCCCTCCTTCGGCCGCGCCGTAGAACTCCAGGATCTGCACGCCGAAGCGCTTCTGGAAGTCCTGCCAGATCGCCGCTGGCATGCCCGCCGAGATGACGAAGCGCACCGGGTTGTCGGCATCGCTGGCCTGGGGCGGCTCGGCATAGACCGCCGTGGTCATGCCGCCCAGCAGCGTGAAGCTGGTGGCGCCGTAGCGGCGCGTGATGTCCCACAGGCGCGACTTGGTGAAGCGCCGCGAGAGCACGCAGCGCAGGCGGCAGGCCAGCGCCGCGCCCAGGGTGAGGAGCTGGGCGTTGGCGTGTGTGAGCGACAGGCCGGAGTACAGCACGTCGTCCGCGCGGTAGCCAAACAGGCGCAGCGCCAGCGCCGCCGTTTCGCAGTAGCGCCGGTGCGTCAGCACGATGCCCTTGGGGTCGCCCGTGGTGCCGGAGGTGAAGATGAGTTCGAGCGCACTGTCCGGGTCGGTGGTCAGGATGGGCAGATCGGGCGGGGCCAGCGGCGCGGCGGCCTCCCAATCCACCACGCCGTCCCAGGCGGACAGGGGCCGGTCGCCCTCGTCGGTGGCAAAGGCCATCACCCAGCGCAGGCCGCCCAACCGTGGGCGCAGCGGCTGCAAATGGGGCAGCGCGTAGTCGGCGGCGAAGGCGGCGCTGCACTGGCTGCTCGCCAGCAGGAAGTGCAGCTTGTCGCCCTTGGTGCGCGCGTCGATGGGCACCACGGCGGCGCCCACGATGCTGGCGGCCACCATGGCCTCGACGAACTCGGCGTGGTTGGCCATGAGCAGCGCGATGCGTTCACCGGGCTGGATGCCCAGATCGAGCATGACTTGGGCCATGCGCCGCCCGTTGTCCCAGAGCTGGCGGTAGCTACGCACCTCGTCGGCGCGCGTGCCGCCGCCGCCCTCGATGGTCAGCACCGCGAAGTCCGGCAGCTCGGCGGCGCGGTTGGCCACCATGCCCGCCAGGATGTTGTCTGCGTATGCGGTCATTGGTGTTCCCTCTTCAACGGCCCAGCAGCGTGAGGCAGGCCACGGCCTCCTCCACGCCCGCCAGGCCACCGCCGTTTTCCGCCAGCGCGATGCGCGCGCCCGGCACCTGGCGCGCCCCGGCCTCGCCGCGCAACTGCGTGACCAGTTCAAAGACCTGCCCCAGCCCCGTCGCGCCGATGGGGTGGCCCTTGCTCTCCAGCCCGCCCGAGGGGTTGATGGGGATGCGCCCGCCCAGCGTGGTTTCGCCGCGCTCGGCGGCGGGGCCGCCCTGGCCTGGGGGCACCAGGCCCAGCAGTTCGGACTGCAGGATCTCGCCGATGGCGGTGGCGTCGTGCACCTCGGCCACGCCCACGTCCTGCGGGGCCACGCCCGCCTGTTCGTAGAGCCGGTGCGCGGCCTTGCGCACCAGGTGGTTCTCCAAGTCGGCGGCCTCGCGCTCGCTGCCGGTTTGCAGCACGCAGCCCAGCACGCGGATGGCGCGACGCGCGTCGCCCCGCAGGCGCGCCAGGCCCGCCGCGTTGCAGACGATGGCCGCCGCCGCGCCGTCGCTCACCGGCGAGCACATGGGCAGCGTGAGCGGGTAGCTGATGGGCGGCGCGGCCAGCACCTGCTCGACGTTCATCGCCTCGCGGTACTGCGCCAGCGGGTTGTGCACCGAGTGCGCGTGGTTCTTGGCCGCCACCGCTGCGAACTGCCGCTGCGTGGTGCCGAAGGCGCGCATGTGCAGGCGGCCCATGGCAGCGTAGATGTCCATGAACACGCTGTACGGGCGCGGCGACTGGCTGCCCGGCGGCGGCGCGACGCCCTCGCCCATGGCAAGCAGGCGGGCCTTGCCAGCCTCGGTGTCGTGCACGTCCCAGGCACCGTCGAAGGCGGCGAACATGCGCGCCTTGTCGTCGCTGCACATCTTCTCGGCGCCCACGGCCAGCACCACGTCGGCCGCGCCGCTTTGCACGTGCTGCACGGCCAGGTGCAGCGCCGTGCTGGCGCTGGCGCAGGCGTTCTCCACGTTGACCACGGGGATGCCCCGCACCCCCATGGCGCGCAGCGCGAGCTGGCCGCGCACCATGTGCTGGCCTTCCATGTGGCCCTGCGTGGCGTTGGCGAAGTAGGCGGCCTGGAGCTGGGCGCGCTCGCACCCGGCGTCCCGCAGCGCGGCCTCCACAGCCTGGCGCGTGAGGTCTTTCACGCTCCAGGCCAGGTGGCGGCCGAATGGCGTCATGCCGGCGCCGGCGATGTAGATCGAATCCACGGTGTATTCCAAAAAATATAGGTCAAATCGGCCTCCAGCGCTTATGCATCAAGCGATGGCAGCTATCAATAAGGGAGCATCAGAGGCGCTGGACTTCCCAGGACAGGTAGCCCTCGTCCGCCTGCGCCGCGAGCAGCTGGCGCGCGCCCAGGATGCGCGCGCCCGAGCCGAAGCCCACGGCCTTGAGCCGTTTGCCCAGCACGCGCTGCGCGGCCTCGGCGGCGAACACGCCGGTCTGCGCATAGGCGCAGCCGCCGCGCAGAATCACGCTGACCGCCTGCGTGTTGCCGCGCGCCTGGCACGACACCATGCCGCGGTGGATCTCCGGCGTCTCGCGCGGCGGCTCGGCCTGGGTGATCTGCTGGCCGATGGCGTTGGTCACCAGTTCCTGCGCGGCGGCGTCCAGGTGGCGGTGGTCTTTCTCGAACTGCTGCAGGATGCCCAGCACGGTCATCATCATTTCCTGGTTGCCCAGGGAGAACAGCACCTGGCAGTTCTTCACGCGCGGATCCCCGTGGTACCACACGGGCTCGCCCGCGCCGCCCCAGGGCATCCCCTTGACGATGCGGTGCACGCCGGGCACCACCACGTCATAGGCCTGCGCCCAGGGCCACTGCACCAATTCGCCGCCCTGCAGGTGGTACATGGGCTTGGTACACATGCGCAGGAAGGACATGGTCGAGGCCACGCTGATCTGCGCGTCGCCGTAGTACATCAGGTCCAGCGTGTCGATGCCGGGGGTCTCCAGCGCGATCTCGGCGGCGATGGCGCCCTCGGTCCACATGTACGAATTGGCCGGGCACAGCGCCAGCTCCTTGCGCGCGAACGCGGCGCCGTACTCCTTTTGCAGGAACAGCATCCAGTCCGTCTCGCCCGTGGTGTCGAAGTAGTGGCAGCCCGCGTCCAGCGCCGCCTGCACCACCGGCTCGCCCAGTTGCATGAAGGGGCCGACGATGTTGAGCACCACCTTGCGGCCGCGCAGCAGCTCAGTGAGGCTGGCGCGGTCGTGCGCCACGCCCACGCACTGGTAGTCGTGGCCTTCGAGTTCGGGAATCGCGGCCATCTCGGCTTTCAAACGATCGGCATTGCGCCCGGCCGCGATGAAGGGAATGCCGCGCTCGGCGAGCTTCCAGGCGGCGAGCTTGCCGGTGTAGCCGCTGGCGCCGTAGAGGACGACTTGGTATTGCGTTGTCATGGTGTGGGTCTCCTTGTGGTGTGGCTCAGAGCAGGTCGGGGTCGATGAGGTGGTAGCCGCCCTTGATGGCGAGGATTTCGTTGCACCCGTCCTCGATGAGCGAGGCGCGCGCGTCGCGCAGGATTTTTTCCACCGGGTAGTCGCGCGCCAGGCCATTGCCGCCGTGCATCTGCACCGATTCGCTGGCCACCTCGAACGCCGTCTGCGTGGCCGTCACCTTGGCCGCCATGGCCGCCTGCAGCGCCATCACCGGGGCCTGGAAGTTGTAGTGCAGCACCCGGCGCGAGAGCGCGCACGATGCCTCCACCTTGCGGAACATGTGGAACAGCCGCTGCGCCACCGCCTGGTGGCGGATGATGGGCACGCCGCCGGCCTTGCGCTCGTGCGCGTAGCCCAGCGCCAGGTCGTAGGCCGAGCGCGCGCAGCCGGTGAAGACCGCCGACATCAGCCCGTTGGCCAGCGTGTGCACCAGGTAGGTGGCCTGCTGGTATTGCTCCGGCCCGGCCAGCAAATGTGCCTTGGACAGGCGCACGTTGTCGAAGTAGATCTCGCCCTGGTTGAGCGCGCGTTGGCCCATCTTGTCCAGCGGCTTGCCGCGCGTGATGCCGCGCGCGTCCATG
This sequence comes from Acidovorax sp. YS12, assembly GCA_021496925.1. NCBI lineage: Bacteria > Pseudomonadati > Pseudomonadota > Betaproteobacteria > Burkholderiales > Comamonadaceae > Acidovorax > Acidovorax sp. YS12. The sequence continues at coordinate 2,807,064 of CP053915.1, forward strand.
GGCACGATGACCACGGCGCCGTGCTGCGTGTCCGGCCCGCTGCCGCTGTCGCAGGCGGCGTAGAGGATGCCGACCTGGCCGATGGTGCCGTTGGACACCCAGGCGGATTTCTGGCCGGTGATGACCAGCTCGTCGCCCCGGATCGTCACCACGCAGTTGGGCCGCCCGTACGCGCCCTGGGGGTGGAAGATCATGCGCGCCGGGTCCAGCGCGTCGCTGCCGTGGTCGGGCTCGGTGATCATCCAGCAGCCCAGCTTGTCGTCCGTGGCGATGCCGCGGCAGAACGCATTGCCCAGGATGGCGCTGACGATGGCCGGGATCAGCCCCGCGCCGATCGAGATCGCCAAGCCCGAGTCGCCCCAGCCCAGCTCCTCGAACAGGATGGCCATGGTGCGGGCGCGCTCGGCAGGCTCCATGGCCAGCAAATCGTCCACGCCAAAGCCTAACGCGGCGAACTGGGCGTACACGCCCCACAGCGGCGAGCCGGGGGCAATCACCTCCTCGGGCGCCATGCGATCAAGTTCGCGGCCCACGGGGCGCAGCACCTCGCGGGCAAAGCGCCGCGCGGTGGCCTGGACGGCGGCGGCGGTGTCGGAAAAATCGGGCTCGGCGCCCAGCGGTGTCAAGGGAACGTAGGCCATGCATGTCTCCTGTCGTTGTGAGGGATGCCGGCACTGTAGAAACTGCATCCTGCCCGAGCCATCCCCCAGCAGGCGTGGCACTGGAACGCTGGCGGGGGATGGCGCGGGGGATGGCGCGGGGGATACGCCGGGTGATGGGGCAAGCCCTGTCACGGCCACGCCGCAGGCTGGCTAGACTGGCCCGATGCCTAGCAGCGCACCGCCCCCCTTTCTGCGCACCAAGATCAGGGTGATGCGCCCGCCCCCCGGCGCCATCGCGCGGCCGCGCCTGGACGCCGTGCGCGCCCAGGCGCTGCAGGTCCGGCTGGTCACGCTCACAGCCCCCGGCGGCTTCGGCAAGAGCACCCTGGCCGCCACCTGGGTGGCGCATTGGCAGGCCGAGGGGCACCACTGCACCTGGCTGAGCCTGTCGCAGGACGACGACGAACCCGCGCGCTTCCTGCACAGCCTGGCCCAGGCCCTGCAGCGCCTGGGCCAGGGCGTGGGCGGTGCGGCGCTGGCCCTGCTGCAAGGCCGGGCGCTGGCGCCCGCACGCGCCGTGGTGCCGCTGCTGCTCAACGACCTGGAGTCCTTCGACGGCGAGGCCGTCCTGGTGCTGGACGACTACCAGTGGCTGCACGAGAGCGGCATCCACGAGGCGCTGGCGTTCCTCATCGCCCATGCGCCGCCCCAGTTCCACGTCGTCATCACCTCGCGCGTGGTGCCGCCGCTGGCGCTGGCGCGGCTGCGCGCACACGGGCAGTGGCTCGACGTGGACGCCGCCGCGCTGCGCTTCGACGCGGAGGAGACCGCCCGCTTCCTGGCCACGGCCTGCGCCCAGGCGCCCACGCCGGAGCAGGCCGCGCTCTTGCACGCCGGCACCGAGGGCTGGGCCGCCGCCCTGCGCCTGGCCGCGCTCGGCCACAGCCTGGGCGGCGCCTTCGGCACCGGCGGCGCCGGGGGCGGCTCATCGGTCTTCGCCACCCTCTTCGAGGACCTGCTGGAGAGCCTGCCGCCGCCCACCGTGCGCTTCATGGCGCAGACGGCGGTGCTCGAACGCATCCACCCCAGCCTGTGCGACGCCGTGTGCGAGAGCGCGGACAGCGCCGCGCAGATCGACGTGCTGCTGCAGTACCACCTGCTGACCGAGCCCATGGACGGCGAGGGCCGCTGGCTGCGCTACCACCCCCTGCTGCGCGAGCACCTGCTCGGCCGCGTGGCCCAGCGCCTGGGCGTGGACCCGCGCCTGATGCACCGGCGCGCGGCGCACTGGTTCGCCGCGCAGGGCGCGTGGACCGACGCCGTGCGCCACGCCCTGCAGGCGGGCGACAGCCAGCAGGCCATCGCGTGGCTGGCGCACTGCTGCATGGCGCTGGTGAAGTCGGGCGACCTGCTCACGCTGCTGGGCTGGCGCAGGCAACTGCCGCCCGAGCTGCTGCGCACGCAGCCCCAGGTGCAGCTCGCCGTGGCCTGGGGGCTGGCGCTGGCCATGCGCTTCGCCGAGGCCGGCCCCCTGCTGGACGAGATCGAGCGCGCCACGCACCAGGCGCTCGCGGGCCAGGCCCTGCACGACACGCTGGGCGAATGCCTGGCGATCCGCGCCGTCAACACCGCGCTGCAGGACGACACCCTCCAGGCCCACGCCATCGCGCGGCAGTGGCACGAACGCGGCCACGCGGGCGACGCCTTCACACGCAACGCCATGTCCAACGTCATGCGCTACGTGCATTGGAAATCCGGCGACCTGGTGCGGGTGTACGAGCAGCCCTGGGTGGCCACCCCGCCCGGGGACGAGCAGCAGATCGCCTTCTCCACGGTGTACCGGCACACGCTGCTGGGCTGCATCGAGCTGCAGAGGGCACGCCTGGGCCTGGCCGAGCGCCACGCCCGCGAGGCGCTGCGCTGCGCGCACAGCCACGGCGGCGCGCAATCGGTGTCCATGGCGCTGGCCGCGCCGCTGATGGCCCAGTTGCACTACCAGCAGGGCCGGCACGAAGAGGCCGGGGACCTGCTCGCGCCGCTCATGCCGCTGATCGACAACACCGCCATGCACGAGGCCATGGTCCAGGCCTACCAGGTGCTGGCGAACACGGCGTACCGGCAGAGGCGCCACGCCCAGGCCTTCGAGCTGCTGGAGCGCGCCGAGGCCCTGGGCTACAACCGCGGCTGGGACCGGCTGGTGGGCGCCATGCTGCTCGAACGCATCCGCCTGCTGGTCTTCGAGGGGCGGCTCGACGAGGCGCGCGCCACCGCCATCCGCCTGCAGCGCCTGGCGGTCCATGCGCACGCCGAGCCGCCGTGCGCGCGCTCGGACCTGCTGGTGCTGCGCGACATCGCCCTGGCGCGCATGGCGCTGGCCGACCAGCGCATCGGCGAAGCGCGCCAGGCGTTCGCCCGCCTGCTGCAGGCCGCGCAGGACGCGGCGCAGGACCTGCGCGCGCTACAAATCGGCGCCTGCCTGGCCATCGCCCACATGGCCGCGGGCGAGCAGGAGGCGTGCTTCGCCCAACTGCGCGCCACCTTGCAGGATGCACAGCGCAGCGGCGCGTTGCGCAGTGTGCTCGACGAAGGCGATGAACTGCGTGGCCTGCTGGCGCGTTTTCTGGTTTCCAGGGAGTGCAGCGGTGAATGCGTGGACCTCGTACGTCACCTGATGGCCGCCGCGCCCGCCACGGCCGCGGTACAAAGCGCACTCACCGAACGCGAAGCCCGGGTAATCGGACTGGTCGCGCAGGGTTGCTCCAACAAGGAGATCGCACGCGCCCTTGCCATTTCCGCCGAGACTGTCAAAACCCACCTCAAGCACATCTTCGAGAAGCTGGGCGTGCAGCAACGCTCTCAGGCAGTGCTGATGGCGCGCTCGCTGGGCTTGATGGATATCGTTATCCCGCAATAACCAGAGCGCAAAAACGAAAACCCCCCGTAGCTTGGTAGCTGCGGGGGGTTTCACAATATTAGCCTGACGATGACCTACTTTCACACGGGAATCCGCACTATCATCGGCGCGAAGTCGTTTCACTGTCCTGTTCGGGATGGGAAGGAGTGGTTCCAACTTGCTATGGTCATCAGGCTTAAACGGTTGCTTTCCTGGTTTTTGCCAGGAGAGCGAATTCATAGAGACGAATCATTCATTTGATTGCGTGCTTGGCATAACTGTCTGACGGTATGTCAAAGTTATAGGGTCAAGCCGCACGAGCAATTAGTACTGGTTAGCTTAACGCATTACTGCGCTTCCACACCCAGCCTATCAACGTCCTGGTCTAGAACGACTCTTCAGGGGGCTCAAGGCCCCGGCAGATCTCATCTTGAAACGAGTTTCCCGCTTAGATGCTTTCAGCGGTTATCTCTTCCACACTTAGCTACCCTGCGATGCCACTGGCGTGACAACAGGTACACCAGAGGTGTGTCCACTCCGGTCCTCTCGTACTAGGAGCAGGCTTCCTCAAATCTGCAGCGCCCACGGAAGATAGGGACAAAACTGTCTCACGACGTTTTAAACCCAGCTCACGTACCTCTTTAAATGGCGAACAGCCATACCCTTGGGACCGACTACAGCCCCAGGATGAGATGAGCCGACATCGAGGTGCCAAACACCGCCGTCGATATGAACTCTTGGGCGGTATCAGCCTGTTATCCCCAGAGTACCTTTTATCCGTTGAGCGATGGCCCTTCCATACAGAACCACCGGATCACTATGTCCTGCTTTCGCATCTGCTCGACTTGTCAGTCTCGCAGTTAAGCACGCTTATGCCATTGCACTATCGTCACGATGTCCGACCGTAACTAGCGTACCTTCGAACTCCTCCGTTACGCTTTGGGAGGAGACCGCCCCAGTCAAACTGCCTACCATGCACTGTCCCCGATCCAGCTAATGGACCTAGGTTAGAACCTCAAACGCACCAGGGTGGTATTTCAACGTTGGCTCCATGAGATCTAGCGACCTCACTTCAAAGCCTCCCACCTATCCTACACAGATCCGTTCAAAGTCCAATACAAAGCTACAGTAAAGGTTCATGGGGTCTTTCCGTCTTTCCGCGGGGAGATTGCATCATCACAAACATTTCAACTTCGCTGAGTCTGCGGAGGAGACAGTGTGGCCATCGTTACGCCATTCGTGCAGGTCGGAACTTACCCGACAAGGAATTTCGCTACCTTAGGACCGTTATAGTTACGGCCGCCGTTTACTGGGACTTCAATCAAGAGCTTGCACCCCATCATTTAATCTTCCAGCACCGGGCAGGCGTCACACCCTATACGTCCACTTTCGTGTTTGCAGAGTGCTGTGTTTTTATTAAACAGTCGCAGCCACCGATTTTTTGCAACCCCTTTTGGCTCCCTCTGTACGAGTTCACCTACTTGGGGCATACCTTCTCCCGAAGTTACGGTATCAATTTGCCGAGTTCCTTCTCCGCAGTTCTCTCAAGCGCCTTAGAATACTCATCTCGCGCACCAGTGTCGGTTTGCGGTACGGTCGTGTGTAGCTGAAGCTTAGTGGCTTTTCCTGGAAGCAGGGTATTACTCACTTCGTCTGCAAGCAGACTCGTTATCACCCCTCATCTAAGCCCGGCGGATTTGCCTACCGGGCACGACTACAGGCTTGAACCAACATGTCCAACAGTTGGCTGAGCTAACCTTCTCCGTCCCCACATCGCACTACACATCGGTACAGGAATATTGACCTGTTTCCCATCAACTACGCATCTCTGCCTCGCCTTAGGGGCCGACTCACTCTACGCCGATGAACGTTGCGTAGAAAACCTTGCGCTTACGGCGAGGGGGCTTTTCACCCCCTTTAACGCTACTCATGTCAGCATTCG